>JADKDV010000001.1:331367-662735 GCA_016718315.1 Candidatus Obscuribacter sp. | reverse complement strand
CTTGCAATTGTCATAATAAATAGGGAAATGTTTTCATGCACCAGCACACTCAGATTTAGGAGCAATGTATTAAGCCTGGGCAGCGTTTCTCCTGATACTATTTTGTATTTATAAGACGAATTTTGGAGTGAGTGTTAGTTGGCGGCAGAAGAAAAAAAGATCAGGAAAGAGGATGCTCCAGAAGCACGTACTCTCTCCACTCGCGACCGAGATCCCGCTATTAGAGTGGTCTTGCAGCCCAAGGATACAAATAATCAGGGCACCATTTTTGGCGGCATCATACTTAGCTATATAGACCTTGCTGGTGCTGTTGAAGTAAGTAAATATACTCGTCAGCGCATAGTTACTGCCGGTATCAAGGAGGTCAACTTCCTAGCTCCTGTATATATCGGCGAAGTAGTAAGCTTTTATACCAAGCCCCTTAGATTTGGGCGCACTTCAGTTACTGTCAGGGTTGACGTTGAATCTACTCGGGGACATGAAGAAGTGCATGTGACTACTGCTGAGCTTACTTTTGTCTGCATCGATGACAAAGGTACGCCCGTTGAGATAGTCAAGTATTGATAATTGTTCTGGCGTAAACCGTCAACAGCTTTAATGAGTTATTCGCAAGCATTCACCAAGCACCATTAAGGAATACAAATGACTACCCTAGATCCTGTGTTTGAAAAACCGAGCAGTGAAAAAATCAGGCTCTATTTAGGCACTGGCTGTGGCAAGACTACTGCTGCCTTTGGTCTGACATTAAGAGCGCTCAGTAAGGGTATGAATGTGACCCTGGTGTTTTTTGATAAGTTAGAAGAAAACTCATCGGAAGGACCAGCCTTGAGAGTCCTGGCCAATAGCAAAGAATCGAACTTTGGCAAATTGACGATGCACTACACCGGTGTCAATCGTCTCGGGACAGGTCCAAAAGGTAGCTTTAGACTCTATAGCTCACCAAATGGTATTTTGCCTGAAGACAAAGACGCTGCCAGTCAGGGACTGCAATACATTGTCCAGGGTTTGGAGCGCAAAGACGATCTCGTCATTGGGGATGAGTTGCTTGATGTAGCTAGAGTGGGGCTGGTCGATTTTGATAGTGTCAAACAAGCATTGCATCATCGAGTCGATCCCAGCGTACTGGTGCTCACCGGACGTCGCGCACCAGATTGGCTGATGGCAGAGGCCAGCACCATATCTACCACCACCCAGTTGCGTCATCATGGACGCGCCATCGAAGGTCTGGACTGCTAGAGCTTTATTGTCTGTTTGACTATTGAGTTATCAAAACAAAAGAAGCGGCAGTCTAAATCTACCGCTTCTCTCAATGTGTCCAAATAACAAATTAGTTTTGATATTTTGGTGCGTTGTTGCCACCTGCAGGCACTACCGATGCTTTGGGGGCATTAGGAGTGTGCACTTTTGCGATTTCATCGCGCAGCACTTCTTCGGCTTTGAGCAATTGCGCATCTTTACCGTCTGTGGGACTGCGTTTCTTGAATTCCTTCATTGAGTAATCAATCCACCAGGGACCACGGATTTCTTTTTCTTTGAGGTCTTTGGCTTCTTTGATGTCTTCTTCACCGGTTTTGACTGGATAGTCAGGCAAGATACCGGTCTTGTGGATATCGGTGTCATTTGGTGTGAGATATTTGGCGATAGTGACGTTGATACCAGAGCCGTCTACGAGGCGGTTTATAGCCTGTACAAGACCCTTACCAAAGGACTTCTCTCCCACTAGTTTGGCGCGACCATTATCACGCAGTGCACCAGAGAGGATTTCGCTAGCACTAGCACTGCCTTTGTTGATAAGCACAACCATCGGCAATTTGCAGACTGGTTCGCCCTCTACAAAAGATGACTGCTTGTAGCCATCAGAGTCGATTGTGCTCACTACCACGTTTTTGCTTGGCAAAAATAGACCAGCAATTTCGATGGCATTGGTGAGCAAACCACCCGGGTTGTGACGCAAGTCAATGATAATACCGTCGGCGGTATTGAGCTGTTTGAGGGCGGCCTTTACTTCTTCTGTGGCTTTATTGGAGATAAAGCTCTCCAGGCGGATATAACCTATATTGCCTGGCAAAAATTCTGCCGTCGTAACCGCTTTGATTGGGATTTCAGCCCGTTTTAGTTTGACTTTTTTGCGCTCGTTTTTGCGCATGTAGCCGATTTCTACTTCGGTACCAATGGCGCCGCGAATTTGTTTGACGACTTGATCGAGTGATTGGCCTTTGATTGATTTGCCGTCAACTTCCACAATTTCGTCGCCAGACATCATGCCTGCTCTCGAAGCAGGAGTATCGAGGATGGGAGCAATGACTACGACTTTGTGCTCGGTCATACCGAGTTGCATGCCAACACCAAAGAGGTGGGCTTCAATCTGGTCTTTTTCGTCGGCAAATGCTTCTTTGTCTAAAAATCTTGTGTAAGGGTCAGCCAGACTGGCAAGCATGGTCTCGATTGCTTTGTGGCTATCGTCCATTGTTTTGAGCTTGCCATCATAGTGATGCTGCCATCTGGACCAGTTTTGACCATTAAATGCCTGGTCGTAATACTGCTCCTTGATAAGCTTCCAGGATTGATTGTAGAGTCCTTGAGGATCTGTACCGCTGCGAGTTAGTTGGGCAACAAGTGGTCTCGGGATGGGGGCGCCATTATCGGCTACGACGATATGGTCTTTTGACGGACCTTTTTCTTTGGCAATAATCAGGTTCTGAATTCCAAAAAAGGTCAAGCACAGGGCTAGAGGAATGCCGATGCGCGCTACCACTCTTCTCTCGAACAACTTTTCTTCCTCAAATGTAGATTTTTAGCGGTTACATCAAATAATTTGGTACTGACTTACTTCAAATCTTAGATCACTATCGCTCAGTGGGGTCCATCGGACTCTTTAATAGCTTTATCTTCGTAATACTAAATAGATAAAGGCTATCTTTTCTTTTTTTAATTGTATCTGGTTTCCCCTACCTGGCGTCGACACTGTCTTACAGAGAGCGTAATTTCTCAGAAAAGTTCCATAAGTTAATTTTTTGAGTTTCAAATATCTTGGCATTTACCGTACCATGGATCAAAATCTCGCAGAACCGGGCTAGACTCAGGTCGCGGGGTTTGTCGAAGGATATTTGCAACATATCCAGTAGCAAGCCAAAAGGCTCATTTTTGGAAGGGAGATCTTGATGTCGTCACCAAAGGGCGCCACCACACTGGAAAAAGATGTTAATCATCCAATCCAGCCTGGACAAGCTACCGGACAATCGGCACAATCCCCAGATGAAGCTCTCTATAGAAGTTCGGTTGACAACCTCTTGAATGCGGAAACCAAATTGCCAGGCAAATCGATTTCAGAGCGCCTGAGCTCAATCAAAATCTCAAAAACCACCAAACTACGGGCCAAGATTCTGGTGTCTGTGGTGCTTTTTGCCAGCCTGTTTCTCTTTGGCAAGGTCGACTTGCACAAGACGCTGGACGTGGCGTTGCAAGCAGACAAAGGCTATCTCACTGTGGCCATTGTTTTATTTTTGGGTAGTACCTTTCTCAATGCTCACAGATGGAAGCTATTGGCACAGGCCGTGGGTCTCGAACGCAATTTACTCAAACTGGTGCAGTACTGCTTTGTTGGTTTGTTTTTTAACCTGTTTTTGCCATCTACAGTAGGCGGTGACTTTAGCCGCTGCTACTACCTGTCAAAAGGCACCAATCAATATAGCAATGCCTTTTATAGCGTTTTGGCGGATCGTACCGTTGGCATTGCTGTGCTCTTTTTGTTTGCCACAGTTGGTTTGCTCTTTGGTCCCGGCGGCAACGGCCTGCCTATCCAGCTAAAGCTGCCGATTTTTGCTGGCACATTCTTTATTTTTACCGTTGTGCCTTTTATGCCAGCGCTTACCCTTAAGTTTTTGGGCAAGGACAACTGGATTGCCAAACAGTTTAATAACTCCTGCGTCCAGGTCTACTGGCGTGACAAAAAGCTCATGGGCACCACAATTGCGCTTTCCATTGTGATGCAAGTGATTATTGTGGCAGTGCACGTTGCTATCGGCATGTCCCTTGGGCTCAATGATATTCCGCTCTGGTATTACTTTGTCTTTTATCCATCGGTGGCAGTGCTCGGTTTTGTCACCCCCAGCTTTAACGGCATCGGTATCCGCGAATGGGCTTATACCTATTTCCTCACCTTGCAGGGTGTGGATAATTCACATGCTATTGCCTTCGCCATCATGCTCCTGTTTATGACTACATTGAGCAGCCTGGTGGGCGGTCTGGTGTATTTGTTAGGTCACTTCCAGATCTCTAAAGAAGAAAGAGAACTGATGGAGACGCCACTTTAGGCCACGTGAAAAAACAAGTCCGTTTTATTAGTGGACGGCATCCCCTGGATGATCAAAGCGTGCAGGCTGCTTTTGCTTTGGCCAGAGAGCGCGGTATCGAAATGTACCTTGTGGGCGGCTGTATCCGCGATGCTATCGAGACTGAAGCGGTGGCAGCTAAAGGCGCCCCTGCTAAATCCGGACCCTTTGATTTTGACTTTGCTATTAAGTCCAATGCCCTAGAATTTGCCAGAGACGTGGCCGACCAGCTCGCCGGACACTATGTTGTGCTTGACCCACAGTTTGATATAGCCAGAGTAGTCCTGGAGAGCGGTAACTATCTCGATTTTGCGGGCTATAAAAGCTCTATGCATGAGGACCTGATGCGTCGGGACCTGACCATCAATGCCCTCGCTCTCGATGGCTCTGAGCGTGACCAGATTATCGATCTGGTGGGTGGTCTTGAGGATCTTGAGAGCAATACTATTAGAGCTATCAGCGAAGCCGTTTTGCAAGAAGACCCATTGCGCCTTTTGCGTGTCTATCGCTTTGCTGTAGCAAGAGAGGCTCTAATTGAGAGTCAGACCCGCGATTTTGTCAAAAACAATATGGCACTGTTGGCTCAAGTGGCGCCGGAGCGCATCAACTATGAGTTTTTTACTTTGATGGATAAGCCCAATGCTGGAAGTTATATCCATGAGATGGGGGCAATTGGACTGCTTGAGGCGGTTTATCCCGAGCTAAAGGACTGCAGACGGGTTACGGCCAATAGTTATCATCATCTGGCTCTCTTTGACCACAGTCTTGAGACCGTGCCTCAGCTCGAGGCCAAGCTCCCTACATTGCCAGCTTATTTTGTTGAGTCTGTCAGTCAGCCCATGTCTTATGGAGTGACCCGCTTGGCTGCTACAAAAGTGGCTTCGCTCTTGCACGATATTGGTAAGCCGGGCACCTGGGAAGTGCAGCCAGATGGGCGTCATAGCTTTATCGGGCATGACAAACTGGGAGCCGAGATGATTCGTCCTTTAGCACAGAGAGCTAAGTGGCCGCGGGCTTTGACCAAGTTGGTAGAAAAATTGGTGCTCTGGCACCTCAGACCAGGTCAGCTCTTCCATACTGGAGAGCCTACAGTCAAAGCTCTCAATCGTTTTTATAGAAATGTCGGTGAGGATTTTGCCGAACTAATGCTGCTTGCTTTTGCTGACTTTGGCTCCACGCGCGGGCCTGGCTTGACTGGTGATAAGCGCGAGGCCTTGAGCCAATCGCTACACAGTCTGGTGGAGGGATATCCTGCATATCTGGAGAGTATAGCCAACATCCCCAAGCTACTTGGAGGGGCTGATGTCATGGGGCTTTTGGGCATCGGACCAGGCCCTATTGTGGGCGAAATTTTGAATGCATTGAGCGAAGCCCAAGAATTTAAGGAAGTGACGAATACCGCACAGGCTGAGGCTTTTGTCCGTTCGTACTGGGATTCAAAGAAGAGCTGAAGATGAAATTCTCCGCTTGATAACTCAATTTCATGATTAAGGGTTCCCGTTAGGGGCATAAAAAATTCAGAGAGATACACGCAAGAAAAGCGGTGCTAACCGCAAAAGACCTCGTGTGTTTCCAATACCAATAGACAGGTGGGCTGCTTGAAGCAGTCTGGCTGGGTGCTGGTAGGGATACATCATGGTCAAGCAAGTTGCTCTAATACGCTCCAGCTCAATAAAAGGTGAACTACATGAACGCTAAAGTAGACAAACTGCACAATTACACTGTGATTGCCAGACTTGATGATGCTATTCCGCTCAATACCGATGAGTGGGTGGCCACCGAGCGTTTGCTCAATCAAGTCAGTGAGTTTGTCCCCATGTCCATGCTCAATGCTCTTACCGAAGCAATCATTAACTACGCTGATGATCAAGCTCGCCGCGGCTATATCCTCGGACAAGAAGATCTCGTCAGCGAACTCAAAAAGAAAGCTAGCAAAATCGCTTAAAAATCCAATATGTCGGCACTGCTCCGGTACTGGAGCGCCGGACATTGCCGATATAAAGCTGAAAGTAAGCACTACGCACAATAGATATACGCCCATCTCAATTGCTTGAGGTGGGCGTTTTACATGTGCTATAAATTGAGTCAGGATGCCACTAGAGGGTTACTTAATTGTTTAAAACGTCACCTGCAAAACCGGTAGAAATTTTAAGTGTCAGACCCTGGACCACGATTAAGCGAGAGCTTGTGGCAGACTGCAAGGTCTTTTCGGTACATTGTCAGACCTCTGAGAGAGTGGCTGGTGAAGCGCATGATTTTTATGTCTTCCATCCACGCAACTGGGTCAATGTCATTCCAATTACTGCTGACTTGCAGGTAGTACTAATTGAGCAGTACCGTCACGGCATCGAGGGACTTACCCTCGAAATCCCTGGCGGAATGGTTGACGCAGAAGACGCTTCCACACTAGTTGCGGCCCGCAGAGAGCTTTTAGAAGAAACCGGATATGGTGGCGGCGAGACTGTTTTTATTGGGCGCAATCATCCCAATCCAGCTATCCAGAGCAATATCTGCGATACTTACTTATCGCTCAATGTTGAGTATTTGCAGACTCCTTGTTTTGATACCAACGAAGAAGTAGCGATTCGTATGGTGCCACTTAAAGATATTCCGGCTTTGATTTTTGATGGCACCATTTCACATGCTTTGGTTATTGCGGCCTTCCACTATTTGCAGCATTTAGCCATGACCGATGCCCGCTACAAGCACTTGGCTCTCTGGGGATAAGCAATTGACACAAAAAATCAAAACACCGGTGAATATAAAAGTAGTGATTTCACTGGTGGTGCTCTTTTGTGCTTGCAGTTTTGTGCTCTTTAACTTTAATCCATCCACCTCCGCCAGGCGTATAGCCTCAGAGATTGTCACATTTAAAGAGCCCGTGCCGCTGGAATTAGAATTTGTGCGCGGTAGTAGCAAGAGCGAGTATTACAGTCAGATTGTCATGCATGACAAAGAATCCGGAATGAATATCTATTTTGGTCGCAGACCAACTCCTCAAAACGAATCACCCGATATGGAAGACTCTCAATACGAAACTGACAAAGTCAAAGTGGTTAACTGGGTAGAAAAGGGTACTTACGAAGCCAAACTGTTTGGTAAGCCAGTGCAAGTAGTGCAAGCCCTCAAGACCACTTCCGGTGGACCTGATACTCCAGTAGATCGCATTATTGTTAACCAGCCAGACAATATCTCTTTCTTCTTTGAGGCTTATTCACCGGATCAAAAGCCAGTCAATAAAGTGAGATTGCAGCAGATACTGGACAGCTTTGCTGCGTTGGTGGAGCCGCATAAATAATCTGCGTCGCCGCCACAGTACCGGGCGTTTTGCGCCGGGAGAGCTGTCGATTGTCGCACTGGTAAGTTTATCGGTGGCATCCCTTGTGCCGAGGGATGCTGTTGTCATACTATGGTCCACTGCCCTATCAGTAAATGGGAGAAACCACACTGAGGGATGAAAATTCTCTAGATAATCTAGATTATCTAAACTGCCGCTGCTCGTAACTGGTCAATACAGTCCAAAATCTTTTGGGCTGGCGGTTTGCCACGCTCATAAAAGCAAATCTGACCAGAGGGACCGACTACCACTACAGTGCGCTTGTTGAGACCAATCCAGGGCCAGGATGCTTTATAGAGCTTAGCCACCTGACCGCCCTGGTCGTTGAGGATGGGAAAACTCAAGCGTTTACGCAGGCAATAATCACTGGATTTTGCCAGGGGCGCAGTATTGACGCCAAAAATAAGAGTGTTACGAGTGAGCAGCTCCTGCGAGGTCATGCTCATCTCCTCGAGCTGGGCATTGCAGGTCGGCGTGTCGTTAGCTGGATAAAAGATCAAAACGACAAAGGAGCCCTTTAAGTTTTCGAGCTTGATTTGCTCGCCGCTGGTGGCTTCCAGGCTAAAAGTTGGGGCAGGTTGATTAAGCATGGCGCTAAGTTTAACCGATGAGGAGCTGTCTTGCCTTGACCTGGGCACCCCAGGAAGTCATAAGCAAACTCATTTTGGTACTGGCTTCACTCATAAATTCCTTGGCTCCATGCACCTTAACACCCAGGGTAACGAAGTTATTAAACTCTTCAATCAAATAGCCAAAGAGTAGCTTTTCTTCCACTTCCTGGTGTTTGAGCAGTTGATCCAAAAGTGTAAACAGTTTGATGCGAGGCTTATAAAAATGCTCGATATAGACGTTCAGGTCTTGCTCTTCAATCTCCTGGCTGCTCAAGTCGACGCCACTGAGTTGTTTGGGCAGGAGCTTATCGAGTTCTTTGACTTGCTCATGATAAAACTGGACAAATTCCCAGGACCTGCGCGAGCGTTCCTGGTCGTCGTTTTGAATCATCTGGATATTCATCAATTTGAGTTGTCTATAGATATAGAGCAAAACAATTGTATTGGTAAGAGCTTGCGCCCAATCTGCCACCGAACCGATTTCAAAACCCATATGTCACCCTGTCAGTCTCACTAATATTACCGCATTGGGCAAAATTGCTCTGTATATGGCGCTTGGAGGCTTTGAGGCTTAATTTTAGCTGCGTATTTTCCCCGGTGACAGGTCACTTACCGGGAGTAACAATATGCCCATCAACCGTCATCAGGTGTATTCATGGATGGACAGCCAGCGGCTAACCAGAGTAACTCAAAGGACCAGAGCAAAGACCATTCTGAGTCTCAAAGCTGGACCTCCGATCTAAAAGATAGCGCCAAAAAGCTCTTTGATGAGGCCTACGAAAACCCTCGTACCACTGCTATGGTCGCTGCGGGCGCGGTGGCTGTGGGTATTGGTATCTATGCCACTAAGGGTCGTTCGCTCTTTGCTGAGAAGCCCCTGCTATTAGTGGAAGACACTCACTTTTTTGGACGCGCTATGAAAAGTGCGCTGGAGGAAAAGGGTCACAAAGTCACCTGGATTGCTGGTGTGCAAAGACCAACACCGTTTACAGCGATTATGCCTGAGGGTGGCACTCAAGTCATAGACCCGAGGAAGTATAAAGCTGCTTTTGTCGATGGCGAACTCAATGGCAGTTATTTGCAGGGTGAGCATGTGGTGAGTGCATTGCGCAAAGACGGAGTGCCGTCAATTGGTACTAGCACCATTCCTGGTATCAATACTACTATGCGCGAAAACGGCGCTATAGTGGCTGCTACCAAACCATCAATCTATGCTGATATGCTCAGTCCAAATTTTAGCTTAAAAGAGTCTCTAACTAAACCAGGCGCTGCTCAAGCCCGACTGGATGAACTGGCACGAGTGCTCGGCACACCCGAGGGCGCGGCCCAGAGGCGAGCTGCTGACGAAATGCTGAAGAAGCATTTTTAGTATGATGCGATTATTTTTACTATTGATCTTTTGTCTCTGGGCTTGGAACTTTGCTGATCCAAGCGCATACTGTCTGACGACTGGGTTTTAACTGGAGCAGGTGATAAAGACAACATGACAGAAGCAATTGGGACGCCGGCTTTTCGCGCCATTGCTAAGACACTTTTATTGCAAGTGGACCATCGCTGGAAACTCCAGCAAGAGGCTTATCGTATCGCCCAAAGTGGTGGCATGCTCTCTTATGGTGGCATGGGCGAGCATTTTGGCTTCCAGCTTGTGGTGGGCGATTGCATGGTGGAGCAAGTGCGCGGTGTGCTCAAGAGCGATCTTGATACCTGGGGTATCGACTATGTGCAGGCCTGTGAAATTGCATTGCATAACCTGGGCAAACTTACTGACATGGTTTTTGTGGCCCACGATCTTGACGGAAGACCGCAATGTTTTGAGTCTATCTGGAAAAACGGAGATCATGTAGCACGCGCTCTATTGGCTGATATCTACAATCTTGATTTACCTGGCGAGTCTATTTTTATACCAATTGGTCACGGCAAGAGTTTTGTTGTAGGAGACCAGACTAGATTTGGTATGACTGTGGTTATCAACACCTTAAAGCAATCCGAAAAAGAAGGATATTTGATGCCACCATTTGGCATTGACTCTCAAGGTCTTGCCTGGCCTCCCCGCAGCCATCCTATGTATCCTATGTTTAAATCGATGCAATACAAATATATGGCCAAGATTTATGAGCAACAACGCGAGGTCATGCTGCAAAGACGCAGCAAATCAGACGATAGCTTTATTGCTAAATTTGTCCTCGTCAGTGATAAAGACAATCGCCATCATAGCACCGCGACGATTACCGACACAGGTAAGGTCACGCTTTTGCCCGAGGTCGATAAGGTCATTTTTTATCGATATGATCTGGATAGTGCAGACGGCCCTGAGCAAGTACCTGCCAGTTTTGAGCAAGTACTTAAGGTGTTTGCTACGCGTATCAATCAAACAAAAGACTATCCATCTCGTTTTGCTTTTCAGGGTTTTCCCTCAGACAGTGAGCTGGCTCAGCTAAAGTCTATGGATGACTATTGATCCAGTCTTATGGACAGATGTCTGGCATCTTTATTGTATGACGTAAAGGATGCCGTCAGATAAATGCTATTGACCAGCTCGCTAGTGTTATATAAATCCATAGTAATGGTGTTACCGGACTGTTTAGCACCATAAGTGACATTGCCTGTATCAAAGCCCAGAGTCGGCGTAATTGTGCTGATACCGAGCTTGCCTTTTTTGAGGGCGCTGCCTGTGACAGTTATCTTTTTGATTTTGGCTGGCATTGCTAGATTGAGCTGTACATAAGGCTCGCGTCCTGGCATACGCAACAGTAGACTGGCATCTGGATAATCAAGATCAAAGCCCTGGCTTGTTGTGACAAAAGAGGCAAATATAGGCATGGCGTCATTTAGTATTGCTCGGCCAGCCTTGTAGGGAGAGGGCTTGCCCAGTATCTCGGGGTGGTGCCGCTCGAGATAGTCAACAGCCTGTACTGCATAGTAATAATTGAGAGCCCCGCTGGGATGACTATTGGCAGGACTGGCCAGCAAAAAGCTGGTTGGCTTTATAACCGATAGAGGACTCATGGCCAGCACTGTCGGTAGTGCCTTGTCGTACCATGGTTTAAGGGCATCAGTTAGATCTACAAACGGTACTTTGTTTTGCTCAAAGAGCGGTCTGACTGTGCCAAAGCAGCGCGCGCTATAACTGGTATCGAGGGTTTTAGGTAAGGTAAAGACAACACCGGGCACCTTTGACTGTTGCAAAAAGGTACCCATGTTTTTGACAGTGTTAGTAAAGAGACTAAAGTTTTTACCAGATAGCAAACTAAACTGCCAGCAATCACTGGCTTTGTCTGTGGTATCGAGACTACTAAAGCCATGCCACTTAGACAATACCTGTCGGTCTATAAAGAGCGATAGATTAGGCAACAACTTCTTCAGCAGCCAGATTGAGCTTTGTTTACTCTTGTTGTAGTTGATTATTACTTCTTCGTCGGCATCGTTATCAGTAAAGCCCCAGATGATCAAATCGGGCTTGAGAGTGGTGGCAAGTTTGCGGGCTGCTTTTACTTCTAGATTGGTGGAGTAGCCAGGATAACCCGCTGCCAGTACCTCCACATGACCATAGCCACGACTAACGAGCTCACGGCTGAGCTGGCGCCACCACAGATCATTTAAATTGCGTATGCCATCACCCCAGACATAGCTATCGCCCATGACCAGTATGCGCGGACCTTGCCGCTCCTTAAGGGGCTGGATAAAGTGATTGCGAAACAAAGGGTCTTCGGTAGACGCCCAGTTGCGCAAACAGCTCAGTTTAAAGAGCGTTTTTTCGTCGGCAGACCAGGCGCTGCCCCAGTAGAGCTTTTTGTCTTCAAGTAGAGGAAAGACAAGGCGGTCGAGCACAAAAGCTGTCAGTAAGATTGCTAGTACTGTCGCCGGAAGAAAAAATCTCCCAACTATGCTTCGCCCACCGCTTTCCATCACCGCTATTCACCATATGCTTGACTGATTGAAGAACGTATTGGCCACAATGCAATGTGGCACCAAAAAATGCTTTGTTTTGATGAGCAAAAATTGGCGGTAATTAGTCATCGCTTTATTTAGGTGGTGACGTCGATGACTACGACAGGACTAACCTGCGGTGTGCCAAGGCGAGTGATATCGTTTTTTTGTAACCAGGTACCCTCAAAGACATCTTGCCATTGTTCGGCTACAAAAATCACTGATGACAAAAGTGTCTTTGGATCATGGGTGGCTTCCAGGACAGGCATATTTTTTTCAAAAAATATATGACCACTAATTTGCAAGAAATAGCCCACAGCAAACATTTTGCTGGCTTTTTTGCGATTGACAAGACTGGTCAAAGACGCCGCAATTATCAGCGGCACACCCACCATATGGGTAATGCGACAGCCCGGTGTGCGGTGCTGAGAGCGATAATAAGCGAGATTTTCTGATTCGGTTTTCATAGGTTTGTCTTGCCATCGATCATATCCGAACAATCCCCCAAAATGAGACTGTGGAGAGTTATCTCCTTGTCAATAATACAAAAATAGATATCTCAGTTGTCTGCTATCATTTAATACACAATTGGCGCCAGTAGTAGTTGACGCTTGCGAGTATGATACTGTGCCAAACACCAAAAATGAACAGGTTATTAGCGAGAGCACTAGTGCTATTGACCTCAAAGCGCAAATACGTCGCATAGCCATTTTGCACGCTCTTGGAGCAATGCTTTTTATAACCGCATCCGGCTGTATCGGTTATCTGTTGTACAGACAGGCTGATCAGATTGGTTGGGTTAATCACACTTATGAGGTGCGAGACCAGATTACTGATGTGCTCTGGGCTGTAAAGAGTGTGGAGAGTGCCAGCCGTGGCTTTGTCGCCAGTCGCGACCACATATTTGTCTCGGACATACATGACTATGTCACTAAGGCTCGAAAGGGACTCGATAATCTTGTCCCATTGACTGAGGACAACCCCAGCCAGGTGCAAAATCTAGCCAAGCTTAAGAGTCTCGTTGAAGAAAAAATTGATTTTAATACCAAGCTGATTGTGCCCAGCGTGGAGCATCAGCAATTTGACACAGCCAGAGCGCAGCTTAAGGATTTGCGCGGACTTGAATTGATGCGTGAGATTCAGAGGGTATCAGCGGCAATGAAATCTGCAGAAGATACTCTTCTGGTGCACCGGCAAAAGCAGGTGCATGAGACTTTACTGCTTGTCTGTTCTTCGTCTGTGGTTTTGATTTTTGTGGCATTTGTCACCTTGCTTATCTCTTTTAAAAGCTCCAGAGAATTTTTTATTGCTCGTGCAGCTAAAGAAAAACTGGCTCTGGAAGCCGAATATAATCAAAAGCACATTGCTGAGCAGCTGGCTCGCTCCAATCGTGACTTACAACAGTTTGCCTATGTCGCTTCTCATGATTTGCAAGAGCCGCTGCGTGCTGTTGGTGGCTTTTTGACTTTGATAGCATCAAAATACTCCGGTCAACTGGGCGAACAGGGTGACAGATGGATTGGTCAGGCTGTAGAAGGCGCTGAGCGAATGCGGACATTGATCAATGATCTTTTAGCCTTTGCTCGCATCGAATCTGGTGGCGGCGCACTCAAAGAAGTCGATAGTGGTGAGCTACTGGCACGCGCTCTAGAAAATCTTGAGACAGCCGTTGCCGAGTCTGGTGCCATTGTCGAGCATGGCTCAATGCCTCATCTGGTCGCAGATTCTGCTCAACTTGTACAGCTCTTTCAAAATCTAATTGGCAATAGTATTAAGTATCGCAGCGAAAAAACTCCCGTTATCAAAATCAGCGCAACGCCAAAAGACGACTGCTTCGAATTTTGTGTTGAAGATAATGGTATGGGATTTGATATGGCTCATGCTGAGCGGATTTTTGTTATCTTTCAGAGATTACACTCGCGTACAGAGCATCCTGGCACGGGTATTGGTCTGGCTCTTTGCAGTCGGATTGTTGAGCGCCTGGGTGGCAAGATTTGGGCCCTGTCTGAGCCCGGAAGAGGCTCGCAGTTTTATTTTACTATCCCCCGAGAACTAGCAATAAAGGATCCAAATGAAATCAGTTGAGATTTTGATGGCGGAAGACAGTCCATCGGACGCCGAGCTAGCTAGAGAAGCACTAAAGAATGGCATGCTGGACATAAGCATGAACGTAGTTACTGACGGTGAAGAAGCGCTCAACTATCTGTTTAGACGTGGTCAGTATAAAGACGCAAAAAGACCAGACCTAATCTTGCTCGACATCAATATGCCAAAAATATCCGGGCTGGAGGTACTGGCAGAGATCAAGCGCGACGATGATTTGAAGCGGATTCCAGTGGTCATTTTAACCACTTCTGAAGACGAGCGCGATATCGCTAAATCTTATGAGCATTATGCTGCTTGCTTTATCACTAAGCCAGTTAACTTCCAATCTTTTCAAGAAATCGTCGGTCAACTAAAGAGTTTCTGGTTTACGATTGTTACTCTGCCACCAAAAACTAACAACTAACGATATTAGCCTGCACTCAATGTTTTAGGCTGATGCTGGAGGCAATGCGACTCCATAACTGGTGCGCTTCATTAGAGTTTAGTCCAGCAGTGCTCAAACAGATTGCCCAGAGCTCTTTGTCTGATGCTATAAAGGCGGAGAGATGATGCACTTTTGTGCCATGGGTCTCAAAGGTCGATTCTCTCACGAGTGCCTGAATACCTGAGCCCACAGTGCGCGATTCTTCGTTTAGTTTTTGATAGGCTTTTTGGGTCTCAAAATGTTTTTGCTCTAGCTCACTGGATAGTTCTTCAGTAGTCTGATGTGGGGCCTTGTCTCCGCGGTAGACATCCAGTCCAATTATTTTGCCGCCCTCGTTGGATGCTGCTTTGAGCTGGTGATCTTCACTGTCGACAACTTCTTCTTTGAGCGTAGCTGGATAACTGAGAGATAGTGCTCCGCTTTTGCTGCGCCAGCTATTTGTACCTGTATTTTGAGTTTGCGTGGCCGAGTTAGTTGTTACCAACGCCAGGTTCGATATAGCGGCATTCCAGACAGTAGCAGCAGACTGCGCACTCTTTAGTGGGCAGGTCATGAGCAGTTGATAGTTTTTATTACCTGCACCAAATAACAATAGCTTTTGACTATAAGTAGCACCAGCATGAGTAAAAGTCACTTCTTTGAGTAAGCCACTCTGTCTACCAGGCAGCGGCACTTGTTTATCTGTTTGTCCTTTGTAATCCGGTAGCTTGCTCAGGTAAGCTTCTTCAATCATTTTGAGGCGCAGTGCTTGACTGAGTTCGCCCTGTGCTCTGGATAACGCCAGCTCAGCAAAGCCGCCAGCATTGTCTGTGGTGCCGTTTACTTTTAAGATAGTATCGTCGCCGCCCTGACTGCCAATGGCTGTCTTTTTAAAAGTGGCCGGATAGGTCAGGCGCACACCATCATAGTCGCCCTTGATCCAGCCACCATACTCGCTTTCAGCGGACCTGGCTAGCGGCGTCGACAGGATAAAAATTGCGCTCAGAGACAGTAAAAATGGAGTACCCTTAAATCCTGGTTTGTGCATGATTGTTTAGTCCTGAAGTGCAAACAGTATACAGGGCAGCATATGGAAGATTATTTGGTTTAACATATAGTCAGTACCACCGGATGTAAGTATATGGACGCTGCCGACATCATGTTTAGCCTGGCTCAGGCTTATGCCAATTGTAAGAGCTACTGCGACCGCGGTATCGTCAGACATTTTGGTGATGGCGATAGCGAGTCTTACCGCCATCGTGTCGCCTTTAAAACAATTTTTGAGCGTCCTGACAAAATGTACTTTGAATGGATGGAAAGTCCAGTCAAAACTAATGAAGAGCAAGAAGCCAGTCACCGTGTCAGTGCCTTCTGGTGCGATGGCAAGACTACCCAGAGGCAGTTTTACAGTCAGTCGGACCCTGTTATCAGTCAGAGCCTGGAGCACGCCATTACAGCTTCAGCAGGGCTTTCCAAAGGGGCTTCGGTGACAGTTGCCGCTTATATGCTGCCAACATTGCGTAACCAGATGCGCACACTATTGCGTTTGCAGGATGTGCGCAGGCTAGATGATGCGGTTGTTGACGGTGTCGAGTGTTACATGCTCAAAGGTCAGACCTGGAATAAAGCCACTGAAGACCTCTATGTAGATAAGTCAAACAATTGCCTCAAGCGTATGCGGGTTGAGATAGTGATACCACCCGGCGTCAATGAAGCTCAGTATGAGGCACTCAAAAAAGCGGATCCTGTATCAGCGGAAGAGTATCGCAAGTTTAGAGAGGCTCAGACCGAAGAAAGACGCTTTGTCAATCAAATCGACTATCACGAAGTGTTGCTCAATAAGCCAGTCGAAAAGGCCTGGTTGGTAGAAGCCAGACAAAAAAGCGATCTGGTTAATAGCTACAACGTGCTGTAAATAACGCGCTTTAACTAACGCACGTAACTAAGTGGGTTTTGTGGTTTGCCGTTGACACGTACTTCGAAGTGCAAGTGTGGACCGGTCGAAAATCCAGTTGTACCCTCGTAGGCAATAACATCGCCTTTGGAGACATTGTCTCCAACAGACACTGCCACACGTGAAAGGTGAGCATAGAGAGTGGCCATATTGTTGCCGTGGCTAACAATTACGACTTTGCCGTAGCCACCGTACCAGCCTGTGTAAAGCACGTTGCCAGCATCAGCCGCATGGATAGCAGAGCGGTTAGGACCGGCTAAGTCGATACCGGTGTGCATCTTGCGTACGCCAAAGATAGGGTGTTTGCGCCAGCCAAATGGGCTCGTCACAGGTGCTCTCAGTGGCATGCACATATTGCCGCTACCAACAGCGATTGGTCCACCACGTTTGCGGTTGTGGTTTTCCATGATAAAGATTTGTTTTTCGAGCCGGCTAGATTCGTTGGCTAGCTCACGCTCAGCTTGCTCGTAAAAAGCTCTCTGGCTGCGCAATTGCTCGGCAACTTGTTGCTGGCTCAATTTTTCCTTGGCAATAGCCATGGCTTTTTGAGCTATCTGCGAGACCATTTCGCCCAGTGCGTTTTTCTTTTGATCCAGAGCATTTTTGTTTTGAGAGAGTTGCATGCCACGGGCACGTAGCTCTTTAATTAGCTTCTGGTCCTGTTCAGCGACACGTTCTTGATAGTAGAGTCTATCGAGCAAAGTCTGGAGATTGTCTACCTGGAAGAGCATTTCTACAAAGGACAATCTCTCGCCCTGATAAATTTCTTTGAGACGACGGCTGGCACAGCTGGTCAAATTGCCTTCGGTGCTGCGCACTGAATTCAATTTCTTTTCTGTTTCAACTACTTTCTTTTCGGTAACGGCTACAGCGTTTTTTGTATGGCTGAGCTGACCGGTTGTCTCGTTTAGTTGTTTTTGGATGACATAAAGCTTTTGCACGGCTTTGCGCTCTACTTTACGCAATTGCTGGGCTTTTTCGTGATAGGCGCGCTTTTCTTTCTCCAGCTTTTGACGCTCTTGCTGGAGCAACCGCTTTTTAGCCTCAGAACCGTTGGACTGGGTTTCTGCCAGGGCTGCCTGGCTTGACTGAGCAAGCCCGTGACCAACTTCTCTGGCGTTTGTCTGGGTTACCGATAGTGCCAGCAGCGAGGATAGGACCAGGGCGGGCAAATTGGCTTTTAGTCTGGATGTTTTAGGCACTTAATAGCGATCCATGAGTTATAACCGGCGGCAAGTCTACCACCTCTACCCCTTGTAAAGCATCAGCTTATAACCATCCCTTAACCCAAACTCTATTAGATGTAGTTCCTCTTGAAAGCCTGGGCGACCGACAGGGCGGCAAATTGGATATAATTTGCAGGCAATTGAGTAGCGCTTACAAATGTTAGTAGATACTCGCTTGATATACCGGGGTTTGGAGCGTAGTCTTGAAAACCTCAGAAAAATTTTCACTCCCCTATATAAATCCTCATTAACAATTGGACTTTAAAATGATCAAAGACATTGTCAAATATCCGCTGTCCATACAAGGTTTTGATACCAAAGAGTTTGCTGACGTAAAGAGTCCCTATACAGGCGAAGTATTTGCCTGTGTCGGTCAAGCTGACGAAAAAGCGATTGATGCTGCCCTCACGCTTTCTCAAGCGACTTTTCATAGCACCATGAAAGTAATGCCAGCATACAAGCGCTCGGCAATTCTGGCTAAGACCTCTGAGCTTATCACTGCCAATCTTGAGGATCTTGCTCAAACAATCGCCTTAGAAGGCGGTAAACCGATTAAGGACGCCAGGCTGGAAGTAAGCCGCGCGGCCAATACCTTTATGATCGCCAGCCGTGAAGCTGTGCGTCTTGATGGCGAGCAGCTTGCCATGGACAATCTGCCAGGCAACGAAGCCCGAGTCGGTATGATTTTACGTGAGCCAGTTGGTGTTGTTGCTGCTGTTACTCCTTTTAACTTCCCTCTCAATCTAGTGGCCCACAAACTGGCACCGGCTCTAGCTGCTGGTAATACAGTAGTGCTCAAGCCATCGAGTAATACGCCAGTATCGAGCTTTAAGCTGGCTGAGCTACTCAAGCAAGCGGGACTGCCTGATGGGGCATTGATTGTCACTCCCTGCCGCGGTGCTAAAGGCAATGCGCTGGTTAAAGATAAGCGTATTGCTGTGCTTACTTTTACTGGCAGCCAGGAAGTCGGCTGGCGCCTGAGAGGCGAAGTATGGCCTGGTGTTAGAGTTATTCTGGAGCTTGGTGGTAATGCTGGTATCGTGGTGCACAGTGACGCCGATCTGGTAGCCGCGGCCAAAGCCGCATGCCGTGGCGGTTATGCCCACGCTGGACAAATTTGCATCTCGGTACAGCGTGTTTATGTGCAAAGCGGTGTCTATGACAAATTTATGCAGCTCTTTAAAGATCTGGTAAGCGACCTCAAAGTCGGTGACCCCATGGACGATGGCACTGATGTCGGTCCACTAATAGACAAAAGCTCAGTGGACAAGACTGTAGATATGGTCAGTCAGGCTGTAAAAGCGGGAGCGACCCTGGTGGCTGGTGGTGCCAGCAAAGGCAATAATATTGTCGAGCCAGCTATACTTGCTGATACAACAGCTAAGATGGATGTGGTCTGTGAAGAAGTCTTTGGTCCAGTTGTATCTGTAATGAAATACGACACCATAGATGATGCTCTGGCTAAAATGAATGACTCCAAATACGGTTTGCAAGCCGCTGTCTTTACCTCCAATATGGATGTAGCATTTAAGCTTGCTCGTGGTATCGATGCCGGTGGTGTAATTGTTAACGATAGTCCTACATTTAGAGCAGACCATATGCCCTACGGCGGACGCAAAGAGTCAGGACTTGGACTTGAGGGAGTACGTTATGCTTTGACTGAGATGACTCAGCCCAAGTTTATCTGTCTCAATCTCAACCCTAATGTCCAGTAATAGTGGACCAGTTGAAAGGAATCTCGTGGTAAGAATCAATGAAAGCTACAGTCATTTATTTGACGCGCTTTCGGGTAATTTGATTGTCAGCTGTCAGGCATCTAAAGGTGAGCCTCTGTGCAAACCTGAGCATATCCTGGCGCTCTCTCTCTCAGCACTGAATGGCGGCGCCAGGGCGCTTAGGCTCGAGGGTGTAGAAAATATTGCTTTTGTCAGACAGGCAGTGGACGCGCTCTACAAAGTGCATTTGCCCATAGTCGGTCTGACAAAAGCTGATATTGCCGAAGATCAAAAACTGACCACAAGCTATATCACTGCTACTTTTGCTGATGCCAGGGCGCTGGCCGATGCCGGTGCTGATATCATCGCACTTGATGCTACAGGTAGACGCAGACTCGATGATATGACTCTAGCTGAGACAATCGAACGCATCCATCGTGATTTGCACAAACCAGTCTGGGCTGATTGTGCTACTTTTGCCGAAGGCGAGGCTGCCGCCGCCTGCGGTGCCGATATCGTCTCCACCACACTATTTGGCTACACTGCTGAGACGGCTCTGCCACCAGAGCATGGTCCCGGTCTTGAGCTATTGCGTCAATTTGTAGACCGGCTTGATGTCCCCGTGATCTTAGAGGGTCGGGTTTGGCACCCAGAGCAAATTACAAAGGCTTTTGAAATCGGAGCTTTTGCAGTGGTCGTAGGCTCTGCCATCACCAGACCACAGCTTATTACCGAGCGCTTTGTCAAAGCTATCCCTGCTCATCTCAAAACAAAAAATGCCGGCGCTCTGGGATCAGCCAGCAAAGCTAACTCTAAATGATTTTATTAGAAGACCACAGACTCTGGCTTTTGCTCATACTGTCTGGTCTGTCTCTGGGCATTAGATTGATGCAGCCTCTGCCCTGGGCGCTGCTTTCTATTTTGCAGCCTTTGATAGTAATAAGTGGCGTTGTCGTGCCAGCATTGCTTGGTGACGCGCAGCTTGCTTTGTGGATTGGCTGGTGTCTTTTTCTGTTTTTTCATGTGCCAGCAATCATCACAAATTACCGCACTGCTCAAGCCATTAATACTCTCAATAGTGTTGCTCTAGAGAGTTGGGCGCGAGTCTATCCCTGGCTCAATTGGGGCACCCCTGGTCTATTTTGGCAAGATATTTATCTGGCCTATGCCAGCTTTTTGGAGGACAAAGCCAGTGAAGGCTTTGCTTTACTGGATAAGTGGAAAGCTTACCGTAAGCTGCCCAAACAACTCGCCAACACACCAGATAGTTATAGATTGGCTGGTCAATGTATCCTCTGGCAGTGGCAAGATGCCAGGGCTACCTATGAGAGCTTTGGTCAAAATCCAAAATTTCTCAGTCCTTCTACACACTTTCAGGCCAGTCGCGCTTACCTGGAGCTGCAGGATTTTGATCAGGCTAGTGCCTGTATAAAGGCTGTGCATCTCGATGAGATCATTTATCCTTTGCCTACATTGGCAACCAATTTGATGCCCTATTTTGCACTATCAGGCTCACAACAAAGTTTTGATCATCTCACTAAAGTGATGGAAGCGGTCAAAGCTAAAGCACCACCGGTGATGATTGATTACTGGCAGGGCCGTCTTTATCTGGTTAACGGTGAGCGCTTAAAGGCCAAAGAGACTTTTGAAAAGGCTCTGGCCGAAACACCGCAAGGTCTTTATCTCAAGCGCATCAGGGCGATGTTGGATCCGCTTTTGGCTGAGCAAGCCAGTGGGACATTGAGCGATGATTGTGCAATGAAGGCAAAAGCTAACCCAAGTCAGGTAAATGAAATCTGGCTTTTGTTTAAGCGTGCTGCCTTTATCCAGGAAATACTAGCGCCCGCGCGCAATAGTACCTGCGTCAATGTGATTAGCTTTATTTGTCTTGCTGTATTTTTGCTGTCCAATAGCTTCCTTATGCCGCTTGGCTTTGATAGCCCTCTCAATGTCGACCCTGAGCTTTTGGGCGCTAGCTATCAAACAGTTGTCAAAGATGGACAGTACTGGCGCTTAATCACTTACATGTTTTATCACGCCAGTATTTTGCACATCGCCTCCAATATCTATGCTCTTTATATCTTTGGCCGCATCACCGAAAACCTTTTTGGTTCAGCGAGATTTTTAGGCATATTTTTTGTTGGTGGGATATTGAGCGGTCTGGCTCACGTAATACTCAGTCAAAATCTAGCAGTAGGAGCCTCCGGTGCTATTCAGGCAATATTTGCCGCCTGTGCAGTCGCTATTATCAGGCTCAAAACATTTTTGCCACCTGGTCTGCGTAGCCGCTACCTTGGCTTTATGTTGGGGATGACAGTATTTCAAGTGGTGCTGGATCAAATTATCCCGTTTATCGCAGTCTTTGCTCATCTTGGCGGACTGGTGGCCGGTCTGGCTCTGGGCGCGGTTACAGCGGTGAGAGACCCGCGCCGGCTCGAGGCCTTTGAAGGCGAAGTGGACGGAACTCAGAAGTTCATTTAAATGCCCCATAGCTGGCAATTTGATGTTAGATTTATATTGCCCCTCTGAGAGTTTTATATGTACGATTGTTCTACTTGTAAAGTGCCTCTGCATGACCACGAAGTTGTCTGCCCCTCTTGCGGCACTAAACAAAGAAGACGTAGCGTCAGTAAAATGCTCGGACCGGAAGCGCGCAAACCTCCAGTCAATGTGATGCCATTTGTGGTGGCAATCATGGCTGTCATCATTGGTTTTATTGTCATGGCTCAAAGCAGTTGTATGGGGCAGTTGATGCACCGCCCACCTAAAGTCGAAGACCCCATGGACAAAGTTACATTTACCCAAGCCCGTCAAACCATTGATCAAAGAATAAATGAAGCCCTGGCCCAGAATGGCGGCAAAGGCACAGTCAAATGGACACGCGAGGGTACCGAAGTAGATAAAAATACTGAAGGACCAGTGGAAGTGACTTGCGACCTGGAATTACCAGATCCCAATCAGCGCAATACCATTGTCGAGCCAGTCAAAGACTATTTTGAAAAAGCCGGTATAACCAGCCTCACTCTCAATGTCAAAAGCGGCACTCAGACTTTTAACAAGACCTATACAGTATCAAAGGCACCTGCTGATGCTAGTGGTGCTGCACCTGTCGAAGGCGAAGCAGCTCCTGCTCAGTAGCTAGTGGAGCGGATTTTTAAAGCGCTCAGATAGTCTGGGTGGTCGATTGTCAAAAATAAGACGCTTTATTTCATCGTCCTGAGTGGGCTTATCTGGCGGGAGCGCTGGTCTAAAAGCGACATCGCGAGGCATACTGCCGTAGCCTGTTGGTTTACCGCTTTTATCTAAGGCCAGGATACGCAGCTGATAGTGACCGTAGCCCTTTAGTTTGTATGGGTCGAGTATGTACTGACCTTTTGTCTCTGGCAGGTGCTCGCTTAAAGTTACTGAGTGGCTCAATTCGCCATCAAAGTAAGATATCTTTTGATGATGTATTGCCGCGTCTAATTCTAGGATTTCTAATTGTACTGAGCTTGCACCATCTACTGAGCTAGCGTCATAGTCAAAAACAAGAGGCTCCTTATGTATAGATGTGGCACCATATGTGAGGGCTTCGTGTAGAGCAACAGCAGAGTTTGGTTCTATTGTCGGCACACATTGATGTCCGTCAGTGAGGCGCACCTGGACCAGGTCATAGCCTTGTGGGATGTTAAATAGCTCGATTACATAGTTGGTGCTAGCGCACCGATAGCTGGCTCTATCCGATAGAGGGAAGCGATAAATCACCAGGTCATTACTTAAATCCGGTATGGTAATAATGCCCGCTCCTCTGGCAATACAACTGCTCAAGTCGTTGTGCCAAAAAAAGATCATTTGTCCATTTTGCGGCAGGATGTTACGCCTTGGTGGCTCGACAATCCTGGCGGTAGAGTTTTGAGAGGAGCCAGTGCCTTTGCGCCTCAATGTCACTTCTGCTAGTTCGGCTCTTTGCAGGAGGTGATTGGTCTCAAGCTCCCTCAACTCAGCACTTGCCAGAGGTGCATCAAAATGCAGAGTCATCTTATTGGGCTTTGTGCTAGCGATAAACTGCTCAGCTTTAAATACCAGGTCGAGAGGTTGTCCGTATTGCTCGGTTACTTTTGTGTCCAGTAGCTTAAATAAACCTCTTTCTGGTGGTAACACAAGGGCCAGTCGTCCTCCCTGAGAGTGGCTCTGCTCCAGTGTACGCTGAGGATTGATAAGATCTGGAACGGCTAGATAACTTGTAGATGTCGAAACATTGTGCAAGGCCGGTAGCTCGCCCATGATACCGCTAGCGGTGACTCTGGTCTGCCATGTATCTGTAGGCGGCGCTCCGCCGCAATAGTTGTAGGGAGCATTAGCAATACTTAAAATGCTCTCCGGGTTTTGCTGGATAAACTTTTGGACGTTGGCTTTGAGACTCTCATTCATCGCCGTGCAATCGATCCAGGCAAGGGTATTACGGCTGGCCGCCAGGGCCGATATAGAGGCAAAATAAACAAGCCAGAGCCGTCTTGCGGATTTGTTTTTTGTGGCACTCAAAAGTGTCCCTACCAGTATCAAAAATAGACAGGCAGGGGTATAGAGTGCTCTTGTATTTGCTAGCCCTGGCTCCATAGTGAGGATTTGATAGGATGGCAAAAGAGCCATTAATAGACCGACTACGCTAAAGATTGAGACTTTTGTAAGGACAGACTTTTGTCCCCGGGCAATTTGCAGGGCACCGCTGGCAATACCGATAGCAAGGGCGACAAAAGCCAGGGCAAAGGCCCAGGATAACTCCATTATGTTATTTAGATCTGAGGCATTGAGCGGATAGGCTAAAGCCAGCCAGTTGCCGAGATTGCCCAGTCTCTCCATAACTGATGTGTCGAGCAGTTGCCCCACCGATGAGCTATAGCTGCCAAAGCCACCAACAAAATAAAAGCGCAGCGCCATAAATACAGCAAATACAACAAAGTAAGCGGCTACCGATGATTGTCTCAGAGTAGTCGATATTTTTTGTCCAGCACCGCTAATTAGTGCATGGAGCAAAATGATAAATGGATAAATCAGGGCTGTTTCTTTAGCACCCATAGCCAGGATAAAGCTCAAAAGTGAGAGACTGAGCAGCTTTTGATTTTTACTCTGGTAGTTGAGTAGATAAAGGACAAAGCTCAGACTGCCAAACATCAAACTCAATCCATCGCAGCGGCAGACTACCCAGGCAAGTATTTCTTGCGCCAGTGGATTGACAGCAAATAGTGCCGACGCCATAAGCCCTGCTTCGTTAGCGCGTTTGTACTGCCATTGTCTGGATAACAGATAGGCAATGAGACCGACGTTAAAAGATGTCAGCGCATGATAAAACAAATTGCTGAGGTGATAGCCCCAGACATTTTTGCCATAAATGAGTGCGTCTATTACCAGAGATACATCAATCACTGGTCTGTAAAAAGCGGCTGAGCGGCAGGCTTGCATCCATGGCTGGGTGAAGCTCTCGAGTAAAATTGGCCAGTGACCGTTTACGGTGTAGTTAGCTAAGAGGACGTGGTTTTCGTCCTCGCTAAATAGACCAGTGGTCAGTGCACTGCCCCAGGCGATAAATGTGAGCGCCAGACTCAGTGTAGCCAGTATTAATAAATATCGGCTTTTGAGAGGCGCTCTCATCATTTATGTCTGGTTTGATTTAGTGCTCAGTTGAGCCTTTGTCTTTTGGCTTTGATCTTGTTTTACCATCAGCCATTGCTCTGTTTTGTCTTTGCCTTTATGCACAAGTGCTGGGCACTGTGCTTGCAACAAGTTTGAGACGCCAGCTTCGTAGACGACATTGTTGTTGCCTTCTATTACCCAGGCAGCACGCATGCTTTTTTTGTCGACCTTACCTTTTATTGGCTTTGCAGTTTCGGTGAGGCTGTCGTAAAAATTACCGCGGATAGTGCCGTCTTTGTTGACAGCTAGTTGAAACATAGTCGTTGAAGGCTCACCGTTTTGGCTCAAGCTGTAGACCCCAAGCGGCTTCCAGCTCGATGCCGGTCCTGTATTGGTGGGTTGACCACCTTTGACAATGAGATTGGGTGGGGTCGTAGCTAGAGTCTGTGCCTGGGCATAATAATCGGCTGTGCTTGCTACTGGCTGTGAACCGTAGTAGACATCATCGTTTTGGTAGGTGATATTGTCCCCGTAGTCGTACTCTGTCGGGGTATCTGAAGCCGGTACGCCCCAGTAGCCAGCCAAGTCGTCCCAGCCGCCGTATCCTCCCCAGGCATAGCCATCACCCCAACCTCTGTACCACCAGGCATTGGGATGATTAGCCCAAAATCCTGGTCTAAAAGCATCGTAACGGTTGAAGTTATTGCGCAAATAGGAGCCGCGATCGGCTAAATAGCCGTCGGTCATATTGCGCGTCACTCCGCCCAGGTTGCGGCCATAGCCAGCGTCCATGCGCATGCCGTCAGTGGCCAGCCCACCGTAAGTGCGGTCAGCACCGTCGCGCAGTGCAGACTCACTGACATGGTTTAGCGGACCATCATCGCCTCGGCCAAAGCGGTCATCACCCAATCCACGATCGCCAAAGCCTCTGTCGCCGAGACCTCTATCGCCAAATCCTCTATCACCAAAGCCCCGGTCGCCGCCGCGGTCAAAGTCGCCACCCCCGCGAAACCCGCCGCCGCCGCCGCCATGACCGCCACCGCCTCTGGCGTTGGCTGGCTCAATGGTGGTGAGCGATGAGAGCATCAGTGCACTGAGTGTAGTGCCTAGCAAAATTGTTTTAAGTGTATTCATTGTTTGGCAGCCTCAGCAGTTTTGACTCCGACAAGATTTTTGATGTTATCGAGACTGTGCCCCGAGAGATAGCGTTCGCTGGACGAGTAAGTAAATCTATCTGGACTATCTGGATGCAATACATAGGTCGCACGCCCAAGAGCACCATTAGCTTCTCTACTGCGCGACTGTTTTAACCAGCCACTGTCTGTGCGGTGCCAGATGGACCGTCCTACACCGCCAGAGCTATGGAAGGTCCAGGAAGTAAGATTGCCACTTGCTGGGTCTACACCAATTAATTCTTTGTTGACCAGAGTGCCCGATGGATCGCGATAGGTCAACTCTAAAAAGTTTTTGGGGCTATTGGCTTTGACCGAAACAGTCATTAGCACTTTTTCTAGTTCTTTGATTTGCCATTCGCCAATGAGCCAGTCCAGGTCTTTGAGAGTCTCCCGGGCATTGTCCTGACACTCTACAGCGTCCAGCATCTGCCATTCACCGCCACGGTTAACGTGCACCACAGTGTAGGTCGTACCCTGGGCGCCAGGTGTCGTGGCATGACCGTCTTCGACTGCCACATCCTGGGCGACAAAGCGCAGATTGTCTACGGTGAGAGTGATTGGTGTGGGCTTTTGACCGGCAAAAATTTGCTTAAAGGCCTGCTCAATTTCACTGCGACCCTTAAATCTCTGACCGTTGCTATCTGTAAAAGTGCCGTCTTCGGTCCATAGATTGGCAAGTGCTTTGGCGTCCTGTCGGACAAAGGCTTGTGTGTATTCTTCCAGCTTCATATGGAGCTGCCCTTTGTTTTGCACTTCTTGCTCAATAGCCTGAACAGGCAGGCTCTGTGATGTCAAAGGTATCAGCGATGCCAGGACCAGGGATGCCTTAAAGATAGCTTTTGATAGAGACACAAAAATACTCCCGAGTGACTTATCCAATTTTACTTGCTCGGCAGAGATTTATGATGTGTTTCGGGTCTTTACTACTGCTGGCTAGATTGACCCTGAATGCTTGGCGTAGAGCGTTTTGATTTGTTCTTCCAATTCTCGAAACGAACCATAGATTTTTTCATCGGCATCATAGAGTGCTTGATTGGCGCATACAAATTCTATTGTCGGTAAAAGCTCTGGCATGATTGGCACTATGTGACTGGGTAATGAGACCAGTTTTTCTTTGACCAGCCTCAAAAAGCTGCTGGCGCCATCAGATGCACCAGTATTGAGACGGTAGTCTTCGCCAAGGGTGCGTTTATCGAGCAAGTAGCGTGTATAGGCAAAGATATAAAACTGAAACGGAATTTTAGGCATGTATGAAATGTCTTCGCTGGCCGAGAGTACACTTTCAAAAAAATAGTCTTCAACCTGCTCTATTGATTTGCCTGCAAATTTATCGTGAGCCCATTCCACGTCCCTGTGGTAATAGGGGCATTGGTTTTCAGGCCATTTCCAATCATCTTCAGTAGGTATGGATCTTAACTCTGACATTGACCTCTGCCTTTTGCTGCAAATTAAAAGCGAGTGACCGTCTAGTCCAGGGCACCCGCTTTTATGATTATGAATACAACTTTTGGCTGACTAAATTACTTAGCAGTTGTAGTTTTTTTCTTTTTCTTTTTGTCGATGCCCAATACACCGCGAATCATCTTACCTACTGGATCATAAAACTCATCGACCACTCTTTCTTTGAGAGGGATGATGGCGTTATCTGTGATGTGGATGTCTTCAGGGCAGACTTCGGTGCAGCATTTTGTGATGTTGCAATAGCCGATGTGTCCTTCGTCTTTGAGAAACTTGAGACGGTCTGCTTCATCGAGCGGGTGCATTTCGAGACCGGCAGTACGTACCAGGAAGCGAGGTCCCATGAACTTATCTTTGCGATCATGGTCTCTCAAAACATGGCAAACGTCTTGACAGAGGAAGCACTCAATACACTTGCGAAACTCTTGTACACGGTCGATGTCTTCTTGATAGACAGTCCAGTCGGCGTCTTCTGCTGGTGAAAACGGAGTGATTCGTTTGTTCACTTCGTAGTTCCAGGAGACATCGGTGACCAGATCTTTGATCACTGGGAAGGTCTTCAGTGGTTGCACCATGATGTCTTCATCATGGCGGAAAGCATCCATACGAGTTTTGCACATGAGAGACGGCATGCCGTTTACTTCTGCGCTACAGGAGCCGCACTTAGCAGCTTTGCAATTCCATCTGACAGCCAGCTCAGGATCATAATTAGCCTGGATGTAGTGGATGGCATCGAGCACCACCATGCCAGCTTCTACTGGCACTTCGTAGGTTTTGTATTCGCCTTTTTCTTTGTCGCCGCGGTAGACCTTGAGCTTGGCTTTACGCATAGTATCAGACATTACTGGGCTCCTTTTTTCCGAAAAGCTCTTTGAGATCTTCGGGCATAACCAGGGTGGGTGTATGTTCGAGCTTCATCTCGGCACCATCTTTTTTGCAGGCAGTATTGACCTTGCCCCATTCAGCTTCGGTGGCGGTGTAGTCGAGGCGGCTATGTGCACCACGGCTCTCTTTGCGTGATAGTGCACTGCGGGCGATGGCTTCTGAGCAGATAAACATATTATGCAGATCGCGGCAGAGGTGCCAGCCAGGGTTAAATGCCTTGGAGCCAGAGGCTTTAGCCATTTTGACCTGTTTTTTCAGTTCTTCTAGTTTTTCGATACCGGTTTTGAGATCGCCTTCTTCACGGAAAATGCCTACATAAGTCGACATTATTACGTTGAGTTCTTTGGCAATATCGTAGGGGTTTTTGCCATCGGTACGCTTGAAAGGTTCTTCCATTTCAGCGATAGCACCTTCAATCTCGTTGTTGTCGATTTTGAGTGTGCTGTTTATGCCTTTGACATACTCAGCAGCGCCCATGCCGGCTCTGCGGCCAAAGACCACCAGGTCGGATAGGGAGTTACCACCAAGACGGTTGGCACCGTGCATGCCTCCAGAGCATTCGCCAGCAGCAAATAGACCAGGGACTTGTGTCATACAAGTATCGGCTTCGACTCTCACGCCGCCCATGATGTAGTGCATGGTGGGACCAACTTCCATTGGTCCAGCTGTGATATCCACATCAGCCAGGTCTTTAAACTGGTGATACATCGAGGGCAATTTTTTCTTGACGCGCTCTTTGTCCTGATAGCTGATATCCAAAAATACACCGCCGTGGGGCGAGCCGCGTCCTTCTTTGACTTCGGTATAGATTGCGCGGGCGACGTTGTCGCGTGTGGATAATTCTGGGGGTCTGCGGGCTGTGGTTTTAACTCCAGCAACTGCAGCGTTAACCCACTGTACTGCTTCCTCTTCGTTGGCAGCATAGTCATTTCTTGTGGCTTCAGGCAGGTACTTAAACATAAAGCGCTCGCCCTTGCTGTTGCGCAAGATACCGCCTTCACCGCGTACACCCTCGGTGACGAGGATACCGCGCACGCCTGGTGGCCAGACCATGCCGGTGGGGTGAAATTGCACAAATTCCATGTCAATCAGGTCTGCACCGCAATCATAAGCGAGTGCATGACCGTCGCCGGTATATTCCCAGCTATTGGATGTCACGGTAAATGATTTACCAACGCCGCCAGTGGCAAGCACAATTGCCTTGGCTTTAAAGAGTATGTAGCGACCGTCTTCACGGTAGTAGCCAAAAGCTCCAGAAATTTTGTCCCCATCTTTAAATAGGCGGGTGACAGTACATTCCATGTAGACTTCGATGCCCTGGTGTACGCCGCGGTCTTGCAGAGTACGGATCATTTCGAGACCGGTACGGTCTCCTACGTGACAGAGACGCTTCCAGGTATGTCCACCAAAGGCGCGTTGCAAGATTTTGCCGTCTTTAGTGCGGTCAAATACAGCACCCCAGCGCTCCAGCTCTTTGACACGCTCTGGTGCTTCCTGGGCATGGAGTTGAGCCATGCGCCAGTTATTCAGCATCTTGCCACCATTCATGGTGTCTTTAAAGTGTGTCTTCCAGCCGTCTTCCGGGTCGACGTTGGCTAGTGCCGCAGCGACGCCGCCTTCTGCCATAACTGTGTGGGCTTTGCCCAGCAGTGATTTGCAGACCAGACCGACATTGGCACCCAGTGCCGATGCTTCGATTGCTGCTCTCAGACCGGCTCCGCCAGCTCCAATTACCAGCACATCATGTTCTTTTATTTCGTATTGACTCATGGTTTTTAATTGTTCTTCTGATTAGTGATGCCCCAGTGTCCGACCTGTTTAAAACAGTTTGAAGTCGAGCATTGGATTGAGACAGGTCATGCGGATATAGATGTCGGTCATCGCCACGCTAAATAGCGATGTCCAGGCCCACTGTTGATGCTTCTCATTAAGCGCAGTGACCCAGAGCCATTTTTTGTAGCTGGCCTTATTTTCGGGGCAACTAAAGCTGTCGTTGTGCCCGCCGACCAAATGGCGGCAAGCGTGACAGCCAAAGGTATAGCCTGAGAGCAGTAAACAGTTGGCAAACATCACGAGAGTGAGGACGCTCATATGCAGACCGCCGTCATAATAGACAGTCTTGATAGCGTCCCACCAGAGGATAAAGACTACCGGTACAGCAACGTAAAAGGCGTAACGGTGCAGGTTTTGCAGGTTAAAGGGGAAGTTGTACTCGCCGGTATAGCCAGTGCGCTTAAACCAACCGACAGTGCATGCTGGAGGATGCGCAAAATATGAGCGGTAATAGGCTTTGCGGTAGTAGTAGCAAGTAGCGCGAAAAGCCAGAGGGATAGGCAAAATTATGAGCGCTGGTGAAAGTGGCCACCAGGGCAGCACTTCCTTGAGATTTGGCGAATAAAAAGGAGAGAGGTAAGGACCGATCTCGTAGTAGTTGTTTTCGAACGCTCGGTAAGTTGCATAGAGACCAAATGCTGTAAAAACAATCGCCACGAGTAGTGGCTCTACCCACCAGGCGTCAGTGCGAGCAGTTGCCCCGGAGTAAGCTGGTAGCTCATTGCTCTTTGGCACTTTCTCCGTCAAATTTGTTTGCGTCATTATTGTTTCCGTATCCTTAGACTTGTCAGCAGTTGTCCACTATCTGACATAACTAATTATATCTAGCTAAAAGCATCACTGGCACTAGCTTTATCTCATTTGCATAAGCTCTTGGCAAAGCTTGCTTTTGTCAAAATTTTTGTACTCGCCAAAAGGCTCTTGCTTCAACAGTTTTGACGTGCACTATAAAAATGTCCCATTCTTTAGGTACCGTTGCGAACCATTAACTTGGCTTAATTGATGCTGGCGGAGAACTGCTTTTTGAGCGGATTCTCATAAACCCTGGTACTTACTAACGGAACCAAATTTTTGAGCGGTCGTCAGTTTTTTTATCCCATCCTAAATCTGCAAACTATTTAGTTATGGCATGGTGATAAATCGAGGATATCTATATGCATACTGGCGCTGGCAATAATCAGCCTAATGTCAAAACAGGTGGCAAACGTCGTGGCAAAAAGCTGCAAGTGCTTACACAGCAAGCGGCTATCTCGTCCAGACTGGATAGTGCCATACCTCTTAATACAAAAGAATGGCAAAAAGTAGAACAAAATCTGATGCGCATCCTTGAGTTTGCACCAGCTGAGATGATACTGGAAGTGGCAAATGCAATTGCCTCCTATGCCGATGACCAGGCTAGGCGTGGTTATTTGCTGGGTCAGGCTGACTTACAGAGTCTAGCTATCTCAGATATCGCCTGATAGACTTTTTTAGCTACCGCCTAAAAAAGTGAGTTACTCTTGGAATCAATCAAGACAACAGCAGACCTGTTATCCACAGCCCAAATTCGTCCAGCGGTAATGGATGATGCTCAGGCTCTTTGCAGTCTCTACAACTTTTACGTCAAATCAAGTACAGCGTCATTTAGTCTCAAAGAGGAAACCCTCGAAGAGAGACGCAACTGGCTCCTCAATCACGCGGCGGGGCGGCAGGAGGCAGGGCGCCCCGTGCTAACACGCGCCCCCCACGCCCCCGCGCACGAAACCCGCCGCAGAAACCCAGGGCATGCCTGTGCTGGTAGCTGATTTGGGCGACAGGGTGATAGCTTTTGCTTCTATTTCGCCCTATCACAGCCGCTGCGGCTATGCCTCGACTGTAGAGTTATCCATCTATATAGATCCAGTTTGTGTCGGCAAAGGTCTTGGCAAGACTTTGCTTGACCGCTTAGTTGAGCTGGCAAATGATCGCTTCCATGCACTGGTAGCTTTAATTTGCAGCGAGAATGAAGCCAGTATCAAGCTCTTTGCTAGCAGAGACTTTGTTGTTGCCGGAGAGCTCAAGGAAGTCGGCTATAAATTTGACCGCTATCTCGATGTTACTTTTATGGAGCGCCTGGTTAAGCCACGCCAGTCCACATGATTGCCGCAGCTGTAGCCCTCTCTCTGGCCTATCTGGGGCTTTCGCCTCGTATCGGCGTGCGTCTATATGAGCCCCTACTATTTCATCCTGCAGCGTATCCATCTGACTTTGATCTTGCCAATCTCACTCAGATAGTAGGACACAGTCCGCAGTCTGTATATTTTGCAAGCCAGGGCAAGCTGGCTCAGAGTGCTACTTTGCACGGTTGGCATTTTAAATCTGGCGATATAAACGCTCCAACGGTACTGCTCAGTCACGGCAATGCCGGCAATATCACCGGACGGACTGTACTTCTTAGCTGGCTTTGTAGTCTGGGAGTCAATGTATTTATCTATGATTATCGTGGTTTTGGTCAGAGCAGTGCCAGACCATCTGTCCCCGGGGTCACTCAAGACGGGCTTAGTGCCTATGATTATCTGGTAAGTCAAAATATTGACCCTAGCAAGATTGTGCTTTATGGTGAGTCTCTGGGAGTAGCTATCTCTACTTATATTGCCAGTCAAAGAGCCGTGTCAGCCATGATCCTGCAATCGGGTTTTGCTTCATTGAGGAGCATTGCCTGTCAGCTCTATCCTATTTTAAGTATCTACAACCAGACTCTCTTTTGTCAGCCAGCACTGGATAGCGCTTCAATACTCAGTTTGGACCACCCTCCACTTTTGATTTTTCACGGTGCAAAAGATCAGGTCGTGCCGGTCAGTCATGCCCACAATCTTTATCAATGTGCAAAAGGTTCAAAGCAACTGATCGTTTTTGATGATTGTCAGCACTCCGACTTAGTCGCTAATCAGAGCGAGCGTATGAGCGCAGCTGTAAAGCCACTTTTAAAAAGTATCTGTGATAACCAGCATCATGTTATTGGTAATGCCTGATGCGGCAAAACATAGCTTGAGCCAATATAAGTCATAGCAACCAACTGGTTTGTTTTGAATTAAAGGAGGTGCCTCATGGTCGCCCCTCAAAAACGCCATAGTCTGTCGCGTCTCGATGCACTCGATAGAGACGATGGCGAAAATCTCTATGTTATCCGTGGTCTCTACAAACTGGCACTGGGCTGGCAGGATAGAGGTCATCTCAATGCTGCTAAGACGATTTATCAGTTTATTGTCAAAGTGCCTGAGCGCACTCCCTCAGTTAATTGTGAGGAAGTGACAAAAAGCATGGGCAATCTGGCCAGCATCTTTCTTATTCAAGATGCATTGATGGAGGCAGAAGACACCTTTCTCAAGGCCATTGCTCGCTGCTATGAGACCCTCGGCGACGAACATGAGCTTTTTGCTCTACTCTTGCGCGAGTATGCCTGTCTGCTCAGGCGCATGGGCCTGAGCGATCAAGCTCAAGCTCTTGAGCAAAGGGCGGATCAAGTAGCACCGGCCAATTTGCCTTTGCTTATTTAGCTACCGCGGTTTGTTTTTCACGGATGAGGTTGAGTGCACTACCAGCTTTAAACCAGCCGATTTGTTCTTCGGTCATGGTGTGCTTGAGTTCCACTTTTTCGCTCTTACCGTTAGCGTGATCGATGGTCATCTCCACATTTTTGCCAGGAGCAAGTTGTGAGATTCCGCTGATGCTGACTCGATCTGTTTCCAGGATCTTGTCGTAGTCTTCAGGATTTGCAAATGTCAGAGCAAGGATGCCTTGCTTCTTCAAGTTGGTTTCGTGGATACGAGCAAAGCTCTTAACCACAACGGCCTTGCATCCCAAAAATCTCGGTGACATGGCGGCGTGCTCGCGGCTTGAGCCTTCGCCATAGTTGTTGTCGCCAACAGCTATCCAGCCCAGACCTTCGGCTTTGTAGTGTCTTGCTACTTGTGGGTAGCTTGCGCGCTCACCACTGATTACATCGAGACCGATACCGACATCTTTTGTAAAGGCGTTGATAGCGCCAATAAACATATTGTCCGAGATGCGATCCAGGTGACCTCTAAACTTGAGCCAGGGACCAGCGGCAGAGATATGGTCGGTGGTGCACTTACCGAGAGCTTTCATCAAGATTGGTAGATTGTTGTAATCCTTGCCATTCCAGGGAGCAAAAGGAGCGAGCAGTTGCAGACGCTCTGAGTCGTCTTTGACAATTACTTGCACTTTGTCGCCGTCTTCAGCAGGCGGTACAAAACCATCTTTTTCGCAGATAAAGCCGAGCTCTGGTAGCTCTTTTGCTACAGGCTCTTTGAGTTTGACCTGACCGCCACTAGGGGTGGCGATAGTATCTGTCATCGGGTTAAAGGATAGTTTGCCAGCCAGAGCAAGTGCTGTGACTATTTCGGGGCTGCCGATAAAAGCGAGAGTCTCGGAGTTACCGTCATTACGCTTTTGGAAGTTGCGGTTGAATGAAGTAATGATGGAGTTTGGCACACCTTGTTGCATATCAACGCGGCGCCATTGTCCGATGCATGGACCGCAGGCATTAGCCAGCACAGTTGCGCCTATGGCATTGAGTGTTTCCATTTGACCGTCTCTCTGGATGGTCTCGTAGACTTGCTCAGATCCTGGTGTGACCAAAAATCCGCATGTGCTCTTGATGCCGGCATCAACACCTTGCTGGGCGACATTTGCAGCTCTGCTCATGTCTTCGTAGCTGGAGTTTGTGCAACTACCAATGAGAGCATAGGAGAGTTTGTCTGGATAGCCTTTTTCTTTGATTTCAGCTGCAAATGCTGAGATTGGGCGAGCCAGGTCGGGTGTATGAGGTCCTACGACGTAGGGTTCTAGTGTATCGAGATCGATTTCGATAACTTTGTCAAAAAACTTGGTCGGGTCATTTTCTACTTCTGGATCTGCTTTGAGATCGACGCGGTGAGCGTCAGCTGCATCTGCAATATCAGCTCTCTTAGTGACGCGCAGGTAGGTGCCCATACGCTCATCATAAGGAAATATCGATGTGGTTGCGCCAAGCTCAGCGCCCATATTGGTGATTGTGCCTTTGCCAGTGCAGCTAATAGAAGCAGTGCCAGGACCAAAGTACTCAACAATAGCGCCCGTGCCACCAGCAACGGTGAGCATACCGGCAATCTTGAGGATGACGTCTTTAGGCGATGTCCAACCGTTGAGCTTACCTTTTAGATGGACACCGATAAGTTTGGGCCATCTAACTCCCCAGGCTTCGCCTGCCATAACATCGACAGCGTCAGCTCCGCCAACACCGATAGCGATCATACCGAGACCGCCAGCGTTAGGTGTGTGACTGTCTGTACCGATCATCATGCCGCCGGGGAAGGCGTAGTTTTCGAGTACAACCTGGTGAATAATGCCAGAACCGGGCTCCCAGAAGCCAATGCCGTGCTTTTTGGAGGCGGATGCGAGGAAGTCGTAGACTTCTTTGTTCTCGTCGATAGCCCGGTCCATATCAGCTTGAGCGCCGTCACGAGCCTGAATTAAGTGATCGCAGTGCACCGTCGATGGTACTGCTACTGTTTTTAACTGAGCTTGCATAAATTGCAATAGAGCCATTTGCGCTGTGGCGTCTTGCATAGCCACACGGTCTGGTCTCAAAAGAGCGTATGTCTCACCACGCTTTAGACCTTCAGCGGGCCATTGATCGAGGTGAGCGATTAAAACCTTTTCGGTAAGAGTGAGCGGTCTACCTAACTTCTTTCTTGCCTCTTCGTGCTTGGCGGCAAGAGATTGATACATTTTTTTTATTTCGTTGACTGTTAGTTGCGACATCATTATTATCCCAAAAAGTTGCAAGTTAATTTTAGCGCAAGTCCGCTGCCTTTTGGCTTAGTTGCTTCTCAAGGGTTGCGATTGCTACATCTAACTGATGTTGATAGCCTTCGTAAGTATGGTCTTCATTCTTGACGACCACGTCTGGCGCCACTCCTTTGCCCTCCAGGCGCTCACCATTTAAGGTGATGTCGTTTACAGCTAGATAAAGTGCACAGTGATCGTCCAGTTCAAAGAGCCGACCCGCTACTACAAAACCAGCAGTGTTTGTGCCCACCAGGACAGCTCTTTTACTCTTCTGCAGAGCATAGGCGATGATTTCTTTACCACTGCGTGAGCCTTCGTTGATTAAGACCACTAGAGGCTTGTCATAGCAATAATTGACTGTCCGAGTGCGACCGTCCTTGCCTGTACTCTTCATCACTGGGTAAGAGTCCATGGGCCGAAAGAAAACATCCAGATCGCTCAGATCTGAGGCGCCATAGCCGTCGCGTAGGTCCAGTATCAAGCCATCAGTGCTAAAGAGTTGATTGAGGATGATGTGATGGAGCATCTCCTGAGAGATTTTGCCGCCGGTAAAGACGTGGATATAGCCAATGGTGTGACCACCTCTAGAGATATATCTGATGCTTTGCATCATTGCTTCCACATAGGCGAGGTAGACTTCTTCCCGCTTCGGTTTAATTGCCAAAGTGCGGAATTTGCCATTACGCTCTATCTTGACAGGTATGATCCGTTCGCGGTTTTTGACGATATCGCGATAAGTCCAGTCAGTTTTGTCGTCCACGCTAACGATACGATCGCCTACTCGGATACCATTGCGTGATGCTGTAGTGCCATCAAGAACATAGCGGACCCGGTCTCGCTCAAAACCTGCTCCGCCGCAGACAAACCCCGCTACGGCTGTTTTCGGCGAGGGTTTACCGTTAGTGGCGCTAAAAAGGGAGTGGAGAAAATAAAAGATTTCGTCGTTATCGGTGACAAATTGGCAGTGACTAGTTTTTAATGCTGCAAGGGCTTTGTTGGCGGCAGATGACATGTCCTGCATATTGTCAACGGAGGCGCTTTCTTTGATGAGGTTGCTAGCCGCATCCTTGTAATCTCTTTTGTATATGCCAGTGTTATAAAAGTTTTGCTCGACAAGCTCGTTGATTTTGGAGGCTATCTTTTTATAGTCAGCCTTTTGTGTCTCTTGAGCCTGGCTTGGCGTCAGGTTTGTGAGAATAGCAGCAAGAAGCAGGATGGTCAGTTTTAAAATCTTTGCCACGATAGCCTCGCAACTCTAGAGCTAATTAGCCTACAATAGCGCTTTTACACGCCGGGCTAAGATATATATTGAGCGACTCCGACAAGTATAAGCCAGGCTTATTTATCCCCACTCTCTATTTTATCGAGGGTCTGCCCTACGCGCTGGCAGCATCGGTCTCGGTTGTGCTCTTGCAAAACCTGGGGGCGAGCAAACAATATATAGGTGAAGTGACCAGTTTACTCACTTTGCCCTGGACGCTCAAGTTTATCTGGGCCCCTCTGGTCGATATCTACGGACTCAAAAGACAGTGGATACTGGTGGCACATCTGGTGCTTGCTCTTTTTGCTTTTTTGGTGGCTTGCTCACTCAAACTCGATAATGGTTTGACCTTTTGTATTGCTGCTTTTGGTGGCATGGCGCTGGCTAGCGCTACACAGGACGTAGCTATGGACGGCTATTATCTGGAGGTGCTCGATAATAAACAACAGTCACTCTTTGTTGGTGTGCGCAACGCTGCCTACCGCATGGCTATGCTCTTTGGTCAGGGTGCACTTGTTTTTGTTGCTGGCAAACTGGCTCATAGCATGGATGTGCGGACAAGCTGGGCGATTGTCTTTTTGATTGCTGCCTTTGTTTTTGCCTTTGCATTTGTTTTACACAATTTGATTTTGCCTAAGGGTAGTGGTAACAGTCCAAAAGAAAGCGCTACCACAACCGTGGCAGCAAAAGAGTTTTTTGAGATATTTACAAGCTTTTTTAAGCGACCGCGTATCGTCGTGATTGTCCTATATATGGTGTTGTTTAGACTGGGCGATGCCTTGATGCTCAAAATGGCCCAGCCCTTTTTGCTCGATGAAGCCAGTAAGGACGGCTTGCATATCAGCACAGATAACGTGGGCTTGATTTACGGCGGAGTGGGCGTGGCCTTTTTGTTATTGGGCGGCTTTATTGATAACTATGTTGTCAGCAAATTTAGCTTAAAGCGCACTCTCATGCCCACTGCGTTAATTCAAAACAGCGCCATACTTTTATATTATGTTTTGTCAATTGCTAAACCAAATTTAGTCCTGGTGGCGATTTTTAACGCCTATGAGCAACTGGCTTATGGTCTTGGTCTTGCAGCCTATACAGTCTTTTTGCTGGGATTGGCTTCCCCACGCTATCGCAGTGGTCATTACGCCATTGCTACAGCTTGCATGTCACTGGGTGTGCTTGTACCTGGCTACTTTAGCGGGCGTCTGTGTGAGTCCCTGGGATATCAGCACTTTTTTCTAACCAGTTTTGTCCTTTCCATCCCTGGTATGATGACTATCTTCTTCCTACCGTTAGCTGACAACAAAGAGGCTTGAGGGATGCAATACCGCAAAATTGGTAAATGGGGCGTCAAAGTCTCAGAGGTTGCTCTGGGCAGCTGGCTCACTTACGGCGGCACAGTCGAAGAAAAAAATTCAATTAAACAAATTCATCATGCTTTTGAGCAGGGTATCAATTTTTTTGATACAGCCAATGTCTATGCCCATGGAGCCAGCGAAGTAGTTGTCGGCAAAGCACTTAAAAACATGAAGCGTGAATCATGTTTTATTGGTACTAAAGTATTTTTTCCTATGGGCGAAGGACCTAATGATAAGGGGCTCTCACGCAAGCATGTGGTAGAGCAATGTCATGCCAGCCTCAAAAGACTCAATCTAGATTGTATTGATCTTTTGCAGTGTCATAGATTTGATCCCGAAGTGCCTATGGAAGAGCTAGTCCGCACTATGGACGATCTCACCCGTCAGGGCAAAATACTTTATTGGGGTGTAAGTGAATGGAGCGGCTCTCAGATTGAGGATGCTTACCGTGTCGCTGACTTGCTCAATGCTCCGCCACCAATTAGTAATCAGCCTTGCTATAACATGCTCACTCGCAATATAGAGGCATCAGTTATGCCTACTTGTGAGCGGCTTGGTGTTGGTCAGGTGGTGTTCTCGCCTCTGGCTCAAGGTGTTTTGACTGGTAAATATGCGCCAGGCAAGGCTATACCAGCCGATAGTCGCGCTGCCGATAGTCGTGTCAATATGTTTATGATGGGTCGCTCTCTCATGTCCGATGAGACTTTGCAGCGAGTCGAAAAGCTTAAGGCTGTTGCCGATGAAGAGAAGTTGACCCTCTCGCAGGTGGCACTGGCCTGGTGTTTGCGCACAAACAATGTAGCCAGTGTGATCATTGGAGCCACTAAAACCAGCCAGATAGACGAAAACGTCAAAGCCGCTGGAGTTAGACTGACCAGTGACGCTATGAGTAAAATCGAGTCCATTTTGGGTCAGGTTTCGGCCCGTCATTAAATTGATAGACTGATATCTATTGATACTGGGCACATTTATAAAAATTGCCCTTATGACCTGGACTTAAACATGAAACAAAAGCACCGTGGCTTAGTATTGTCAGCACTCCTGCTTATGGCCAGTGCGGCTCCCTGTCTGCCAGTCCTGGCTAGTGACCCGCAAGTCAGCGCTGACTGGTCTATTGATGACCCTACCAAGCCTGCTCAGCCAGCGACCACAGCCACGACTAGTGAGACTCCTGCTACTGCGGCTGCCACGGCTGAACCAGTCAAAACTAACGATGAAGTAAAAATCGAGACTGGCAGTAGTGCACCTACTTTTAAGACTGAAACTCCCAAGGCAGAGCCTGTGCACGAAGCAGCAACAGCGCATGCTGGCTCGGTACACGAAAGTATGGCAGCTCCCAAAACTGCTGCGGCAGCCCCGATACAGGCCCAAGCCACCACTACCAAGCTTTATGGACGGATTGAGCAAATCTCTGGTAACGGAGCCACTTTTCCTATTTTTAAGACAATGACACCTCAGCTTGATACCAGTCTTGCCGCCAAACCTGCTCTCAAAGGTCAGGCTCAGAGTGGTGTGCTATTTAGTGGCACGGTAGCTAAAAGCTTTCCTGAGGATTACCGCGGTACCTGGGGCGGCACTCTCGCTGTCTGGCGAGTAGAACAAAGTCCCATTTGCTTTCAGATAGATCCTGAGGAAGCAGGCAAAATCCAGAAGATATTCAAGAGTGGGGCCAGTGGCTCGGTTAACTTTCAGTTTGCCAACAGCACTACTGGTGGCATTTATCTTGCTCCTGCTCAGATTATGTTTCAAGTACCAGGCAAAGATGTGGATTTAGGTAAGCAGATGTCTGCCATGATGGGCGGACAGAGTCTGGCTGCCATGGGACCAATGGGTCAGATGTTTTCACAGATGGCACAAAACATGCCTGTTCCAGTGATTTTTAGTTTGGGTGATACCCAGACAAGCTCGCTAGCAAAAGGATTGTCTGGCAATGATTTTGTCCAGCGCACTCTAAAAAACCAGGTCAGACAGCTGACTCCGCAGGTAATAGAGCAAGATATCATCGCCGAATGCAATGAAATCATGAAGGCTACCGGTCAACCCCGTAAACGTTATGAAGAGTCTGTTTTGCGCTTTACTAAAGTCAATCCACAGCAGATGTATGTGCAATGTGCTCAGGTTGTCTTTGGACCGGATCGTAAATTTCAGCAGAAGATCATCATGTATGGTTACGTAACAAAAGGGCAGGTGGTCAATACCAATCCCTACTCTGGTATGATGCAAATGCCAGGTATGGTGCCAGGCCAGTCTGGGGCTAGTCCCTTTGGCGGCGGTGGAGCCAATCCCTTTGGTGGAGGCGGCGCCAATCCATTTGGACAGGGCGGTATGCCACAGTTACCGCCTGGCTTTAATCCATTGCAAGGGCTGTTTGGCCAATAATTGAGGTCTGTTTTGATGAGTACAACGTCTTCCGGAGAACTCCTCGACGAGCTTTCCGACTTTGTCTCTGAGTTACTAGTGCAATATGACTATCCGGGATTTGAGTCGCGCGGATTTCATGTTGGCTTGCCCGAAAAGTTTCATTCTGCTGGTAGCAGACTTTTTGGTGATGCTCTTAATCATCCTTCTGTTTATGTGCAAATCGTTGCACTGCGCTGGTTTCAAGAAAAGCCAGGAACTATCAAACCTTTTGTCAAAGAAATAACGACAATGCTCAAGCACCAGGATGAGTGGGTTAGAGCTGAGGCCCTTGGTACGTTAGAGCGCTTTGCTGCTCCGACAAGTGGTAATGCACTCAGTTGTGCCGAATTACTTGGTGATTCTGATGTGATGGTAAGAAGAGCTGTTGGTAAGGCTCTTTGCAAAATTTTGCCACGTGTCAACGACAAAGTAGCAAAAGAGCTAGCAGATGTCCGTCAAAAAAATCTGGATGATGTCCTCAATTTACTTAAAAACGCTCTTACCGATGCCGATGTACAAGTCAGGCAAAAAGCCGAAAAAGCGCTGCGTAAGTCAGGTAGTTTGATCTAGTTGCAGTTTGTCTTAAGCAAATTTTTGAAATCACTGATTTGTGCAAGAAAGTTTTCGTCGTTAGTGATGTGAGCATAAAAACCATGCTCAAAATATTGTTCAGTGAAATTCAGATTAAAAGTAAGTACTTTGATCAGTTGATCCAGTTGTGCAGTAAGACCGCTAAGAAGCGTTTTAAGGGCTGCTAACTGACCTGATAGCGCTACTAGCCCACTGGTGATTCGCGCAGACCTCTCAGAGGCTTTTAGCGACCTCTCGCTCTCACTTATGTTTTTGGGCTGGTAAATGTCAGCCATTGCCTGATGTATATAGCTGTTAATGCTAAAAAGTTCGGCACTGAGTGTATGGAAATAACTACGAATCATTTTTTCTTCGAGAGTGACTCGCTTTTCGCTTAGACGGCCAATCACTTCATTGATCTTTGCACTGACTGACAGAGTTTGATCAAGGATGCTAACCAGCTCCTTGACGGCTTCTTCTTCTTCGATATTGTGCAGTGTCATAGCTCTTCTAGAGTAGTACAGAGTTTGCCTGGCAGGCTCAAAATTGCTTATCTCTTTAGAAACCAAACAGCCGCCCTCAAAAAGGCGGCTGTCTTAGATTTTGAATGGTTCTTAAACTTATGTGGAAGAACTGGTGGTGCTTGGGATACCAGCATAGGAGTCTGAGACTTCCATGGTGCTTACTGACAGGTGGCTTCCTTGTTGTCTTCTGAAATTGTCCAGATATCTACGGAGTGCTTCTCTAATCAGGTCTGAGCGGGTGCGGTGCTCGCACTGTGCGATAAAGTCGACTTGCTCGAGCATGGCAGGAGGCAGTGCAATCAGGACCTTTTTGGGCATATTCGATTCCTCTTGTGAGACGTGCAGGATCGGAAATTCATCTCAAATCAGCTTCGGCTTCTTGAAATGAATTCACAACGGTTCTTAACGATAGGTAACCGCTTCTTGGGTGGCGAGTGGATTTATCAACCACCTTCAACGTGTATCAATTTACACATGAAAGTCGATATCGTAAAGGTCTAAAAGGGGCATAAAGACGTAAGTTCCAAGAAATTCGCTTAAAAGGTTTTTCTTAAACTCGCAAACACAGTTGCAGTAAGACTTGTGCGCATTTTGTCCAAAAACAGTATAGACACCAGTGCTTCCAAAAGACATATACCCCACTTGCACTCCCCAAAATTTGTGCTAGTAAAGCCCGTGTTTTGGCGGGTTTTGGCGTGTACTTTGGCTAAAACCCGCATGATAAGCGGGTTGTATTGAGACAATTGTCGCTTCATCTGTTAAGTTGCGGTAGGGACTGGGTTTTTACATGTATCGCATATCTTGAATATGTCCGCGATGTAAGCCAGTTGGTATCTGGATATTATTAAATGGTATCGCCAGTGCTACCACTATCGGATATGCTCATATGTAGATCTGGCGCCAAGCCCTTCTTTGAGCCTTCGAATCAGCCGATACTGCGGCTTTTGGGCTATAGATAGTGCTCTCTTGTGCTGCCTGGGAGTTATCTACATGTTATCTACTGTATGCCTGTTTGGTCTTGGTTGTAAAAAGTCAATAAAGCAAAAAAGAAAAAATACATTGGGCAATCTTTGCAGTAGCCTTTTAGTGAGTGCTTTAACTAATGGACCAATTGATCTGGTTTTACCGAGGAAGAAAAAATGCAAATTGCAAGTTGGAATGTCAACTCCATAAGCGTGCGTTTACCCCATGTACTCTCATGGTTGCAAACAGTTAAACCTTGCCATCTTGGTTTGCAGGAGCTAAAAGTTGTTGATGAAAAATATCCTTATAAGCAATTTGAAGAATTGGGATATACGAGTCATGTCAAAGGCGAAAAGACTTATAACGGTGTGGCGATGCTATCGCGCACAACTACTGAGCTGGTGCATGATCAATTACTGGGCGCGCCTGAGCCAGTGCAGAGTCGCCTAATCGAGGTCTTGACTCAAGAAGGCATCTATATACTCAATCTATACGTGCCAAATGGCTCTGAAGTTGGCTCTAGCAAATATCTCTATAAATTGGAATGGTTTAAATCTCTAATGAAATTCATTGAGACTAACCATAAAAGAGAAGACAAACTTGTGGTAATGGGGGACTTCAACATAGCACCAGCAGATATAGATGTGCATTCCCCTGAAGAATGGGAAGGACAGGTGCTTGTTTCACCACAAGAAAGAGAGTGTTTTCAAACGCTCTTAACTGAATTCGGCTTAACCGATAGCTTTCGTCATCTCGCGCCTGATGCTGCCCAATATTCCTGGTGGGACTATCGCATGATGGCGTTTCGGCGTAATCGTGGCCTTAGAATCGATCACATACTCGTTTCTGAGCCTCTTTTACCCATGCTAAAACGCTCATGGATAGACAAAGAGCCCCGCAAGCTTGAAAAGCCTTCAGATCACGCACCGGTTGTTATAGAGCTAGAAATCTAACTCTGTTTTTTGTCGTTTTCGTATTTGAAGAGAATATCCTGGGTCGCGATATCGCTAAGACCCGGGAATTTACCGGCGACTACGAGATCTGCTAGTTTGCTGCAAGCTTTGAAATAGCTGTCTGATGGTCTCTCACCAGTCAGTTTGCGGCGCAGGTCCTGGCAGAGGATGTCGGCAGCAGCAATCAAAGTATCGTCTTTTTCGGCATGGGCATAAAGACTGGTGACCAGCATGATGATGGCGTCTTGTATGCGCCCAGACATTTCAGCAATACGACATTGTCTATCAGCCAGTTTGAGCTGGTGCTTGACCATGGCTTGACTCAGTTCAAGAGGCGATTCTGACAAAAATTCCAGAGCAAAATCGACATGGCTCTTCAGATCTTCGTTCATGCCAGGCACTTCGTGTTGATCGATGCCTTCTAATTGTTTGGCTACCCACCACAAAGAGTAGGGCACAAGCTCGTTGCGCAGGGCAAAAGCATGAGCAGGATTGACCGGATTGAATTTTTTGATACCGCATTTGGCAATCTGCTTGCCAACAGGCTCAAAGTAAGTCGTACCATGCTGTTTAGCCAGCGATTTAAAAAACGCCATGCCAAGCATCTCGCCTTCACCCTCATAAATACAAGGTGCAAGGAAGTCATGGATATTGTCACCAAGGAGATGACCTGACAAGAATGAGCGTCCGCCGTGGGTTTTCATGAACAGTTCGACGGCACATTCTTTTTCGGCTTCAGAGCCGAAGATTTTGGCGATGATGCATTCCAGTTCGCCGCGGAAGCCCTGGTCTAAGAGCCATGACCCCCAGGCTACAAGCGCATCGGCGCCGACAATGAGAGCTGCAGCACGGGCGATGCGTCGTTTAACCAACTCTCTGGTTTCGATGGCCTGACCATAAGTAAGGCGGAAGCCCGCCCATGGCAACATGTTGGCCAACATAATGCGCATCACACCAGCGGCTGTGGCGCAGAGAGCCAGTCTGCCCATGTTTAGTCCGTGATATGCCACAGTCAGACCATCTCCCACTGTGGGTGAGAGCAGGTTTTCTTTGGGCACTTTGAAGTCTTTAAACTTGAGACCGTTGTTAAATGCGTGCTTGAGGGCGTGCAGGCTGTAAGGCACAACCTTAAAGTTTTCGTTTTCTTCTTTGGGCAATTCAGCTATGAGCGCCGCTGGCTTGCCGTTTACTAAGCAGACCAGACCAACTGTACGACCAGGTACAGCGTTGGTAATAAAGAGTTTTTCGCCGTTGACTACATAGTGGTCGCCATCTAACTCAGCTTTTGTTTTGAGAGCTGTCAAATCGGAGCCTGCTTGTGGCTCAGTTAAAGCAAAACCAGAGAGGGTCTCACCGCTAGCCAGGCGTGGCAAAAAGCGTTTGCGCTGTTCTTCGGAGCCAAAGCTACGGACAGGATCGACCGCCCCGATACAACCATGTACTGATGCCAGACCAGCAGCGGTCGGCTCGATACTGGCAACTCTTGTTAGAAAGGTCATAAATTGTCTGACTGTGGCACCCTGACCGCCATACTTTTCTTCGATAAGCATGCCCCAGTAGCCGCTTTGGGCAAGATCGTCAAAAACAGCTGTACTGATTTTGCCTTTGTCGTCCATCATGGTGCCAGCTTTCTGGTGCTTTTTAAGCACATCCAGTGACTTGGTCATGGACGGCAGACTGAGTGCTGTTTCGGATTGTTTTGGTGGACAAAATAGTTCTAAAGGTATTTTGGCTTCCCAGACGGCTTTGTGCACCGGGCTGTTGGATGTCTTGTACTGCTCGGCAAAGAGCGACTCCACTTGATCGTCGGCTCGGTCCACCGCACCAGTGCGCTTGGATTCTTCCTCGGACTTACCCGCCAGTTGCATTGCTGTTTCTGCAAAACTGCTGGCATCACCATTTGGATCTTTTACGGATGTCATGTTATACCTAATTGTTCAGCTGTCAATTTAATCTAACCATTAGATTCTACTAGACTTGGGCGTTTGCATCCCAAATCTTTGTCAGTCAGATTGCTATTTTGCAAGCTAAAGCGAAATACTGACCGGGCTCTCGCTGTCGTCCCGCACAGTCACTGTCAGTGGTGCCCCACTGAGAATTTTTCCCAGTTCGTTACCAGCTAATTGATGACGCCAGCCGCTTTCCAGGTTGGTATCATTTTCGTTTTTGCGGACAAATCTTTGCAATTCATCGCGGGTGGCAATTAGTTCTGGAGCGATATCAATCTCCTGGGAGCGCACTTTAAGCACCATGTAAAGTAAGTCGGCAATTAATACGTCAGCTTTTGACGGGGCACGGCCAGAGGGCCATTGAGGACATTCTGAGTCCTTTAAGGCCAGAGCTTCACCGACTACGCGGATGATGTGTTTGCCGTAGCCAGCTATCTGTCCATCTTTGACACCCCGGATACGCTGGATGTCGCCCGGGTGAGTCGGTGGTTTTTTTGCCAATTCAAGCAGGATATTGTCATTGAGGATAAAGCGTGGTGGCTTGTCGATACGTCTGGCTTCTTGATCACGCCAGAGACAAATTGCTTGCAAAACTGCTAATTTGCGGCGACTCAGTCCCTGAGCCCCTTTTATTCGCAAAAATTCGCGTCCACTCTCTTTGACATAGTAGCTTTCTTCTTCGTAGAGTTTGCATTCTTCCCAAACCCAGTCAATACGACCGCGCTCGATGAGCCGCTGCTCTAGCTTTTGATAAAGGGGCAAGAGGTGCAGGGCGTCATCGATGGCATAGTCAATTTGGCTGGGGCTGAGCGGTCTGAGCGACCAGTCTGTAAAGGACTCGGTTTTGGATAAAGTGAGATCAAAGAGACTGTGCAAGAGTTTGCCATAACCAGCTGGATAGCCCAGTCCAATAAAACCAGCAGCGATTTGTGTATCAAATATACGTCTGGGAGTTTGTCCTGAGTGCTGATAGATAATGGCTAGATCCTGGCTTCCGGCGTGAAAAATCTTGATCACATCAGGATTGTGAACAAACTTCCAGAGGTCAGAGAGTTGTTTTACCTTAATTGGATCAACGAGATAAACCCTGTCGCCGACTGCTACTTGCACCAGACAAATGAGAGGGTAGTAACTGCGTTCAGGGATAAATTCCAGGTCAATACCAAAGATACCTTCGCTTTCAATAGCGTTTAGCATTTCTGATAAGTCGGCTTCTCTTTCTATGAGTTTGCCGTGTTCTTCTCTATCTGACATCGATTTGCCTTTATTGTTTGTGCGGTTGTTTTAAATGCTCTCGACACCAGTTCAGGCATCCTTTGCGGCCCATTATCACTGAGCAATCATGGCGGACTTGAGGCAGGGTAAAGACAAGCTCATCGCTCTCCAATCCTCCAACATCCATACCTGCTCCCAGCGCAATCGCTGCTGGACCGGCGGTATCCCAGGTCTTGAGCTTGCCTGAGAGGTGGACAAAGATATCGGCGTGACCATCCAAAATTTTTGCCACTTTAAGTCCGATGCTACCAGTTTTGAGCAAATCCAGGCTGGTCAAATCCATAATCCATGGATTAGCTTTGCGATCTCTCGTGCCCATGACCAGACGTACCCTATCGGTCAGTTGGAGCTGGGCTGGACTGGTCAATACTTGCTCTGGGGAGAGCCTGTGATTAGCCGCTCTTTTGGCGCCAAAACCAGGACCACCATAGTAGAGTCCCCCGGCAGCTGGGCCCATTACCCAGCCAAAAACAGGCTTGCCATCTTTTAAAAGACCGACCATGACACAGTAATCACCATCACCAATGATGTAATTCTGGGTGCCGTCGATGGGGTCTATCAGCCAGGTATAAGGCGAAGAGCCTTCAAAGAGATGGCTGTCGTCTTCCTCAGAGACCACACAGTGAGAGCTAAAACGTGATTTTATGCCATTTTTAAGCAGGGTAGAAATAGCCAGATCTGCTGATGTGACTTTGTCGTCAGGGCTATCTTTGCTGCTTATTTCAATTAGCGGTCTCATTGAGACGGCCATCTGGCCGGCCTCAATCATCAGTGCGGAGACGAAATCAATATCGTCTGTCGTTAGGTCGTGGTTGGTCAAAATTTTCTAGTTTTTATACATCTTGCAGCCGAATTCTTCGGCCAGTTTGTTGTCGAGCAGATCGGCAACATAGGCAACATGCCAGACCAGATCGTCGAGTTCTTCTTGATCTAGTCCCGCTGTGGGCCTTTGCGCCACAACCAGGACAACATCTTCGTGGGTGCTGAGAGCACAAAGGCTGAGATTGCCATTTAAATCCAGGAGGCGACGATAAAATTGTTCTTTATTGAGGTCTGGGATGTGGACAAGAGGAGCTGTAATGCGGAGCATACTGGGATTTTGACCGCGGCTATCTTTGGGACCTTCCTGGACGAGGATATAGACACGGGCAGAGCCCTCCATGAGCCACCAGCCAAAACCACTGGCATCGGCCAGGGCATGATCTCGGGCATTGAGACCGCGACGCTCAAAATAAATTTCGACCATTTGCTTGGCGTCCTGAGCGGACACTGCGCTCACCTTTTGTGCCCCAAAAATACCCATATTTCCTCTTTTGACTGGATCCCTACCAGTATACAAAATGAGTTGAGGCAAGTCGAAAATGCGACCTAATAAATTCCGTAAACTAATCTTCTCCCTTATTTCTATTATTGAGGGAGCCATGTTAGTATTTTTCATACGCTCTATTCCCGAGTAGCGCAGCGGTAGCGCAGGTGACTGTTAATCACTTGGTCGCTGGTTCGAATCCAGCCTCGGGAGTTTTTTAACCCGCCCCAAAGGCGGGTTTTCTTTTGCCATTAAAAAAGCTCCCCAATCGGGGAGCTAGTTTTTACAAACCTATAATTGCGCCGGGCCGCCCTACCAGTCCTAAAAGCGCTTATTACAAAGACCTGTTATTTGCTGTCAGCCGAAGCTTCTTTCTTGTCTTTGAGTGTTTTCATCGCCTTTGCCAGCTTGATAATTATCACGGGCATAATGACGATGCCTGCAGCAACAATCATCATACAAACTAAACCGCTATTCTCCATTTTATGCTCCTTCTCAGAGGTTTTTACTTTAGTTCTAAAGTGCCCTTGGACAAATCAGATAAAAAGTCAGACTTATTATAGTATTGCCCCGACTAGTTAATGAAATAAAAATCCTGGGGTTAATTCACCAAAATCGTTGCATACCGGCAACTACTTGGGCATTGTGTCCTTCCATATTTTTTCTGCGACATCGACAAACTTATCTATCTGCCACTGGCCGTTCTTTTGAACCAGCACTGCCTGATAATAAACAGCGCTGCCAGCCGAGTTTGGCTTGAGGAAGTAATGACCGTCCAGTAAAAATGTTACTGCAGCGCCCGATGCTTCCTGTACCCGAATAGCCCCTGGCGGTAGAAATTTATCGGTGAAGTTATCCAGGAAGACTGGCTCACGACGGAATCGTTCCATAAATGGGTCTGGTGGATTGTCCCTTTTGTATTCTTCGGAGCAAAGGTCCCAGGCACTTTTAAGAATACCCTCGTACTTGCCACTGTCGCGGATATTGGTAAGGAAGTCTTCCAGCACATCTCTGGCTTTTTTGATGGAAGGGTCAGCTTCCTTTTCGATGAATTGCCCGTCTTCCAGTATTAATGTGTTATTGGCCCCCATCGGTCCAGACAAGTCCCAGCGAGCGCCTACCCGGACGTCATCGAGGGTGAGCGACGAGATATGGTTGCGAATATCGAACTTGGACAGGTCGATTTTGAGCATTTTGCTCTTTGGACTGACTGTCTGCACATAAAACATGCCGGGAAACTCTTTGTGGTCCTCGGTCTCCGCAGGCGGAGCGTAATACCAGAGAGAGGCTTTGTATTTTTTGACAAAGAGCAGCGGATTGTCATTGCCCAGACTATTGAGATAAAAACCAGCTCCAGCCAGGATAAGCGGTACTAACAGGGCTAAACCACCAATGGTTAAATTACGCGTAGTCAGCCAGGCTGGCATCTCGATTTTGCGACCGACTTTGCTGCCCTTGCGATCGCTCGATGATGGCTTGCGTACTCCCTGAGTGCGTCGCCCAGTGTCTTGAGTCATACCCGAAGTGCGAGTTGACCGCGCTATGGTGGTACGGCCAGTGGTGCTCAATTTTTCGGGGCCAGTGACAAACGGCATGCTGTCACGAGCTTTAAAACTTGGTCTGTCCGCTGGTGGTGGATCATCACCAAAGAGACCACCCGATAGATCAAAGTCGTCAAAGTCTTTACCACCAGCTCCCGGTGGGATTGTGCCAAAGCCAACGGCTGGAGGAGCGCTCAAAAGAGAGGGCATGCTACCTGTATCAAACTGCGTACGCATACAGGCTTCGAGCGCATCTCTAAATTCTTGCATGCTCTGAAAGCGTTGTTCTGGCTTTTTAGCAAGGGCTCTAAAGGCAATTGACTCAATTAGCTCAGGCACACGCAGGTCAGGACGTGCCTCAGAAATACGCAGTGGCATCTCTGAGACATGCATTTTCATGGTGGCATATATGGTGTCCCCCATCAAAGGAGGTAAACCAGTAAGGGATTCGTAGAGTACTGCACCCATCGAATAGATATCTGAGCGAGCATCGAGGGTCTGACCCAGGCACTGCTCCGGACTCATATATATAGGACTGCCAAAGATTTCGCCTGTTTGTGTCAGGTTTTGCTGGAGCTTGCCGGAGGCATTGGTCAGCTTAGCTATACCAAAGTCCACTACTTTGACAAAGTCTTTGCGCCCTTCCACTTCTACAAGCATGATATTGCTTGACTTCAGGTCGCGGTGAATGACACCTTTTTGGTGGGCATGATCCAGAGCATCACAGGCCTGGGCAAAAATGGGGATGGCGCGCGAAAAGGGGATGTGGTTTTCGCGTTTGATGACATCTGTGAGACTATCTCCCTCGAGAAAGTCCATCACTATATAAGGTTGGCCTGTGGCCACCACCCCGCAGTCGTAAACCGTAATTACATGGGGGTGTTGTAAATGGGAAGCGGCTTGAGCTTCTTGCTGGAAGCGTTTAATTGAAAGCTGGTCGGTGACGTGCTGCGATTGCAGCATCTTGATAGCTACAGTGCGATCCATCATTTCATGCAGACCGCGGTAGACGATACTCATACCGCCCCGGCCTACTTCTTCGAGGACTCGGTAGCGATCATTGAGGATAGTGCCCAAAAGCTCATCTTTTTGCAGATACATGAGCATGCTTTTGTCATAAGGGCAAACAGCTTGGGTCGCAGGAAATTCGCGCTTGCAGGAGGTGCAGACTTTCTTTTTAGTAGTATTGGCTGGGTCTTCGAAAGTCATTTTCTAATTTCACTGTGATTGTAAATTCGATTTTAGCAAAGACCTTAAGCTAAACCGACAGTAATCTTTAGATCCTTGAGCACTTGTTGTGCCGTTCGTCGGCCTGAGGTCATTGCTCCGTTGATAGAACCATTGTCTCTATAGTCGCCACATACATAGATGTTTTGCCCGTCCAGTGCTACTTTTACTGGCTTTTGTGGGATTTCTAGCCAGGGCGGCGACTGGTCTGGCAAGGCTTGGGCAATATTATAGGTTTTCAGGTGGCGATATTTGTCGGCTTCAGCCCCAAACCACTGCACCATTTCTTGTTTAACGGTTGACTCAAGATCCGAGCATTTACTGGTATCGCCAAGGAGTGTCACAGATATCAGATGTTGTCCAGGGGGAGCCAGATCTTTTGAGGCATTGCTCATCACACAGATATTGTTTATCAGCCCGTCTTTGCCGGTTTGGCCATTGAGCAGCAAGATGGCCTCTTTTACAGGTGTTTTGTCTGCCGCAAAATAGAGACAGGTCGTGCGCTTAAACTCTGGTGTTTCGATACTGGGGCAGAGTCTATGAGCTTCTGGTCCCTCGGTGGCGATGATAATTGCTCTGCCGTGTAGTTTGCTGCCGTCTGCTAAGAGCACTTTGAGGGCATCACCAGAGTCATTGCCGTTTTGTTGTTCGATTGATTGGACCCGGCAATTAAGGCGTAGATTTTGCTCAGGAATTTTACCGGCCAGCTGTTTTGAGATTTCTCCCATACCAAGTCTTGGCACAGTGACAAGTCCTTCAGACATCATCTTAAATACAAACTCAAACATACGGCTTGAGCCGCTCAGTGAGGCATCAAGGGTGATACCACCAAAAAATGGTCTAAAAAAATGATCGATCATGGCATCGCTAAAGCCATAGCTCTCTTTAAGAGCCTTATATATTGTGCGTTCTGGCTGCCTGAAAATTTCAGCAACAGGCATATTCATGACCTTTTGACGCAGGTAGGCTACTTTTAGTTTGTCTTGTAGTGAGCCAATATCAGAGGTCAAAGTGGCAAAGAGTGCTTGTGGCTCCCGGATAGGATCTGCTACTCGGGTAAAAGTACCGCCCAGCCGCACCAGTGCGCCACTGCAAAAACTCTGCAAATCCAGACGAGCATAATCAAGAGTGTGAGCGGCTTCAGGGTAGGCGCTTAAAAATACCTGAAAGCCGCGGTCCAGGCGAAAACCGTCCACGATGTCGGTGCGCACCCTGCCGCCTGGAGCGTCTGAGGCTTCCAGAAGAAGCGGACTGAAGCCGTCCTTGAGCAACTGGTTGGCACAAGTCAGTCCAGCCAGACCTGCACCAATAATGATGGCATCGTATAGTTTGGGTTTGCTACTGTCTGTCACGTCAAAACCTCAAGGTGCCATTATTTCCAATGTGTTATCGCTGGGATCCTTTATATAGATTGAGCGAGTTCCGTCCCGGTGAGTCTTTAGCGGTCCAAATTCTTCGGCTTTGGGGCTGACAAATGCAATATGAGGTGGATGCTGCTCGGGTATCACTAGAGCCAGCTTGATATTGCCAAACTCTATAAAGGCCCAGGTATCATCCTGATAGACGACTTTACACTTAAAAGACTTTAGATAAAACTCTAGCGCTGATTTGATGTCATTTACGGATATGGCAATGTGATCGATGCTATCGAGATCTTCTTTGGTTGTCATTTTATTTAAGCTCAGTTCTGAGATTCCAGAGGTCGGGGAAGCCACGTTTGGTTAGTGTACTGCGCAAATAGCCTACTCCTTCGGAGCCGCCTGTACCGCGTTTGAAGCCGATGATGCGCTCCACTACAGTGACGTGATTGGTGCGCCAGAGGCTGGTTAGCTCGTCGAGATCGATAAAGGATTCGGCTAGATCTAGCAAGTCACCAAATGCAGTGTTCTCGTCATAGAGTTTGAGTAACTCTTCAATGCGCACGGCTTCCATTTCTTTTATGGTTTGTTCGTCGGCGCCGGGCAGTGGTTGAGGTAGCTCAAAGCCATACTCTCGGCGCAAAAGAGCATAAAAAATATCACCGAGGCTCGGTTCGCTAAAGCGCTTTTGCAATATCTTGTAAGCGCCTTCGTCTTTTTGGAAGTGCTGTAGCATGCGCTCTTCTTTGAGCCCGGACATAAATTCTATCTCTCTAAATTGAGAGGACTGAAATCCAGAAGCCGGGTTGAGGTTATCTCTAAAACCCAAAAAGTCCCTGGGTGTCATCGTTTCGAGGATATGTATTTGTTGCACCAGGAGCTTCATGATAGCTACAACGCGCCTCATAAAGTGGGTGGCGCGACGGACATTGTTTTGATTGAGCAATTCGACAACAAGATCTAGCTCATGGATGATTAGCTTAAACCATAGCTCGTAAGCCTGGTGGATGACGATAAAGAGAGGCTCGTCATGGTGCGCTGGACTGGATTGACAGACCTGCAAATTTTTGAGGGCGTCCACCATCAAATAGCTGTTGTAAGTCAGTGGGGTATGTCCACCACTTGTGATACCACCAAAGTCTTTGGCCTTTGTCTGCTTATCCATTTTCCCCACTTATTTTGTCTGGCTGTCTGGTATCACTGTTGTCGGCACGGGCGCAGTTACTGCGCCTGATGGGACAACTTCTGGTGCTCCCTTAACATCTTGTTGAGGGGCAGGCTGGGGAGCCTGGAGAGGTCCTGGCTCAGATTTTACTTTGGACTTTTTGTCTTCTTTTTTGGCTTTAACTTTGGCTGGTTTTTTTGCCGGCTTTTTCTTCTTGTCTTTTTTGCCGGTTTTAACAGGCACTGCTCCTGGTGTCAGAGGCAAGAGACAGTTGTTGTCTAGAGCATCTCCCTCAGTCAGCTGCATATAGAGCTGGGGCTTTTTGCTGTCGTACTGGAAGCAAACACGGGCTGTCGATAAGGCGGTTTTAGCTTTTTTGACGAGGGCTGGATAGCTCACCTGATAAGTCTCAATCGTGATGCCATTGCCATTAACTCTAAAAATCTTAAACTGACAGGGATAGATAACGAGACCTGCCGCTGAGACATACCAGATGTCACGCTCTTTTTGCACTTTGGATATGCCGATATGGCCATTTAAAACCAGTTTTACATCACGGCTACTGCCCAGGATTTCACGGGCTTGAGCGCCCTGGCTGACGATGTATTCGTCCCAGGGAGGACCTGAGTCATAAGGCGCAGGCGGCAAAAGAGGATGGTGTCCGGCAACAATAGTAAATTTGCCGTGATTGGCTTTGAGGTCGCTTTTGAGCCAATCTAGTTGTGCGCTTCTTAGCTCACCGGTATTGCTATTGGCTTTGGCTGTATCCAGACCAATCAGATGTACGCCATTGACCGGGTCCAGTGACCAGTAGGATTCGCCAGTGGTAATACCCTTGCCCTTAAAGTCTGGTCCGTAGGTCCGTTGCTTGTCGACTGGCTGTGGTCCTGAGATATCTTGCTCGCCCAGGACAAAGTACCAGGGTTTTTCGAGGGTCTGGATGATATCTACATATAACTGCCAGTGGATGTCATCGCGACCCGGACCTTCCACCTGGTCTCCACCAAGCAAGACAAAGTCGACTTCTTGTTCGCGGATGGTCTTGACTGCGTTTTGCAAGAACAATTGGCTCTCGGCCAGCAGTTTGACATTGTCTGGTAAGCCGGTGGCTAAATGCGTATCTGTTATATAGGCAAAACTAAAGGACGGTGTGGACTGAGCCTGGGCCGTCAAACCACCAGGCAAAATTCCGCGTGAAAGCCCGGCCGTCACAGCCAGAGCAGAGAATAAAAAGGTTCTGCGCGTCAGCGTGAACTTAGGGTCTTCGGAACCTATGACTATTTCCTCAACAAAATTGGATGCTTCAAAGCATCCATATTTTATGCGCGCTGCCAGGCTAATTCAAGTTTACGGACGGCTAAGAAGGGTCAAGAGTTCGTTTCTTGAATCTTTATCATCAAGATAAACTCCCCGACTGTCCATTGTGATTGTTTTGCTACCTGGCTTTTTGATGCCTCTCAAAACCATGCAAGAGTGGGTGGCTTCGACCATTACAAAGACGCCAAGGGGATTTAGTGTGTCTTCAATGGCATCGGCAATCTGTGCTGTCAGTCTTTCTTGTACTTGTAGTCTTTTACTTGCAACTTCTACCACTCTGGCCAGTTTTGATAGACCAGTGATACGACCCTCTCTGGGCAGGTAGGCGACGTGGGCGACACCGGTAAAAGGCAGCATGTGATGTTCACAAGTGCTGGCAAAGTTGATGTCACGGACTAGGACCAGTCCTGCTTTCTCTTCTAAAAATTCACAACTGATTTGACTGGCAATACTCGTATCCATGCCACTGGTCAATTCAAAATACATCCTGGCGACCCGGTCAGGAGTTTCCAGTAAGCCTTCTCTGTCTGGGTCTTCGCCAATTGCTTCTAATATCTGGCGCACAGCCTGGCGGATTTTGGCTCTGTCAAATGTACGAGTAGTGGTTCCTTCGCTCAGCTCCATGGCAAAGCAATCACTGGCAGGCGCTACAGTAGCCGTGTCGGCAGTAAAATCCTGAGCTGAGTACTTTGCAGATGTTTTCATGTGTTGCCTCGGTAAGTGTTATCAAGATTAGCGCCGATTTGTGTACGAACGGTGAATCTTGAGCAGAACATATTATCTTGACTTCGCCTTTGAAATCCTAGCAAAAGTTGAGGAATATGACCGTTTATCACCTCAGACTATAAAAGGTTATACTTAAAGGTTTTGATTGATGTTTTTTTGAGGTTTTGTGTTCATGACAGCTGTTACCGCTCAGGAATTAGATATTCGCCAGATCAAAAAGCTTTTGCCACACCGTTATCCATTTTTGCTGGTGGATAGAGTGACCCATCTGGAGCCAGGTAAATCCGCTAAAGGCTTTAAAAATCTCACTGCCAATGAGCAATTTTTTGAAGGACACTTTCCCGGTCGTCCAATAATGCCCGGTGTGCTCATGGTGGAAGCCATGGCTCAACTCTCTTGCATTGCTTTACTTTGCACAGACGAGTACAAAGGCAAGCTCGGTGTTTTCACCGGCATGGATGGTCTCAAATTCCGCACCATGGTCGTACCTGGTGACAGGCTTGATATGGAAGTTGAACTGGTCAAAATGAGAGGACCACTGGGCAAAATGAAGTGCTCTGCTCGTGTGGGCGACAAGCTTGCCTGCGAAGGCGAGATATCGTTTGCCATGGTTGCCGACGAAGAACAAAATAACTAATACACTCCTTATTTATATGGTGACTTTACTTTGATACATCCCACTGCCATCATCCATAGTGGGGCCAAGCTCCACGAAACAGTAGTAGTAGAGCCTTATGCCGTCATTGGTGAAAATGTCACCATAGGAGCTGGCACACGTGTTGGCAGTCATGCTGTCATTGATGGTCACACCACTATTGGTGAGAATTGCCGCTTCTTTCCCGGTGTTACTGTCGGGCTTGAACCCCAGGACCTGAGCTACAAGAACGAACCCACTGGTGTCATAGTTGGTGACCGTACCACACTGCGTGAATATGTCACCATCCATCGTGGCACAGGTGATCGCTTTACCACCATCGGCAGTGACTGTTTTTTGATGGCTTACAGTCATATCGCTCATGACTGCAAAGTCGGCAATGGTGTGATAATGGCTAATACCGCCACTTTCGCTGGGCATTGTCAAGTCGGAGACTATGCTGTCATTGGCGGTTTAACCGTGTTTCACCAGCATTGCAGAGTTGGTCGCATGGTGATGATCTCTGGTTTTTCGGCCACTAGATTGGACGTGCCTCCCTTTTGCACAGCAGACGGACGTCCTATGTCGGCTCGTTCAGTCAACCTGATTGGCATGAGACGCCAAAAGTATAGTGCTGAGCTACGCTCTGCCATCAAGCAGAGCTATGTCATCCTCAACCGCTCAGGCCTTAATAACACCCAGGCTTTGATTAAAGTTGAGGAAACTTATGGGCAACATAAAGAAGTACAGGAAATAATAGAGTTTTATCGTAGCTCAAAGCGCGGCGTCATCAAAAAAGTCGACAACGCATGGGCAGAAGAGGAAGACTAATTAAGAAATCCGGGTAGCCTTGTGTCATTACCAACTACTGAGCAAGAAGAAATAACTGCCAAAGCGGGTTTTCATAGCCTGTTTAAAAATCAGCAGTTTATGGCTCTCTGGATTGCCCAGATTTTTAGTCAGTTTGCAGACCGTGCCGTGTTTGTGCTCTTTGTGGCGGTATTGACAGCTGGTGGTACGGCCACTATTGCCGGACGTCATTTTGGTGCTGCTCAGCTCACTTCAGATCTGTATGTCGCATTTACGATACCAGCCATTTTACTCAGTCCATTGGCTGGTGTGTATGTGGATAGATGGTCTAACAAAGCAGTACTATGCATATCTAATTTTGTCAGGGCTGCTCTCGTTTGTCTTATTGGCGCTCCCTTTATCAAAGAGTCACCAGTAGCTGCTTTTGGACTGGCATTTTTGATCTCGATTGGTTCGCAGTTTTTTGCTCCGGCTGAGTCATCCTCCATTCCTCGGCTGGTCAAAAAAGAAGAGCTATACGCGGCCAACTCGTTGTTTTTTACAACAATGATGATTGCCCTTGGTTTTGGCTTTGCCATCGGTGACCCGATTGTCAGCGCTACAGGTATTGGTAAGGCACCATATGCTGTGGCTTGTGGTTTCTTTTTGGCTGGACTTTTTGTCTTGCGTATCAAAGACAACAAGCGCGTCGTGCGCCACGAAAATCTGTGGTGGGAGGATTTGCGCATAGGCATTGCTTATATCGCCAACAATGCCATCGTCTTTAAGGCAATTCTCAAAATCACCTTTCTGTTTTCCACCATGATTACGCTCAATGTCATTGCCGTGGCACTCTCCCAGCAAGTAATGCACCTTGAGGCTTCTAAATTTGGCTATATCGTTGCTGCTGCCGGTGTGGGCATGGGCATCGGTAATTTTATCGTGGGGCACTATTTAGCCCATGTAAATCCATCTCTCATGGCCCATCGTGGCTTTGGTTTGCTTGGTCTATTCATGAGCTTGCTGGGCAGTCTCGGCTTTATCCAGGAATATGTCTTTCCTTCAATCGGTATGCATGGGGTCTACTTTAATGGGCCACTTATGTTCTTTCCGCTTCTTTTAGCCGCCATGATTGGTCTTTCTTCGGCTTTTGTGGCAGTACCGACTCAATCGCTATTGCAAGCTTCCATTCCGGAGGATATGCGCGGTAAGGTTTTTGCCGCTCAGAATACTGCCATGTCGGCTGCATCCACTATCCCTGTGGTCCTGGCCGGTATTTCGGCAGACAATATTCCAGGTGGGGTTTCGACCACACTTTTGATTGTGGGGCTGCCTACCCTTGTCATGGGGCTTGTTAATCATGCTCGCAGTGCTGAGCGAATTAAGCGTTTAGATGCCGGGAAGTAAAGTGCCTGCTGCAACTGCCAGTCAGGCTGGAGAGTAAGCCAGGCATGGCTTTTGCCGGCTTTTAAAGAGGACTTTGCTACCTAAACATTTGATTACCTGTCTCAAATGAGTTGCCATGTTGCCACAATCCAATAGACTATATATGTGTACTCCTAGAGGAAGCTGTGCAGATTATGCGCAATAGAATCGTCTTGATCGGACTGACTGTTTTGATTTGGGTTGCTCTCAAGGCAATCGATAGCTACGTCACTGGTCCAGAAATCTTGTTTATCCTCAGCATTGCTGCCTGCATGATGGCTGGGCATAGCATCTGGCTGCTTTCGGCTCAAAGCCGTCACCGGGCTAAGACCCAAAAGCGTGGGCAAGCGATAAAAAGTCTGGAAGCCGTTACTGCCAAAGGCTCTCAGGACTATCACCCGTCTGTGGATATTCTTATCTCGGCTAAAAATGAATCGAGAGTCATTGAGACCACAGTTCGCAATCTCTTTAAAATCGATTATGACGACTACAAAGTCTGGGTCGTGGACGATATGTCTACCGACTCCATGCCTGACATCCTCAAGCGTTTGCAGGGCGAGTTTCCCGATTTGCAGGTCTTGATTCGTGAGCCTGGCTCATGCCCTGGTAAGTCTGCCGCCCTCAACGAAGCCCTGGCTCTTTGCAAAGGCGACGTAATGGCAGTGTTTGATGCTGATGCATCGGTTGCACCTGACTTTTTGACCAAGATTTTGCCCTGCCTCGCTCCCGAAAACGTTGGTGCTGTCCAGGCGCAAAAGCGCATGTATGAGTATCAAAAAGGCTTCCTGGTGGATTGCCAGGACACCGAGTACGCTCTTGATTCTTACTTTCAGGTGTCTCGCGACCTCATCGGTGGTGCTGTTGAGTTACGTGGTAACGGACAGCTCGTCAAAAGACAGGCTCTGGTCGATGTGGGCGGCTGGAATAACAAAGCTATTACCGATGACCTCGATCTCAGCATGCGGTTGCTCGTTAATAACTGGGATATTACCTTTTCACCAGATACGGTGGTCTGGGAAGAGGCTGTACCAACACTCAAAGGTTTGTTGCGTCAGCGTCGTCGCTGGGCTGAAGGCAGTATCAGACGGTATCTCGACTACATTTTTCCGCTCAACTCACCAACCCGTTTGTCCTTAGTTGAGAGATTAGACACACTCGTATTTACTGTTTATTTTGTGGTACCAGCTTTGATGCTCCTTGAGGCCGGCTCCGAAATCATCAATTTGGTTACCGGTACTCCTACTCATGGAGTATTCCTTGCTCTGGTCGCTCTCGGCATATTTGTCGTCAGCCAGGTCAACGTCTTTATCTCCCTACGCATTTACAGGGCACCAATCTCGGTGCTCAAAGCAACCATCCGTAGTATCCTCGTCACGATGTATATCTACGCTCACTGGGTGCCTGTTATCGCTGTCTCCTTCTCCAAAATCCTATTTGGCAAGCAGGTTTCGACATGGCACCGTACTGAGCATGCCGGCGTGGCCGACCATGCTTTCACTTCGTGAGTGACCACCACTGACAGATAATTGCAAAAGAGCACTGCGCAAGCGGTGCTCTTTTGATTTGGTTATTGTCAAAAACTGCTTTGAGGGTGCACAAAAATAAAAGATCTGCAGTTTTGGGCAAATTTGGCGACTATTTGGTGCCAAAAGATGTTCCCGCAAACCAAATCGGCAAAAGAGCTCCTCTTTGCAATCGTATTTGGTGTCACAAGCCTTGTCAGTATCATGAAAACCCCCGCAACCCTGATGCTGTCTATATTTGACGTGTCGCAAAAGAGGGTGATAGGGGATATACCGCTTGAAAAGCTGATTTTATCCAACAAACTTTTTACAAGTCTATATCTGTCCCGAGACCGTGAGTATTGCCAACTCTACCTGACGGAGTCCGAAAAATACGTGGCATTAAATATGGACCTCCTGTAGAAAATAGGTAAAATGAAGGCTGGTCTCGGGCCGGGTTGGTCCAGGATTGCTCTAAAATCACCACAAGTGATTAACAGAAAACACGAAAGCTAAAGAGATGGAGTTTTGCATGCTTAAAAAGTTAGCGTCCTCTTTCATACTAGCCTCGGCTCTGGTTGGCACAATGGTCGCTCCTTCGTATGCCGATGACGACACATTTAAGACAGTATGTCTTTTCCCAGTCAAAGTTCTAGGTAGTGGCGTAGGCACCGTAGTTGGTGTTCCTCTAGGCGCCGTTAAAGATGGTACAAAAGGTGCCATGATGTCCACAAAGTGGGTTGCTGGTAAACTCGGCAATGAAGATGGTCAATATCAACAGTGGACTGGTGCCCTTGTTGGTGGACCCTTCGGAGTTGTAGGCGGAGCTGCTTATGGCTGCTTCGACGGCGCCTGGCACGGTATGAAGACCGGCTTCGAAAAGCCGTTCAGCAAAGAAGCATTCACCTTCAAAGAAGACTAATTGTAAAATTAGGATTTGATGTGGTGAGTTCTTAAATAATGTTGGGAATTGAGAGGATGGTCTCTCTGAGACCATCCTCTGACTCCAGATGGTGAGGATATGAAAAATAAAGCTTTTGCTCTAATGATTGCTGGGGCTATCACCCTGGGAGCTGCTTTGCCTTCGATGGCCGCTGATGGTCCCCTCGGAAGCGTTGCTGCCCTCGGTGGTTCAGTCACAGCCGGTGTATTTGATACTCCAGAAGGCGTTCTTTGGAACTCTCTCTGGAATTGCCCTTATAAAACTCAGCGTTACCTCGCTGAAAAATTCGGTGACGAGCACGGTCTGGGTCAAAACCTGGCTGCATTCGTAATTGGCGTTCCCACAGGTTTCCTCTGGGGTATTCCTTACGGCGCTATCACCGGAGCCCACCATGGCTTTGTCACTGGTTGGGAAAAACCCTTCAGCACAGAATCCTATCTGGTAACTGAAGAGAAGTAGTAGGGATCGCTGCCCGGCATATGCCAAGTATTGCCGGGCACCCCCAGTTGATCTCAAGTATTAGAAACGGTGGGAAAAATGACTAAAAATGTTCTAGGTAAGCTCGTTCTTTCGGCTCTCGTAGCCTCGGCTTATCTTCCGGTGATTGCTCCGGAAGCTAGCGCCATGGATTATGAAGCCAAACCGGTAAGCTGGGTCCTTCAAGCTCCAGTACGTACCGTTGGCGCAGTCAGTGGCGCTCTTTTCAGCGGCGCTGTCAGCGGCCCTATCGATGATGGTTACCACTGGTTCCTCAAAGGCACCAACCACGTAGCCGAAAAATTCGGCGATGAGCATGGTTGGGGACAGCGCGCAGCCGCTGTACCGATCGGTGGTTCAACCGGTCTGGTTCTCGGTAGCGCTCATGGCGTTTACAGCGGTTTCTTCCACGGCTGGAAGAAGGGCTGGGAAAAACCGTTTAGCAGATGGTCTTTCATAACCATGGAAGAGAAATAAGCTTTCTGGTGGCAAATACATTAAAAGTATGGTGAGGATAATGCAAAAGAAATTTATGGCGTCTTTGCTAGCCGCTGCCGGACTGCTCGTCGGTCTTTCGGCTCCTAGCATGGCGTATCCCGAGCGCCCCGAATCCGCTCGTGTGATCTATGAAATGTGGTACTTCCCGATGCGCGTCATCTCCATGGTTGCTACAACAGCCTGGGATGTCCCTACAGCTGCCTTCCAAGACGGCATCAAGGGCGCTATCGGCGGCACCAAGATGGTTGCTCGCAACCTCGGCAAAGAAGATGGAGTCTATGAAATGGTTGCTGGTGCTGTCACCGGTGGACCTGTAGGCCTCGTCGGTGGTACAGGTTACGGCGTTCTGCACGGTGCTGGTTATGGCATCAAGCATGGCTTCGTCGGCTATCCAAGCCCCCACAGCGGCAGCCACAGTATGATTTTCCAGGGTAAAGGTTTCGTTGTTCCTTACGACGATAACTACTAACCAAGTCAATCTTCCTGGCTAGCTGTTTCTAAAACTTGGCTATAAAGCAGACATCGTCATCACTGGTGACGGTGTCTGCTTTTCTTGTCAGTTATCATTACCAGAATCTCATAAACCAAACACAGTCAGTACCTATCCAGTCCACATTGAGTAAGAAATTGCTAGACTAATAGGACATGCTTATATCCCGGAGCAGAAAGCTGCTCTCGGGCAAGGTTATTTGGAGACAATGCAAAATCCGCGCAACTCAAAGGAAGTAATCAAGCGCCCTGCTGCGCCTAAGCGCATAGGTGAGCTATTGGTGGCAGCCAACGTAGTACCTCAAGAGGTATTAATGGAGGCTATTAAAATTGCCAAAACTTCTCAGACTCCTCTGGGCAGAGTGCTTTTGACTATCGGTGTATTGTCCGAGAGCGATGTCGAAATAGCTATCTATGTGCAGAGCTTGATTCGCAGTAATCTTATTTCTTCCGAGTTTGGCGTCAAAGTCATTAACGTCTCGGTCAAAGGTCGAGTGCCACTCGACGAAGCTTTTAGAAGGTTGGGTTGGACCCCGCCAGAAGATATCGAACAAAAGACAGGCATCCTCGGAGAGCTTGGTGAGCTACTGGTGCAGGCTGGTTTGATTGACCGCTCTGTGCTTGAGCAAGCAATTTGGCAAGCCCAAGAAAACAGTCTGCCCTTAGGCCGCTGTCTGGTTTTAAATCGCGCTATTTCATCAGCACTCTTGCAGTCAGCTCTGACTGCTCAGGTCCTTATCAGGGACGGTAAAATTAGCGAAGAGCAAGCCATTGCCGGGCTCAAGAACGCCGCTAAAAAGCAGCAGAGCCTGGAGCAGTCCTTAGTCGATGTGGGCGCCTTTAGACAGCCCGCAAAAGAGTCAGTCAAGCTTGGCGATCTGTTGACACAGGCTGGTCTAGTTACTGAGGGCGACAAAATCTCAGCTATCGAGATTGGTCTCAATGAAAACCAAAAAATCGGTGAGGTCCTGGTCCAGACCGGTATGATCGCACCTGGAGTGGTAGACGAGAGTTTGAGACTGCAGGAAATGGTTTCATCAGGTGAGATCAGTGGTCTTCAGGCTGCCGACATCCTGAGACAGGCCAATAGCCGTAAGGTGTCGATTGATGTGGTTATTGGCGAGCGTCATTCACGCAAAGATGACATCGAAAAAATCAATTCTGTACTTGAGCTTTTGCTCCAGTCTGGCGCGCTTGCTGGCGATAATTTTAACCGGGCTCAGTCGCTCGGTCGTCAACTCAATGTCTCTATTGCTGAAATTATATTGACCAAAGAAATGGTCGAGAAGCGCTTAATAGCCGCTGCTCAACAAGGACAGTCGCTCGTCAAAGACGGCATCATCAATAGCGCTCAGTGCGTCCTGGCGATGAAGATGTGCGTTAAAACTGGTCAAGAATTTCACGAAGTGCTCAAAGACTTGCCCAGCGAAAGTGCTCCTGTGGCCGACGGCGGCTCAGATAAAGGGCAGGATAAAGGTAATGGCTGGCTCGGCAACCTCTGGTCTAAAGTCAATAAAAAGAGCTGACCTGTTAATAGCTAGTTCTAAAACAATTGGAATAGGATAAATGTATAAGTTTTTGCCGCGCATACTCAGTGAGCTAGCCGGTCAGTCCTTTATTGGTAATGATCAGTTGATTGATAGTACTGAGGCGCTTGTTGTTTGTACTGATACCAGAATAATTGGACCGGAGCATGTCTATTTGGCTCTTGCCGGTGAGCGATTTGATGGTCATGATTTTGTTATTGCCGCTTTTAAAAGCGGAGCTACTGTAGCCATTATCGACAAAAATAGAGAGCAAGCTCTCTACAATAATCTGCCACCAGGCTGTGCGCTTTTGGCTGTGGATAATACGCTTAAGTTTTACCAGTCACTTGGACGTTATGCCCGTCAACAGTTTAAAGGCAAGGTCGTGGCAGTGACTGGCTCATCAGGCAAGACCACCACAAAAGAAATGTGTGCCGCTGTATTTGGTGACAAATGTCACAAGTCACAAGCTAACGAAAACAATGAGATAGGCGTACCAAAGACCATACTATCTATGCCAGATGACACTCAATATCTGGTCCTTGAAATGGGCATGCGCGGTCTTGGTCAAATAGAAGAACTGACTCTAGTAGGTCTGCCCGATATCGCTGTCATCACTTGTGCTGGCACGGCACATATTGAGCTATTAGGCTCAAGAGAAAACATCGCTAAAGCCAAAAGCGAAATACTCAAAGGTCTCGCTGATAAAGACACACCAGTAGCTATTGTTGGCGATTTGTCGGCAGTGCTGCAAACTGAGATGCGTCAAGTCTATGCTGGTGAGATCAAAGATTTTGATAGTGATGCTGTCGTGATTAATAGTATCGATGCTCTCGGCACTACATTTAGTATTACTGGACAGGTCGAGCAATTTTTTGTAGCAGCCTTTGGTGAGTGGCTAGTGCGTGATGCCTGGTGTGCTGTACAAGCAGGTCTGGCTGCTGGACTGAGTGCTGCTCAAGTTAAGTCTGGTCTTGCCAGTTGGCGTCCAGTAGAAGGCCGGGGCAATAGTCTCACCGCTCCCAGTGGTGCTTGCGTCGTCGATGAGTCTTACAATGCCAATCCAGACTCGGTAAGATGCGCAGTCGATGCTATTTTGTTGGCAGAAGCCTATAGCGATAAACAAAAGGTCGTAGTACTGGGTCGCATGGCTGAGCTTGGTGATTTTGAGGCCAGTCTGCACCGCGAGCTGGGACTCTGGCTAAAAGAAAAACCATTGAGCTTGCTGGTAACTGTGGGCGATGTCGCTAAGCTGATTGCCGATAGCGCCAGAGGTGGCAGTTTTGGTGTTGAGTCTTGTATTGATCAGGACGAAGCACTTGCTTGCATCAAGCCGCATCTATCAGATAAGACACTGGTGATGGTCAAAGGCTCACACAGCACCAATTTAAATATGCTCGTGGATAAGCTCATGACTGTTCAGGATAATTAGTTTCACAGAGTTTTCACCTTGACTTGTTTAAGCTGACCCTGTCTCTAGTTGAGGGTAGTTCAATGGGCTTTGAGCAAGAGTACAGGAAGGCTGAACAGGAAGCCTTGAATACTGGACAGCCGCCTGCCGACGATAGGCTGTTAGCCAGTATTTTTGATCCGCCTAAAGTCGGTGATAACTGTCACGTTAGCCTGGCCAGAAGAGTTGGCCAATATGCAAAAGAAGTCGGTACTGGCGTAGTCGGGGGACCAATAGCTGGTGCTGCTGCCATGGGCGCATTTTGTACTGCTAGTTTGATGGATGGAGCAATTTGTCTAGCAGCTGGACCCGCCAAAGTGATTGGCGGTGGTGCTCTAGTAGGGTTGATTGCTGGTCCAGTAGTGGGTGCGCTAGATGCCCACAGACAAATTCGCTATGCCCAGGACAAATGCAAAGCTGACAGAGCCAGATGGTAAGAGACCTTTAAATGGCTTCGATATAAACGTCGCTGACTTTGCCCAGACCTATGACTATCATCAATTGGCAGAGCTTTTCTTTTTTTGTAATGTCATAGATAACGAGTTTGGGATCAGTCGAAAACTCCCCTGGTCCAAGGGTATCAAGCAAATCTTTTTGCGACATACCGATTAATACTTTTGAAATCAGCAAGTCTCCACCCAGTTCATTGCGGGCTTCTTTGCTTGCTGTTTTGAATTTTTTGAGGGCGTCCTGACCTGCTGCAATTTGAGCAGGTGTCGGGTCAATCAACTGCATGTAGCGCAGATTGGCGCCGCTTGGTTTGCTCTCCATCGTCGTATATGACGGAGCTTTGCCACCACAGGCGGTGGTGCCAAGCACAGTTAAAACCAATATGCCGCTTAACAGGTATCCTGACAGATTTTGATTGAATATTTTCACAACGCACCACTTCCACTTTTGCTTAGTCATTATAGCTGACAGCCATGGTGCTTATGCTCGGCAATATTTGACGATTTTGGATTGCCAGTAAGTATCTTCAGGTCCAAGTTATTTTTTGCAGGAAGCGTTGATAATGTTGGTTGGCTAGGGCAAAATCCATAGGTGTTAGTTTTGCAGGTAAATCCATGGACAATGACGAGCTAAAACTTCCCGAGCCCCTGGATAGTGCTGTTAAGCCTAACAAGTCACTGGCTTACAAGATGCATCAAATGCTCTCTGGTCGTCCGGTATCCAGGCGAGACCTGCTCATCGCCAGTGCAGCTGGTGCAACAGCCTTTGCGATAGAGCGGATATTTGGCAGCAACCTAAAAGCGTATGCTCAGGGCGTCAAATTTGGCAGTGGTGAGCCCATAATAGTCAATGCCGAAAAGTTTAGACAATTTGCTCATGATCTTGGTAAGTATCTTTATTTGACCCCGCAAAAGCTAGGTGGCGGTACCCATGTAGTCGATCTTGATTCGGGTAAAACTCTCGCCTGGATCAGCTACTGGAACTATGGTGATTCTTGTCCAATCTCTCACCATCTTGCTGCTTATCCATCGACTGACCCATACAAGGGATTTGACTTTGTTAACTCCACCCAGGGCGGCGACAATGTCATGATTTATGGTCTGCCTACGCCAATTAAAGAGCGTGGTTTGCTCGACACCTGGGGGCAAGGCAACCATATTTATCGAGTCAATTCCAGAAATAAATGTCGCGGTTTTTCCAGAGTTATTTGTCTGCGACTTTGCAAGATAAATGGTGCAGTTTTTTGCAACATAAATGTGACTTGCACGATAAATGGTGCAATATACAAGAGTATGGTACGAGTTCGACAACAGCGTTTGCATCGCGATCTTCGGGGCCGGCAAATTGGATCTCTCTTCTCTGGAAGCGCAATTAGACCGGTCGGATGCACCAAATATCGTGCAAACTATTGCACTACGGCTAACTTCGTGCCTGCGCCGCCCAGGGAGCGATCAACTAGAGCCAGCCGAGGGATCGTAATGACCCGCTCCACAGCTTGGCCGGGGTTTCGCTTCCCTAGCTTGAAAGCGTATAGCTAGCCGGGTCTTACTTTGTTGGTCGGTGTCAGCCGGGTTTACCCCTTCGGGGGTTAGCTTAGAGCCGGTTTCTTATCAGCCACAGAGGGGAATAATGGGAGCCTGTGACCGTGTGGGGCTAGGTGATGGCAGAAGCAAAACCGAGCGACCAGGCAGAAAAGCCGTTAAGAGCCCAGGAGGTTAAGCCACTGGCGTCTTCTGATGCGCAGCAGGTAGCGACACCGACCGCCCAGGACAGACAAATTGCCGAAGCCGATCGCACGAACCAAAGCAGCGGATCGCTGACAGAGCTGGCACTGAAGACCAAAGGGCTAACTAAAGAACAAATAGCCGCGCAAATGGAGGTCCAGGGCGACAGCATCAGCATCGACTACGGAAACGGGCAAGAAGCCTCAAGAAAGACCGGACTGACAGAGAAATCGTTAGTACAAGTAGGCGGCAAAAGTTATGACGCAAAAACAGTATTAGCTTACGAACCCCAGAACAGCAGCGACATTGTTAGTGATGCGACCAACGCAGCAGTGTATGAAACTGACAAGAGCAAAATTGTGCCTAAGCAAGTAGAAGTACAGCCCACAAAGGTTAACGCCGGTTTGGACTACAACAAAGAAAGCCTGCCACTTAGCCAACGTTTGGGTATGTTTGCGCAGTCAGCCGAAGCCAGGCTAATGGACCCAGCAGCCAGGAAAGCCCATTTTCAGGGGATGATAGACAAAGCGTTAGGCGTGGGAGTAGGCCTGAACGAAGTAAAAGAAGAGATAAAAGGCTCCGCGCAAATGGCAGCTACAAAAGCCATGACAGCACTAAAGGACGGCAGTGTAGCCACTTTTATGGCGCAACCAAACGCGATAAACGAGCCGCTATTCAAGACAATTGGCATTTGTTTTGACGCGATGAGAAAAGATCCAAATGCGGTCGACAAGGTCTTAAGCATTATGGGACGGGAGTTAGAAGCAGCAAATAACAAGTACACGAACATGACGCCGTATGAGCGGGGCGTACAAGACGGCAAAGCCATGTTCTTCTTTATCAACCCGTCAGGCGGCACAGGGAGCGCTTTTAAGTTAGTTGATAGTGTGGCGGCCAAGGTAGATCCACTTGTAGAAAAAGCTATTCAGGATGGACTGAAGGCCGCTGAGAAATTGGCTAAAGAATCGCCAGAGTATGCCCGTAAAGCTCAAAAGATGGTTCTAGATTACGCACGTGAGCATGGTTTGACTCCCAAGCAGCTCGAAACCATTGGTGTACCAAATGAGTATCTTGAGGGTGTAAGTTCGCCTAAGCCAACAGAGCCGATAAAGACAAGCGACACTATTAATGCAATGTCAAAAGCCGATGATTTGGGCGCCAAAGGCAAAGCTGGTGATATACAATCTGGCAACATAAGTGATGTCAAAAATACGCAATCATTAGAATCAGAGAGTTCCATGAAGGAAATCAGAACAGCTAGAGAGCTGGCTCAGGCAGAGCTTACAAAGAAAAGTGTTGAGTATAAGCTGACAACATACTGCCTAAATCCTAGTCAAGAAATGCAGAAACATCGATGGTTTGAGAGTGCTCTAGGGTTCAATCTTGAAAATAAAGAAAAGCTCGCAGTCCAGATCGTACTAGACCAGGCAAAATTAACACCTATTAGAATTGATCCCTGGGGAATAATGTATGAGCAGCCCGTAACCATTACTGGAGCAAACAAAAGGGTGTTGGAAAATTGTAGAATTTTTTGGCAACAGAATGAAAAGACAGGATTATTTGAATTCAAAAATTTGCTTCTTCCAAAGAAATGGAGATAAACGAAATGTTTCAAGAGGGTGACGTAGTAAAGCTTTTAGTTTCTACACTCGTTGAGTGGGATGATAAACAAGTGCAGTTATCACCTGGAATATTTGGCACAATAGTTGCTGAAAGTAAGGCCGCAAGCATTCAGTTGGTAGAGTTTTGTAATAGTGAAGGTTTGACTATTGCCATGGTACCAATCGCCTCAACAACCCTGGAACTGCACCGCAAAGCTGTAACTGAAGATTTTGAATCACTCAAAAATCAGACAGGTAGTGCGCCAAAAATCGCTAGTTAAGCTCTGTAGACAAAAATTAAAACCCCGGATTGCTCCATTGCTGGGCGTTCCGGGGTTTTAGATCAGGTCAAGCAAACAGATTGATTAATTCACTTGAGATTCGTGCCTTTTTTAAACTTAACACTTTACATCCCCGCGTTGAGGGTATAGACTCCTCGAGAGTCCAAATTTAGTACGACCTCTGTTCTGCTTCGGCCTTTATTGGCCGGAATGGCCACTTTAGGCCATTACGTGCACCTTACTAACAACCAATTAGGCATCACTTGGCTCTTGAGTCATTGCTTGAGCACGTCCTATTGCCTGTTAATGGCAGGCAATGGATGTACGTTGCTTGTGCTTTTGCCTACTTCCTTCCAACAATTACTACATTGGAGCAAATATGCTATCTAAACTTCCCGTGAGACAAAAACACTTAAGTCTTATAAGTAATAATGCCCAACAATTTGAGGGCTCCAGCCGCAGAGCCACAAGCTACTTCCCTGGCAGCGGTTTGTCGCCCAAAAGCAAGCTTAAATTGAGTCTTAATAACGAGCAGCCTATTTTGCCGCAGCTGCTTAAAATCGAGGCAGCTAGGATCTCCGGCTGTATAAAGATGGAGTCGAGCCGGTATAAGTCGCGCTCTGCTGCACTGATCTACAGAGGGAGAGTGATTGCCTGCGTGTATGGCAGCAAGGCTAATCCTGAGCAAATTTTTGGTATGCAAGCTTACTCTGCCATGATGAGTGAGATCAGCTCAGTTAATAGCAAAGTCGTGAGCTATGCTCTAGACGACAAAGTGGCATTGTCAGCGGCTTCGATGTTTCATGGCCAGGTATTTAATGCATCTGCTGGCAAGGATGCCAAAGTATCACTTAAAAGCTGTTTGCAATTTATTGAGGATAATGTTGCACCAGGTTCGGTGGCAGTTGCTGACCAAAGTGGTAAACCTGTGTGTTTTCTATATTTGTCCGGGGGATCACTCTTGGGCATTAATTCTCTCAATTCTTCTGTCAACGAGAAGGATATCCGCTCTGTTTTGCAATACCTAAATAAGAGCCCTCAATCAAGGATAATGTCCAATTCATTTGCGCCAGAGCAGGATTTTGAGTCAGCTTTGACTTTTAGTATGCTAGGACAAAGTAACCACAGCTCAGCCAGCGTTTGCAGTGATACCGAGCTTGCCGCACTGCGCAATTCGGCCAAACTGGCGGGGACCTATTCTCTCCGTCCAATTGAAGCACCACAGGAAGTGCGTCTAGATCGCTTTATCAACCAGAGAGATCTAGCTGCCAAACAGGCCAAGCTCAGTCATTATGCTGGATCTTCTTATGGGGTCAAAGGCGTCTGATGAGCGGGCTACAGACAGTAATGAAGAGCAAAAACACTTCGGGGTTGTCTGCCACAAAGCCAGGCGCAGTCCATTCACCATGGCTATGCTATGGGTCACCATGGTGGCCTCATTTCCGGCAGTTTAAATTGGACTGGAGTGGCATAAGCAATTGAGTTGGTTTCGTTATTCCTGTTTTTGATCATTTGCTCACCAACTCTTTGCCCAATCCGGAGCTTCTAAAGTTTTAAATCTTGAATCAGTAAAATTGGCAAGTGTGTTGGCATCGAGGTTATCTACTGGAGAGGCTGGCAGCTGTGCAAGCAACACACGAAAAATCTTTCCATTTGCTGCATATAACAGATCTCCATTGTGTCCCCAATCAGCCCAGTTGGCACTTGCGAGTTTGTGGAGTAGTGCTCGGTCTAGACCAACTATTGCAAATGTTGAATCATCTGGATTGCTGCTTAGATAGCCGCGACTTGTCATTTCTATTGACAGATGCTGAGCTGTCCCGACTGGGTTAGCTTTGCGATGAATAACTTGCAAATCAAATCTATCTACAGGGCTGCTTCTATCAGACGGGTCAATCACCTGGCGGTCTATTTCGACCCAGCCGTCTCTAACCAGCCGATTTTCATAACAGTTATTAGCTGGCGTATTTGTGCTCACGCTTTGCGTTTTAAAATTCTCTGGCATTGTAAAACCATGAGCCAAGTACGAGTCCCAAGCACTCTGTGTCAATACAATAGAGTGTTCATCCTTAAAGTAGCCCCCTCCACCTAAAAAGGTATCTGGCCAGAGTGCCAGGGCATGGAGATAGGGTGGTTTGCTAATTGCCGTCCACCTTTTGCGCTGACTCGGCTTGGCAGCAAAATAGATGAGATATTTGCCTGATGGTGATAGATCACACAAGCGATCATAAATGCGTCCACAGAGCCACTGACCTTCGATAAACGTATCATTGCTTGTATCCCAGGCAATTAGCTGCACGTATCTAGAAGGTCCCCTTCTAAAAATAATCGCTTGAGGTGAATCTCTGGCAAGCAATGCTGTTATCCGCGGTGCTGCCTTTTGAATTTCCATAAACTCTAATGAATACAAGCCTTTGCATTTAGCTTATCGCAACTTACATGACCTCGCTACTATAATGAGATTATGAGTCTATCGACAAGACAAATAGTCAATGCCGTCACGCAGGGTCGTAAGATTTCTGAGGCAAAGTCCCGCGACTTGGAACTGTTGCTTGAAAATGATCCTGCTAACTTAGAATATCGAGTAATTGTTTGTTCTTATTATTGGAGCCGTGGTTCAATTAAAGCTAAGTATGTGCTGTCTAAGCATTCGCTCTGGGTAATCGAGCATATGCCAGAAGATAGCGCTACTTGTGACCCGGTGTTTTATATCGACAAATATCTATGCCCTGAGCCCTTTGAAGTGGGTAGGCGACTTTGGGATAGTCATTTAACAAGCCGAATGAGCCCTGGCATAGTCAAAAATGCCTATAGGTATTTTCGCATTCACGAGCCTGAGCATTCTTTATCAATACTACAATCTGGCTTGAGGGCTTTTCCTGGAGATCGAGCGCTTTGTTCTGCATTGTTAGATGAGTACTTGTATAGACTTAGGCATAAGAGCCGTATGGACGGTGATTCTGTATTTGACTTAGCCATTGATATGCGCCGCCGATTGGTTGAGCTAAGTGGTTCTGTAAATCCGTATCAAGAAATTAAAATGGCAGTTCAAGCCGTTGACCTTTGTCGTTACAGCGAGGCGCATCAGCACGCCAACTGTGTGCTGGAATCAATTAATCAATCAGATGCATGTCAAGCTCGATTTGTGCACTCTGCCCACACTGTTTTGGGACTTTGCGCTCTTCAAAATTCAGATTTGCCAGGCGCTGTCAAACATCTGGAGTCTTCAATCAAGTTAGCGGTTTTCGATGAACCTCCGAACTTTTCACCTTGCTTACATTTAGCAGGAGATCTACTCTTATTGAGACAAGTTGAGCCTGTTGTCACCTTTCTGCATGGTTGCGCACGTATACAGCCAAAAATGAGCATGAAGATACTTATTTGGGTAATTCAAATTAGGTTTGGTAAGAGGTCCTTTCCTGTTTGGAATAAATTCGAGATTTGCTCTTAGTAGCAATCGGTATGCTTAAAAGTAAAACAAGATCGAAGCCGGTGTGAATTGATAGCGGAGTTTAAAGCTCCTGTTAACTGAGCCAAAAGAAATTAGCGCTCTTGTTTGTAAGCAAAGGATTTTGCCTTAGCTGCGTTGTATGTTGATAAAAACGACACAGGTGAATCCTATGCAAGTTAAGATGATTTTGTCAGCTTTGACTGAGGCTAAAAGTCCATTTTTTAGACCAATCAAATACTCACTCTTTCCCCCACTGGGACTGGCTACTCTGGCTGCTTATCTAAGTGAGGACGATGACATTACGATAGTAGATGAGCATGTCGAGGAGCTCAATTTAGACGATACTCCAGATCTTGTAGTAATCCAGGTCTACATTACCTCTGCCTTTCGCTCATATCGCATCGCTGATCATTACCGGGCCAAAGGCTGTTATGTAGTGATGGGCGGTCTGCATGTTACGTCGCTCCCCGATGAGGCAGCCGAGCATGCAGACACGATTATGCTGGGACCAGCAGGTGACGCCTGGCCTCAGTTTATTGCTGACTTTAGAGCACGTCGGCCGCAAAAGCGCTATGTCTCTACTGTACGCACACTTGAGGGTAAGCCCTCCATCAGGCGCGATCTGATTAAGCGTGAGCGCTATCTTTGTCCCAATTCTATTGTGGTCTCTCGCGGTTGTCCTCATACCTGCGACTTTTGCTACAAAGAGGCGTTTTATAAAGGTGGGCGCTCTTTTTATACACAGATGGTGGACGATGCTTTAGCTGAAATTGAAAAACTGCCAGGGCGTCATGTTTATTTTTTAGATGATCACTTGCTCGGCAATGAGCGCTTTGCCAACGCTTTATTTGATGGCATGGTGGGGATGGGCAAGGTCTTCCAGGCGGCATCGACTGTGCAGGCAATACTCAGACCAGGCTTGATAGAAAAGGCAGCCAGAGCTGGTATGCGCAGTTGTTTTGTCGGCTTTGAGACCCTTGATGCTGGTAATTTGAGTGAGCACGATAAATATCAAAATCTCAATCGAGATTACAATGCAGCTATAAAACGTGTCCACGACAATGGCATTATGGTCAATGGTAGTTTTGTTTTTGGCATGGACAATGACGATAGTTCAGTCTTTAGTCGCACAGTGGATTGGGCTGTCAGTCAGAGTATTGAGACAGCGACATTTCACATCATGACGCCCTATCCCAGTACTGAGCTGCACAATCGTATGACCAGAGAAGGTCGCATGGTACACCGCAACTGGGATCTCTATGATACCAGGCATGTGGTGTATAAGCCTACCAGGCTCACTCCCCAGGAGCTTGAGCAAGGCTACTGGAGAGCCTACAAGGATTTTTATAGTTGGAGCAATCTCTTTAAGAGTGCTAATCTCAAACCTGATATGCGAGCCAGAATGCGGCACTTATCCTATGCCGCTGGCTGGAAGAAGTTTGAGCCTGTCTGGGATATGCTCATTCGCACCAGGCAGGTGACGCGTATGCTGCCCATGCTGGAGGCTGTACTGGCGGCTTATGGTCGCTTTAGCTCACCGGTGCAGCAAAGACCTAAAGCAGTGCCTGGAGCGGTCTCAGATATTAGCTTAGAGACCGAAGAATCACTGATAGCATAGCTGTCTATCACGCACTACTACGTTACCGTCTTTAATTACTGTATGGACGTGGTTGACGCCAAAGTTGTTGATAATGATACCGTGCTCGGTGCAATCAAATATGGCCATATCTGCTTTTTTGCCAGGCGCCAGGCTGCCCACTGTGCTGCCTCTATCTAAGGCAAAGGCAGCGTTGATGGTAGCGGCATTAATAGCCTGAGCATAAGTCATGCGGTAGAGCCTACAAGCGCAGTCTAGTATGGCTTGCATTGACTGAGTGCGGCAAGTGCCAGGATTGTAATCGGTGGCTAGGGCCACTGCCATGCCGCTATCGATCATTTCTTTGACTGGTATATCTTTTTTAAACTCCATCAGATGGAATGTCACTCCCGGCAAGAGGATACCAATGACACCAGCCTGACGCATTGCTGAGATGCCGTCCACTGACAAAAAGTCCAGATGATCTGCCGATACGGCTTTGCATTGACCAGCAAGAGCGGCTCCGCCAAAGTTTGAGGTTTGTTCGATATGCAGTTTGAGTTTCATACCGTGTGCTCTGGCATCATCGAGTATTTCTCTGCACTGCTCCACGCTAAAACCCAGGGCATCACACCAGACGTCACAAAATTCAGCCAGAGGTGCAGCATCTGAGAGCATCTGGCGGACCAGGGCGACATAACCAGCTTTGTCGTCTTTGTATTCTTCCGGTACAGTATGGGCACCCAAAAACGTCGAGACCAGATCAATAGGGTGATTGTCATTGAGGCGCTTTGCTACGTTTAAAAGTTTGAGCTCGTTTGCTCTATCCAGTCCATAACCGCTTTTGGCCTCGGCGGTGGTGGTGCCGTGTAAGAGCATAATATCGAGATCATGGTAAGCCTTAGCGTATAGATCGTCTGCGCTGGCTTGTCTGGTCATGCCGACTGTGTAGCGTATGCCGCCCACTTTGTGCAGGTCTGCGTAACTTTTGCCGGCGATTTTGCATTCGTATTCTTCATGGCGCGAGCCCATATGCACTAGATGTGTATGGGGATCGACAAACCCTGGCATGACCACCTGACCACTAGCGTCGATTATGCTTGTGGGCTGGTGCTTGCTTAGCATGGAGTCTGTGGTGCCGACATCAATGATAATGCCATCTTGATAGACAACTGCTCCGTTTTTGATGATACCCAAATTAGACAAGTCGGCATCGACTTTAGGTCCTGCGCTGTGAGCTGTAATAAGCTCCCCGGCGTTTATTACTGCCTGCACAGCACTGTTTTTACTTGTCGAAGTATCCATCTATTTGCTCGCTTGTTCTTGCTTGATTTTTTCAATTTCGCTTTGACTGTAATCTAAAGTCTTCAAGACTTCTGCCAGGCAGGCATCGGTATCAGTATAAAAGACATCACTGTCCCTTTTGGCAAAGAGCTGGTACAAAGGGCTTTTGATTTGATGGATTGTACCGATTTTATCGTGCTCGATAGCTGTCACGACACGATTGCGTCCCTCTGGCAAAAAGTCCAGAGCCTCATCCACCGTATTTACTGGTGAGACGCAGCAGTCTGGCGGCTCATTAAAGATTGCCATCCACTCTTTAAAAGTCTTTTGAGCAATTGTTTTAGAGACTTCCTCTATTAGTATTACTTTGTCTTCGATGACATCATATTTAGTCAAATCAGTGCGCTCTATTTTGTGCAAAAATATTTGCCAAAACTGTGGCTCAAAAGGGGCGCAAGCAAGGAAGCGTTTATCTTTGCAGCGGTAAATGCGGTGATTTGGCAGGTTTTCGGGATAGCGGCTGTGCAGTTCTTCCAATCCCAGTCTCATATCGACTGTGCCCAGCACACTGAGTGTGGAGAGGGCGGATTCAAACATGCTTATCTCTAAGTGTTGCCCGGCACTAGTCTCTTTGACTTGATAGAGTGCTGCCACTACTGCCAGTGCTCCGTATGAGCCTGACATATAGTCTGAGATAAAGACACCAGGTAGTACAGGCGCACCATCACGGTCTAGTGTCTCATCAAGGATACCAGCCTCGGCTACAAAAGTTAGATCATGACCGGGTCGATTGGACCATTTGGAGTGAGAGCCATAGCCTGAGATTGAGCAGTAAACAATAGCTGGATTGATTGACTTGAGTGTTTCATAACCCAGCCCCAGGCGTTCCATTACACCAGGTCTGAAGTTTTCGAGGATGACGTCAGCATCTTTGACAAGCTTTTTAATAAGCTCTTTGGCGCTCTCTTTTTTTAAGTCCAGTCTGATTCGTTTTTTGTTGCGATGTAATGCCCAAAAATAGAGGCTCTCTCCATCGACTATGGGAGGCAGCGATTCGTTCAAACCCTTTTGCAGTTTTTCGATGCGTAATATTTGCGCACCCATATCACTGAGCAAAGTTGATGCCACTTCACCTGGCAAAAGATGGGTAAAGTCCAGTATTTTGATTTTGGCAAGTGTCATAGTAATTTCTGCAGTTACTGCAATATCCCTAAAAATTCTCTATGCAATTTTAGCGCTCAAAAGCGCTCTTTTGAGATTGCGTAAAGAAGTGAGAGGTGGTGAGGATTTCTAATTGTCAATAAGTGGAATAATGGATGTACAGGCGCAGGAGACAGCTTATGTCAGATGCAAAAGCAAACGAAAAGGGCGAGCGCTTAGACTCTAATAAGGAGTCTGATACCCTCAAGACAGCGGATGCTCAGAGTGCACGAACAGCCTCGGCCTCAGATCTGACAACAGTCGAAAAGTCTCGCACAAATGCTAGCGATGGCTCCCTGGCAAGGTATAGCAGTAGCGACCTGGCTACTCAGGAGCACAGTATAGAGCTAGTATTTGGTGATCGAGTGGCTTCTCGCAAAGACAAAATTAGCGAGAGCGAATTGCTTAAACAGCAGGCTCAAAGTCCAGATAACGTAAATACTCAGGGACTTGAGAGCGTGGCTAAAGACGATGGTGTGCCTCAAGAAAAGCGTGCCCTTGCTTCTATGATTCAAGATATGAGAGCGCAGTCCAAGGCTTTGGGTGCATCCACTACTGCCCTGGATGACTATGCCAGAGAAGCGCTTAAACAGGAGCTTAATGCTGTCTCCAGCCGCCATAGAGTAGACCATGATGACCTTGAGCAATGTGGTGAGCATCATTTTGAGCCGCGCATATCAATCCTTGAGAGTGCAGCTCCACCTGCTAACAAAACGATGTCCCCTGACAATGTCCGGTTAGCTCAAAAGAGTGACAGTGGTGTAACTGACAAGGGAGAAGCTGTAAAGAGTGTAACTGGATATGGTGACAGCTCAAACAATCAGATGTCCTTTGTCAGTCGCACACCAGAGCCTGACGATTGGGGTGGAGTCGGTGCACTGCCTGAGGATAGGCAAAGCGAAGTGCTTACCACAGCAGTCCGCGGCCGTGTCGAGCATTGGACTGTGGCTGAGTCTGAGGAGCGCCTTGGCGCGCTTGTCGGTGCCACCGAAGGGCTTGGTACTGTGCTGCAAGACCTGGCGCATTTGACCGACTTTGCCCATGCCTGCATGTTTGGTGACAAGGAGACAGCCTCTGATCTTGGTGCAAAAGCCGGTGCGGCTGTCGGCCGTATGCTTGTGGGTGAGGTCAAATTATTCAATCTCTCTGAGCGTTACTTAAACGACCTCGGTGCCCAAGGTGATTGGCTCAAGCCTGCTAAGGACCTCTACAATCTTGGCTCTCATATAGATAAGACATGGGGTGACTTGCCCGCCCGAGAACAGGAGCGGCTCAAGTATCAATTTGTAGTGGAGATGGGTGCTGGTGCGCTTTTGCCGGAGCAGGCTCAGGCGGTACTAAAGTCTGGCAAGCTGACTGAAATTTTGCCCAACATGGCCAAGATTGCTCACAAGACTGGCTCTGAGTTGGCCCACGCGCCTGCCGATGCTAAAAAGATAGTAGCTGCTATAAAGGGATTTTTTGAGGACGTCCACGCTCCTGAAGCAGTCATGCCGGATGGTCGTACTGTGCGCCTGACCCGCGAGATACGCGGGCTTTATTTGATGTCTCAGGCAGAAGAGCTGGGTGGTGCTGCCAAACCAATAGAGATGCTCACAGGCAAACCTCAAAGAGGTGTTGAACATGTTGAGCGAGTATTTGAAAGCCCTGAAATTATCGCTCGCTTTGCCAGACGTTTTGGTATCGATATACCGCCAAAAACAGTCTACTTTTTTGAGGGTGAAAAAGAGGCACATACTGCTGAGATTGCCGCTCGCAGGCTAGGAGTAAGTGTTGAGCAATTACAAAATCAGAGTGAAGCATCACTAATGGCTCACGGTCTGCAAAAGGTCAATGATCACCGCGATGTCTACTTTAATAAGTATCCAGGATTGATAGCAGTAGCTGATAGAATTGTCGTCGAGCGTGGGGTACCTGAATGGGTGCTCAGAGATCATCCCGGGCTCTTTAGTGCCGCTGAGTTAAACGAGCTCTCCAACTTACGAGGATTGGCTAAGACCGAAGAGTCGCTAAATCACTATAGAAATATCCATAATATCTGGAATCAGTTCCGGTGCGATTATCCCGATCCCACAAGGCAGCAAGTGTTGAATCAACTCAAAGCCATCGATAAAGAATTTGGAAAGCATTTTTTGCCACCCACTGGAGGGCATTGATTGAAATACTTTGCTCTTAAAGCAGAGTCTGCCGGTGACTTTGGTATCAATACTAAGTTTGCAAAACCCCCGTCAAAACCGCCTCAAGTGCAGCATTTGCACTACGTGCTGGATGTTTGGCCAGTTGATGAACTCCTGGGGACTGCAGGTGTCTATATAGTTAGTGAGTCCATGGGCAAAAGACTGCAAAGTCTGACCATCCCTGTCAGTGGAGTCAGTTTTGAAGCAGTAGAAGTCACGACTAGCGAAAGGTTTAATAGCTGGCACTCGGACTCTGCTCTATCTACTTACAAAGACATCAGTCTATTGCCTCGTTATGTCTGGCTCAATGTTAATGGCCAAGCCGGTATCGATGACTTTGGCATTGATAAAGAGCGATTGGTAGTCTCTATCAGAGTCTATACAGCTATGAGAATGCACCGTTTAAGTAACTGCAAAGTCGTGGACTTTGATTGATAGCTTTTACTTGTTAATTGTATACTGCATCATTTCTTCGTCATAGTCCTGGCCGTTGCATTTGAGTGCAGCAGGCTCAATGCCAAATGAAACAAAGCCCAGTGATTTGTACAGCTCTCGAGCAGCACCATTGGCGGTGACAACTGTCAACATAATATGCTCCATGTCGGGCATAGCTTTTGCTCTGTCAATACAGGACTCTATTAGGAGTTTGCCTAGCTTCTGCCCGCGGCTTTCTGGCGTGACGTAGACACCCCAGATAGTACCTTTGTGTTTGAGCTTTAAGCCTGACCGTCTAAAAAATCCGGCGATGCCAACTAAGTCTGGATTAAATACTCCAAGCACAAAGCTATCTGCTGTTGCCGTGAGCCTTTGCAAAATTTCACTGCGAGTCATCTGCTCAGACTCGGTCAGACTGGCACCAAAGGACTCGGGGTGCTCTTTTAAGGCCCGTAGACGTATTTGCCAGAAATCATCGAGGTCTGCTTCTGCGAGTACACGCACTGATGTGGTCATTTTGCTCATCCTTGTCTGGTGTTACTTAAAAACTCGGCAGATTAGCTCAATACCAATAGCGCTGGTAAGAAGCCGTTCTTTTTTGTCGGTTAGTAGCCGTTGTGTCCAGTCGACAAAACCGCCATCGGCAACCATAAAAGTCTGATCCGATAGATTTTGCAGTTTGATATGCAGAGTTGGTCCCTGATAGTAGTTAAGACCTGTGAGGCGATGCAGGTTAAAACAAAAATGGACGCCGGGATAGATGATGGATAACGGCTCCATCACCTGTTTTTGCAAGGCTTTGAGTTGGAGCAGGTGATGCGCCGGTAGATTGTATTGTCCCAGTTCATCATCAATATTGGTCGGTGCTTTGACCCAGATCTTTTGGTACTGGGCAAGCAGCCTTGTGGCACTATCGCTATCGGAGGCGCGCACCATAGATTTGATTTTGTCAGAGTCCACACCGTGTGATAGCGCCAGTGCTTTTACTACTCTTGTATCGGATAATTCGACAACTATGTCTTTATGGCTAAAACCGCACTGCCCCAGCGTTTTAAGTAACTCCAGATAGACAGTCAACTGCGACTTTAGTGCATCTAGTTCAAAGCCAAAAGACCCTCTATCGCGACCGCTGTCGACCATGCTAAAGAGTTTAAAATGCGCTGTATAGGCGGGATTGGTTGGCTCCGGAAATCTCACCACGCGCTGAGAGGTGCAGAGTCTGAGGTTGTTTTTGCGCTGCTCCTGAGTTTTGCGCAAATGAGCGCAATTTAGCGCTAAGCCAATTGTAGGATCACTTGCTACTTCAAAGGCTCTAATAGTGCTGAGGATATTGCCCTGATCGAGTCCACTTAATTGATTGGTGGTACCCAGGGGATTTAGTGGCGCAAGCTCCACTACTTTATAGTCTTTAGCGCTTTGATAGGCTATGCCCTCTACTTGATGCAAGAGCCGTCCATCTAGATTACACGCCTGAGTCACTTTTGAGGTCTTGGTTATGTCAGTCAGTGACTGCTCTTTGACGCGCTCCTTGATGGCAGTCAATAAGACCGTATGCAACTGGGAGCCAGATAAGTCCTTTGATAGGAGCTCAAGCAAATCGTTTTGACCATGCTTTTGCGCTATTTGTTTGGCCAGATCAGTCATTGCCTACCCCACCAGTTTTGTATAGCTCTGTAAGGGCACTGCGCCAGAGACTTTTGCTTAGCAAGTCGGTACTGCTACTCAATTGATCGATGCTGCCTATTAATGGCAAGCGGCTCAGAGCTTTTATCTCTGGGTCTTTAATTGCTTTGATTAGTGACTGCGACATGCGACCCATACTGATTACTTCAAATGGCCGCTCATGAAACTGCAGGACTGACTCTACTTGAAGCTCGGTAATCTGCAATTGGTTATGTAGGCTTACAAGCTTTGTGTATGCCTGAGATAAATGCTTTTGGCGCTCTTGCCAGTTGCTTGCTGCTAATACGCCTTGAAGGTGGCTTGCAAGACTGCCTGCTGCCTTTAGTTGATTGAAGGCACTGCCAAACCATTTGGCATAGGGTGCGTATTGACGTGCTATCAAAAAGCACAGGCGCATGATGTTTTGCACCAGTCTGCTAGCAATCAAAGCTGAGCCCAGCTCGTCGCCTACAATACCGGCCCGGCCCATAAGATGCTCTTCTTGCTCAATAGCACTCCAGGCGCTGGCCATTAGATAAAGCCAGACATCGTTTGGATAGTAGGATAGCTTTTTGCGCAGAGCCTCGATACCAATGGCATCATAAAATACTTTGCCCCCTGTTAGAGCGAGTAGCTTTTGCTCTGGCATTGTGAGCCAGTCTATAGTCGTTATTGGTCCGTGTATGTCGATGCTCAGATAATCACTAATGTAGTCGTCGATTGATTGGATGGTGATGCGCGGTACAGTGTCTCCTGACTGACCATGGTCCATCAGGTGCACGCCGTTGTCTTTTATAAAACCAGTGGCAAAGCCCATGTAAGTCTTTGGCAGTGAGTTTTTGAGGTTTGCTAAAATCGAGTCTTTGCAGTGCAAGTCTTTGTGATCAACAAAGAGCAGTAGCCTCGGGCCCCAGTCATGATCACAAGATATCTCAGTATCAAATCCCAAGACATCAGAGCCTTCGCCAATGAGTGCTGCGGCGTATTTTAAGGCGGGATAGTTACTCCTCAACAAAGGTCCAACTATCTCTGAGTAGTAGCCCTGGGCCAGGTCCAGACCGCTAATAAATGCCGGATTATTTTTGCTCTTTTGCATATTTGCCACTCAAGCTATTTCCTAAAAAAACGGGCGCTACTGGAGCGCCCGTTTTAGTCACTTTTCGAGCAGTTAATTAGCCCATGTTAGCGATGATGGCATCAGCAAACTCACTGGTTTTGAGTTTGGTAGCGCCTTCCATCAGACGTTCCATGTCGTAAGTAACTTTCTTTTGTTGGATGGTCTTAGCGATTGCTTCGTGAATCAAAGCGCATGCTTCGTTCCAGCCCATGTATTCAAGCATCATGGCGCCGGACAAGATTACTGAACCAGGATTGATTACATCCTTGTCAGCGTACTTGGGAGCGGTACCGTGGGTGGCTTCGAATATTGCGCAGTCGTCGCCGATGTTAGCGCCAGGAGCGATACCGAGACCGCCTACTTGAGCTGCACAAGCGTCAGAGAGGTAGTCGCCATTGAGGTTGGTGGTGGCGAGTACTGAGTACTCGTCTGGACGGAGAAGTACTTGTTGGAACATTGAGTCAGCGATGCGATCGTTGAGCAGGATTTTGCCTTCTGGCATTTTGCCGTTCATTTCGTCCCAGAGTTTTTGCTCAGTTACGATTTCTTTGGCAAAATCTTTTTCAGCCATCTGGTAGCCCCAGTCTCTGAAAGCGCCTTCGGTGTACTTCTGGATGTTGCCTTTGTGCACCATGGTGACGGTCTTACGTCCTTTGGTGATGGCGTATTCAATGGCTTTTTTGACCAGACGTTGAGAACCAAACTCGGAGATTGGTTTGATACCGATACCGCTATCTAGGCGGATTTTTCTGTTACCAGCAAAGCTTTCTACTAGTTCAATGAGCTTTTTGGCTTCAGCTGAGCCAGCGGCCCATTCGATACCAGCGTATACGTCTTCAGTGTTTTCGCGGTAAATAACTACGTTGAGTTTTTCTGGGTGTTTGACTGGTGAAGGTACGCCTTCAAACCAGCGAACTGGACGGACGCAGCAGTAGAGGTCAAAAATTTGTCTCAGGCTGACGTTCAAGCTGCGGATACCGCCGCCTACTGGTGTGCTGAGAGGTCCTTTGATGGCTACGCCAAATTCTCTGAGAGCGTGGATGGTGTCTTCAGGCAACCATTCTTTAAAAGTGTCGTGAGCTTTTTCGCCAGCAAATACTTCGTACCAGGCGATTTCTTTGGTTGTGCCATAGGCTTTGGTTACAGCAGCATCGATAACGCGCTTGCTTGCTCTCCAGATGTCACGGCCAGTGCCGTCGCCTTCGATGAAGGGGATGATTGGCTTGTTAGGTACAACTGGTTTGCCGTCCTTAAAAGTGATTTTTTCGCCTTGAGGAACTTTCAGTCCGTTGTATGTCTTTTCGATCACTTGTCCCATTGTCTCTTTTACCTTGTCTTGCTGCTTGCCACGCCCTGCCGCATACTGCCTTTAGGGCTTTGCCCAATTTAGCAGCTAATTTTTGCCTACTTAAAAATGGTAAGCAAATAGTAAGAGATTGGGGTTATCAAGAGAAAAGTTGACCAAAAAGAGAGTAAAGCGGGGCTAGAGTCCCATTTGGTGGGAGCATTTATAGTTGTTGAAATTTTCTTGAGGGTGCTGTTTGTGAACCTAGCAATTTCTCTTAGACGAGCAATCGAGCTTTGGCCTGACCGGGAAGCCTGTGTAGACGGATTGAAGAGATTGACATACAGCGAGCTTGGTCAAAGAGTCGCGGCTCTGACCCATTCGTTCCGCGCACTCGGGCTGACCAAAGGCTCGGTAGTGGCCTGTATGAGTCCAAACTGTGTTGAGTTTTTAGAGCTTTATTACGCCACTAGCTGCCTGGGTCTGGTTTTAGCCCCCATTAATTTCCGCCTTTCTAAATCTGAAATCAGTCAGATCCTGGTCCATAGCGGTGCTGAGATGCTTGTCTCTCATACTGATTTTGCCGATCTGGCTGTGGAAGCCCTGGCCGAAATGGAAAGCGAAGTGGAAGAAAGCCCACTCAAGCTTGTTACCTGGCTTGGACCTGGTAACCCTCCCAAGACTACTGCCACAGGCGTACACTACGAGTCATTTTTGCTCAGTCACTGGCGTCGTGAGATGATTGACTGTGAGCTATACAGCGAGGACCTGGCTCAGCTCTATTACACCAGTGGTACAACTGGCATGGCTAAAGGTGTCATGCTCACCCACGGCAACGTGGCTTACAACGCACTTGGCGCTGTTGCCGAAATGCAGCTGACAGACGCTGACATCTGGGCCCACCTGGCTCCGATGTTCCACCTTGTTGATGCCTGGGCGATTTTTGCCATCACCTGGGTGGGCGGCAAGCATGTCTTTATGCCAGCCTTTAAGGCTGACGAAGCCCTTAAATTGATTGAAACCGAAAACGTAACACTGACAGCGCTTGTGCCGACAATGGCCAATGCGCTGATTAATAGCAGTAAAGTGTGGGAGTACTCGTATACCAAGCTGCGTTCGATTATGACTGCTGGCTCTCCGATGGCGCCAGAGAGCGTGAGATTGGTCGAAGAAATCTTCAACTGTCAGTATGTGCAGTTTTATGGCATGACAGAGACCAGTCCCTTCCTCACTATCAGTTTGCCTTTTAACGAGCATCTTGGTCGCAGTAAGCAACAGCTGCAAAGCATCCGCTCCAAAACAGGTCGGACTTTTATAGGTATAGAACTAAAAGTAGTCAAAGCCGATGGCAGTCAGGTCGAAAAGAATGGTCTGGAGGTTGGCGAAATTATCGCTCGCGGTCCAAATGTGTTTAGAGGCTACTGGCGTAACGAAGAAGCTACTAAAGAAGCTCTGCGCGATGGTTGGATTTACACTGGAGATTTAGCTGTTGTAGACAGTGATGGCTATGTCAATATTGTCGATCGCAAAAAAGACATGATCATTTCTGGTGGCGAAAATATCTATTCCACCGAAGTGGAGCATGCTCTGCACTTCCATGCTGACATATTGGAATGCGCTGTCTTTGGCGCTCCTGATGAGCGCTGGGGTGAGCGTGTCAAAGCTTGCGTGGTGCTCAAGACCGGTGCTAGTGTTACTGAAGCTCAGCTTATTGAATTTGTGAAAGAGCGACTGGCTCATTACAAAGCGCCAAGAGAAGTAGAGTTTCATGATGAGCTGCCTAAGACCGGCTCAGGCAAAATACTCAAAGCCGTACTGCGTGACAAGTGCTGGCAGGGTCAAGTCAAACGCGTAAATTAGTCGGTTGCGAACAAACTAATTGTTACGTATACTCATGTTTCCCCTTCTAAGCGAGCAGCATGAATAACAAACCACAGGCTTCTTCTGGTGTTTGGCGTCTCTCAAAAATATGGCATAGAGCTAGCGTATATTCAACAGTCGGTCTTTTTGCCGCTGCCTCTATATCCTCAATGTCCCTTCTGGCTATCACCACTGGTGGTGCTTATGCCGACAGTACTGATAAACCGGTAGCCACTAAGTCAACAGTTGCAGCCAAATCTGTCGATGATGCTGAGCAGCTAAAACTGGCTTATGCAGCCTATCTTAAGGGCGAAACCGATCTAGCCAAAAAACATCTGGCAATGGCACTTGATGCCAATCCCAAAAATTGGCAGGCACAATATCTGGTCAGCTTGATCTTGGGTCAAGCAGGCGAATTTGATCTCAGTGTTGAACATGCCGGTAAATGCCTTGCTCTCAAGCCCGATTATGGTCCGGCTTATTCGGTCCTGGGGCGCTCACTGGCTGGACTAAAAAGTCTGCCAGCAGCCAAGGCAGCGCTCGAAAAAGCTTGTGCTCTCGAGCCCAATTCGGCCATCCACCGTTATAATCTGGCAGCGGTCTATGGTATGTCCGGCAACTATACAGCGGCCTACAATTCTTATAAGCGCGCCACCGAAATAGCACCAAAATATGTCAATGCATATATTGGCATGGGCTCCTGTCTGGGCAAAATGAAAGACCCCAAAGGACAATTGGCAGCTCTACAAAAGGCCTGTGAAGTTGCTCCTGGTAGCGCCATTGCTCACGCCAAATTGGGTCTTTTGTTATCCGAATCGGGTGACGTAACTGGTGGTCTGAGAGAAGGTTTTAGCGCTAATGCCCTGCGCATTAAAGATAGCTGGAACGACTTTTTAGGTATGTTTTTAACAGCATGGGCCTGTGTCTTTTTGGCTTTTGCCGGACTGTTTGCTGTTATCTTTTTTGGATCAAAATTCAAACCTCAAGAGGGCGAGAATTTGATCAGATCGTTTTCCTCACTTTTTATAAAGACAAGCCGGGCCGTTTTGTTGTTACTGATCAAAGATTGGTCTTTGTGCCAGAGGCGTTCTCAGCCTGGTTTGGTTCGACCAATGTCAGTATTCAAAGAGGTCAAATCGAAAGCATTAATTATCTTAGCACCGTAGGCGGTGGCACTGTCTCTGTCCTTACTCGCGATCAAAGCGTGCATCAATTCAGGATGCCGCTGCTCGTGCTAGACCCCTTGCGCAGTTTACTTGTGTCGCAGGGTATTGTTTCTAAAGATCCTGAGGATGTAAGCAAATCAAAGGAAAAATCATCTGATGCTAGTACTGAGACTGCTGCGCCAACTGCTGATGCCTCTGCTCAAAAAGCTGATCAAACCAGCGCTGAAGCCAGCAAAGAAACAACATCCGAAGAGAGCAAGGACCAAAGCGAAAAACCGCAATCAGAGCCAGAAAAGTCCGAAGAAAGCGCCAAAGATAGCGCCTCGGAGCCAGAAGGCGAAGACAAAAAGAACAAAGACGACGAGAAAATAGAATGAGCATCATCCGCAATGTCCTGGGCGATAATCTCAAGCCCTGCTGTCAGTCACCAGTAACGGGCTTTTACCGCGATGGTTATTGTTCAACCGGAGATGAGGATCTCGGCAGACACGTGGTTTGCGTCGAGCTAACTGATGAATTTTTGCAGTTTAGCAAATCAAAAGGCAATGATTTGATTACACCCAATCCGCTCTATGGCTTTCCTGGTCTAAAAGCTGGCGATCGCTGGTGCCTTTGTGCGTTGCGCTGGCAGGAGGCTTTTTGAAGCTGGTGTGGCGCCAAAAGTCTTGCTTGAATCCTGTCATGAAGCGGCTCTTGAAATAATCAAACTAGAAGACTTGCGTAGCCTGGCACTCAAATAAAAAACAAAGGCACCAACCTGGTGCCTTTAAAAGTGCTTATCGTCAGCCACCGCCTGAGCTACCAGCCGAACTGCCGCCTCCGCCCCGGTATGAAAAACCAGCAAAGGTACCGCCATTGCCAGCATAAGTGCGATTACCTGCGTATCTGGCCACAGCGTTGTAACCAACGGCCGCGTTGTATTTTAGTGTGGCGCTTTTGGCATAGGAAGAAACCCAGGAATAATGGTCAATGGCTCTCTGGGTTTGGTTCAGGTTGTGGTAGCAAAGTGCCAGATAGTAGTGGGTCATCTCATTGCAATAACCTGAGCGGTCAGCCTGTTCGAATTTTTCGGCAGCTGGACCAAAGCGATTATTTTGATATTCCTGAAGACCCTGCACAAAGGACTGGGGTGGCTTAGCCAGCTTGCCGCTTGTCTTTGACTTGGCTTTGGACTTAGCCAATACATCCAATACAGCGCCAGAGCCTAAACCTGCCAGGCAGAGAATGACAATGAGCCACTTTAATATTGGGGTTTGTTGATTCGCCATAAATCCATCTTACCCAATTGCAGGAGATGGACTAGTCTTTCCACTTTAAAATTAGACGGTGGCTTTCCTGGTCTATCGTTATCGGCTCTTCATTCATTGCCGCAAGACCCTCTTTTTGTGCCACTTTTATGTTGTGCTCTGATTCATAGATGATTAAGCCAAGACTCGTGGCTTCGTTGCTATGCGCTTCCATGAGATCTATGTCTTCTTGCCAGATTGTGCCCTGCTCAATCTTTTTGTCTACCTGAGCCAGTCTTACCACTTGAGTGGCGATTAGTTTGCCGTCTTTATCTAAAAACTGGATGTTAAGAAACTGACCAGCTTTAAAGGTGTCATTTGCTTTCCATATTGCTACAAGGCGGTGACCATTCTTCTGTCTTCTGGCCGAAAGCAAGTAGATGTCTTTGTCAAAGCTGACATTTTTGATAATCGCGTCATTGCTCTGTGATTCCTGCTCAGCTTGCTCTATTGTCATGGTCTTGAGTGGGGGTGTGGCTGTAAAAATAAGCGCCACAAGCACGGCTGCTTCTACGCCATACCAGGCTAGAGCCTTCTTGGAAGTAGCTCTGGCTGGACGTTTAGCGGTTGGTTCAGTTTTTTGTCGGTGGCGCAGGACACGAGTGCCACTTGCTACGATAAACTGCCTCATAGGCGCTTCGACCCAGCGGTACATCAAATGGCTGGCAATAAAGAGAATGGCACTAAAGTGCAATAGCGCTGCCGTATCTCTGTATTGGGACAGGTAGAGCCCGTGATAGCACAGCAGTGGGTGATGCAGTAGATAGACTGAGTAACTTATCTCGCCAAGGAAGACAAAAGGAGCCAGTGAGAAAAGGCGAGAGAAGAGCCCGCGGTTTATGGCCATGATAAAGATAGTCAGGACAAATCCCACCAGTGGCACACCTGTGTTAATAAACCAGTAGCCACCAGCCGGACCGATCCAGGCTTGCTGAGCCAGTTGCGCGGCTATTGGTCTGGTGTTTATACAAAGGTAGGTGGTAAGTGCCAGGGCAAAGCCCTCAATGAGGGTTGCTAGTGTCACTGAGGGCTTAAAGTTTTGGGCTGGTCCGAGGAAGACCTTGGCGATCACCATACCCAGCACAAACTCGAATAAGCGGGGCGGCGGAATGATATAGAGGATGCCTCTAAGCTCAATGCCTTGCTCGTTGATCTCTGGCAGATTGGCTAAGTTACAGGCATAAATAGCTAGTGCATTTATTGCAAAGCTGACAACTAGGCTCCAGTAGGGTCTTTTAGAGACGAGCGGTAATATAAATGGGAAGACCAGATAGAAGAAAAACTCTGTAGATATAGACCACGACGGCGCGTTGTAAGAAAAGAAATATTGAAAAAGCGGTACCCAGCCGTGCAGCATAAAGATGTTGCTGAGCATCACAAGCAGCTTGGGAGCTGCCCCGGGAAAAGTAAGCAGATACTTGGGAAACATGAAAAAGCGCAGCACAAATATAGAGATGTGCAGAGGCCAGATGCGGGCAAAACGCTTGAGCCAGCACTGAGTTATCTCGTCAAAGTTTTTAAAATCATGATAGACATAGGAGAGAATAAAGCCAGAAAGCAGAAAGAAGAAGCAGACTGGCTGCGTATATGCGAGGTATTCCGGCATATTGTCAAAGAAGACAAATATGCCTTTGCCGTGATAGGCAATGACAAAAGTAGCTGCAATAAAACGCAGACTGGTAAGAGGATCGATTCTTCGTTCGCCGGCCATTTTTACCCTTTGCGCTAAGTCTATAGGGTGTGTCCCGGCACTACATGAGCTAATTTCTAACCATCCATATCAGCTCAGGCTTTACGGCAAAGAGCAATAGAACTATTGCATCTTATTAAAAGTGCACTGTACAAATGTAAGACAGGTTATCTGTTTGTACTCAAGAATGGTCTAACTGTGAACTATGCGTAGTGACGTATGGATGTCTTGTTGAGCATTACACATTACGAGGAGATGACTGGACGTAGGTAGTACTGGTGGTGCTGTCGTGTGGTCGACAATACGACAAGTGAAATGATGGAACTATCGAATTAACTCATCGTAGAGCAGTGTGTGTAGCAGCGCTCTTGCTTGAGACCATTGCTCAGTCAAGGTTTTGCTGTACATACCGATAAGTCCCGTCTGCTCTAGCAATGGGAAACCATCTACTGGTCTTCTTTTCCATAATTTGTCTTGCGAGTCATAATAGCGAGTGTACATGCCCTGCCAGGATGCACGCTGGATCTTTATCTGTCCATCCGGAAAGTTATGGTCTATTCGGCTCATTATATCGGCGATACATTCCAGTGGTAGCAAGCGTTGACGTAAGGTCGCCCATTGCAAGAGATAACTCAAACCTCTCAGCACATCATAGTGATAAAAGCGGGGAAAGGTCAGCTTGAGCCATTCTGTATCAATGGCAACGCCAGAGCTGCGCATATAGAGCTTTTTGTCGATTAGATAAGAGGCGCCTCTGTCAAGACATTCGAGTTCTTCTTCACTCTTATTGGCACAGCTGAGTAGCGCTTCCAGTGGTGGGAGAGTGGATACTATCGAGCTTTTGGGCACTTTTCTTGTATAGACGGCTTCGTCGCAATTAAGCCCACCGTCGTCAAGCTGATAGCGTCTGTACCAGAGCCTCAACCAGGGTAATTCTTTATCGACATCGACACCGCCTGTGGTGAGGACTTGATGCATCGTGCCGAGCTGACAGTGACAGGCTATTTGGTTTAGAGGGTCTGCGCCTGAGGGTATTTCTTCCTCTCTTATAGGAAAGAATCTGAGATAGTGCTCGTTAAGTGACTGCACTATATAGAGCTTGGCCTGGGCCGGTATCAGGGCTGTTTGTCCCAGCTCATGGAGTAAGAGCATATGCCACCAGGGGCTGTGCCACTTAGGCCAGTAGGGATCGATTTCGATACTGTCCAGAGCATGCTGTGAAGTCAGGTAGGCAAGAGACTTTTCAATAGCTGCCTCATGATTTTCGACAGGTATCTGTACGGGTTCTTTTTCGGCAATTTTCTGGAGAGTGTTGAGCATTTGATCACACGACTTAGGTATTAACCATTGTCTCCTAATTCAATGGTCAATTACCAATTACTATCCGTCAAGAGCGATTGTCTTGAGGGGCAAACCGGTCCGATAATGTATATTATGTTTCACGACTGCGAGTTGTGTCTCAAAACGCCATACTGGTGAGGGTCTTGGGGCTTCGAATTAATCTTGATTTTAAGGCGCCTGACAAAAATTTGAGGGGTAATTGCACCCTTTTGAAATTTCTGACGCCTTATTTGAAAATTGCATTGAAGAGATCGCTTGATAGCCATGACCTTCTTATCAGCACTTGTTCCAAAGTGCTCGAAGCGAATCTCTTCTCAAGAAGAGCGATTGTCACACTTTCTTCTGAAAGTAGATTCAATGCCATAAGTCTTTGAGCTTCTTCGTCTGTATTTTCTACTTCACCTGAGATAAGGTCCTGAGCTAAGAGCAACCCATCGAGTTCTTCCTGTGAAATAAATTGTTTGGCCTGGAGTATCTCACCAAGCGGCCTATCATTTTGCTCTTGCTCACGCATTGCTTCTGTCAGCTGCGCAATAGTGATCATGCCAGACGATAGGCAAAGCTGACCGAGTCTGAGTCGGGAGTTAAAGCTCTCTGAGCCACCAGACCCTTCAGGGCTGGCACCATTCTTAATGCGCTCATAGGCTTTTCTAGCCGCCTCTAAAGCATGATATTTTGGTTCCTGGTCAGACTCACCCTGTACGCTCTCTAAAGCCTTTTCAAGCTTCTCTAGAGCGACTCTAGCTACTGACTCGTCTGCACCAGGTTTAATGCCTAAAGCAACAAAGGGATCTTTCATAGATGAGAGTGGTTACCAGATCTAAAACAGTCTTTTAATCTAAACTGTCTGAGCATATCACATTGCGATAGCGATTTATGACGATACGACAATACGACCAGTGCACTCGTAGAAGATGTGAATGGTGGTATTATGTAATGTTGCAATGTACGCATTGTGCAATTGTAAAATGTAGTAATGATAGTAAAGACGAAAAGTAGCAAAAGGCTTTTTTTATTGCTCCTCTAATTGCCAAATTGGATTCGAATCAAAATGACCTCATCTCTCAATCAGTCGAGACAAGACCGCGTTTTTGACATCAATTATTTGATGCAGGAATGGACAGCAATGTTCAATCCACAAACGATGCCGCGCGATTTACTCTCGGGCATAACTGTGGCGATGGTGGCTCTACCACTCAATCTTGCTCTGGCGATTGCCGCCGGCGTAGAGCCCGCTATGGGCTTTTGCACTGGTATTGTGGCGGGTGTTATTGCTGCTTTATTTGGTGGACAAAGATACGCTGTAACTGGACCAGCAGCAGCGATGGCTGTCGTATTGATTGAAGTGGCACACACTTATGGTCTGCCTGGCATCTGGTTCGTCGGTCTGGTGGCAGGGATTTTGCAACTGATTGCTGGTTTATTGCGTCTCGGTCGCATCATTACTTATATCCCCATGCCAGTTATTGTGGGCTTCGCCAATGCCATCGGGATACTTGTATTTTTTAACGCACTTGATGACTTCCTGGGTCTGCCCGGTAAACCACTGGCTCATCCTACTGAGGGGGCACATGTACTGGGCACAGTGCCTTTTATCCCTGAGTTTATCAATGATCTCTCTGACATTTTTAATCGTGCTTTGTTGCATGGTGAGGTCAACTATCAAGCCATTCTTATTGGTGTGCTTGTAATTTTGATTGCAATTTATACGCCTAAAGTAACCAAAGTTATTCCAGGTCAGCTGGTGGCAATCGTCCTCACATCCATGCTTGCCTACTTTATGCATTTTGATGTGGCCCGCATTATCAATGTGGCTCCCATACCGGCTCTTAATTTAATTCCTCATTTGCCAAGCCTGCCCATCATCCAAAACACCAACCAGCTGCAGAGCTTGCTGCTTTACGGCATTACAGTTTTTATGTTGGGCTCAATCGAATCACTGCTTAGCGCTTCGGTGGCTGACGGTATGACTATGTCGAGCAAACATCGAGCTGATCAGGAGCTTTGCGGTCAGGGTCTGGCGAACATAGCTATGCCCTTTTTTGGTGGCATCCCCGTTACTGGAGTTATTGCCCGCACTGCTGTCAATATCAGTGCTGGTGCCAAAACCCGCTTATCAGCTATTGTTCATTCACTGGTATTGCTTGGCATGGGCTTTACTCTCGCTCCCATGGCAGAGCAGATTCCGCTGGCAGCACTAGCCGGCATACTGGTTTTGACTGGTTTTAGACTGATTGAGTGGGACGCCATCCGCGAAATCTGGCGGGGCTCCAAGACTGAAGGCTGGGTGGTGATAGTAACCACAGTTGCTTCTGTTGCCATCGATTTGACTGCCGGTGTGCTCACCGGATTGATGCTCACTTGTGTGCTTTTTGTGCGCCAGATGAGTTCTGTAAGAATGGTCGTAGAAGGCGATGATAGTGACGACAGGCTCTCTGCCGGTCAACTTATACCTAGCTGTAAATTTGCCCGTACTTATCTTGTAGATGGACCGCTCTTTTTTGGAGCGGTGCAAAAATTTACTGAGACTATTTTGATCACGCAAGATCTCAAGGCTCTAATTTTGCACATGCGCGCTGTCACTATCCTTGATATGACTGGTGTTGAGACTCTGCTATCGATTCACTCTCAGTTGCGTCGTAAAAATGTGCGCATGGTGATTGCCGAGCTACCGGGCCAGCCTCTTGAACTCTTGAAAAATACTGGCGCTCTCAAAGTCATTGGTGCCGAGAATTACTTTTATGACTATAAAGAAGCATTGCTTGACGTTAACGAGCGCTTGCTCACCACTGAATGTCAGTCTTGCTCATATGGTCTTGGATTAAATAAAACTGCCAAGAACGATGGTCCAAAGGACTGCCGTTTGCGCAGTGCTTTGCTCATGGATAACAACCGTCTGACCAGAATTTTGAAATCGCGCATGGACCGCACTCAAAAGATGAAGACCGGTCAGTTTGAAGCAATTAAACGCGATATCACAAGACTGGTGCCAATCAAAGAAGAAAGTGATATCCCCGAGTCTCTGCGCAACACGCCTATCGAGACATTGCTTAAGTGCCAAAATATGGGACAGATAGATGCCACAGCTAGTGACAAGCCAGAGCTTATCATCGCCATGTGTATCGACTATCGCAAGTCGCTTTCATTGCCCCAGAACTGCGCCTATGTTATTCGCCGTGAAGGGGCCAATATGGCTGGTTCGGAGTTTTCGCTGGCGCTAGCTCTCTCAGCTGGTATTGATTACATTGCCTTGATTGCTCACAATCATTGCATTATGTCCAATCCCAATCAGCAGCGTGAAGCCTTTATCAATGTCATGGCTGGCAAACGGGGCTGGACTGACGCTGAAGCTAAAGGATTTTTTGACAAACATGCCTCAAGTCGTGAAATTTCAGATGCTATTGACTTCTCGGTCAAAGAATCTCGCCGCTTATCCAGGCTCTTTAGCGGCGTCAAAATTGTGCCCATGATGTTTATGCTTGAAGACAATATGCTTTATCTTGTAAAAGACTGGGTGGCCGATGAAGTGGAAGGCAAAGACATACTATCCATCGATGAAGAAGATGTGGAAGCTGAATCAGTAGGAAATGCTACTTAGAAGGGGCAATAAGCTAATCCAACTAGCTAGCAAAAATTACCAACAATGAGGACTAATGGGTTTTAAAAGCTGGTCATTTAAGCGTAAGCTAGCCTTTATCTTGAGTCTGGTGCTAGTTATCGATCTATTGGCTGGAATCTTGTTGTGGCAGCTAAATAAATCGCCGGATAGTCCGCTGGCAAAGCTTGCTACCAGATTTACAGACTCTGATAGCGACAGTGTTGACAAATTTACTTCAAAAGGTAATCAAAACATCGTCAGTGCTTGCAGCAAAAAGCTTGATGGTGAGCCTGATAACGTCAATGCCCTGTCTGACCGCTGCGAGGCTTATTATTTTTTAGGCGAATATGCCCTGGCTGCTAAAGATGCAGCCCATCTAAATAAGCTCCAGCCAGATAACTATCTCTGGGTAAAATGGCAGGCTATGGCTGAGCAAAAGTTTGATCCACAGCAGGCTATCCCCGCATACAATCAGCTCATAAAGATGGACGGTGCCAAAGTCGACTATTTGCTCGGTCGTGCAACTTGTTATGCACAAGTCGGGCAAAAGGCTCTTTGTCTCAAGGACTTACAGACCATCAAGAGCAGTACGCTTGCGCCAGAGCAGATACTAATCCTGGCTAATGCTTATTTGCAGGCGGGAGAGAGCAAAAAGTTTGTTAGCATAATCGTTGACTATGCTAATACCGCCGGTGGTGACCTGCATGGGCGTGCAGTCAATAATCATTGTCTTTATCGGTATTTGCTAAATCAAGAGAGAGTAGCTGAAGCTGTCAGTTTGCAGAGACGCTTTACAAACACCCTGTCTGAGGAGCTAGCTAAATCACCACCTGTTGAGCGCAATTTGATCTTGGGCAAACAGTACAAAGTACTGGCTGACCTGTTACTTGCCGCCGGTCAAAAAAATGAGGCAATGTCAACCTACCAAAAAGCCTATGCCTTTATAGTTGCTGCAAATAATGACAAAGAGCAGGTCTGGGAGCGATATGGCGTGCTAGATTTTGGTGATCTTTTACAAGAGCTGCAAATAGCACAAATCCTAAAAACACCCGGTCTTATAGATAAGAGCCAAAAGCATGTTGTGGGCAAAGCCAAAGAAATACTTGCTAGCGGCCAGTCTAGTGGTTACACAAATTTGCTGGAGCTTATCACCGCCCTATCGAGACCAGCTCGTGTGGAGCTGTGCGACGCTGCTTTGCAATATCTGGAGCGTGTAAAAGCCCAGGGAGACAATTTTGAACGCGATAAAATTGAGCTGGCTATACTCAGTGACCGCCTCGGTGAAGCCAGAAGAGCGATGACACAAATTGATCCTTATGCCCCTGGCGCCATGAAAAACGTTGAGCTCTATCTTGCTCTCGATGACCCCGAAACCGCTCTAGTCGTGGCAAGAGGCATCAAAGAGAATCGCTCCGATAAGGATCAACTGCGCGCTGCTAGAGCAGAGTTTGTCTCAGGCAATTTTGAGCAGGCTAAAGAATTGTGCATCAAGGTAAAAGGTGATCCTGGCGTACATGGCGAGGATTTATATACTTTGAGTCGCTTAGCTGAAATCCAAAAAGAGTCTAAAAGAGCTAAGCTCCTGGTTAGAGCGGCAGCAGGTGTCGGTAATCAGCAGGCACTGCTTGATTTGCTGGATACCAAACTACAGTCACAGAGTGGTAAATAGCAAGATATGAGTATCAAGGACTGGAGCTTTGGTCGCAAACTGATGTTGTTTGTTGGTGTGCTCCTGACTATAGACATGGCTGGACTGGCTGTTATTATCGTTGTCTCGCGTACTCCCGGCAATCCACTGAGTAAAGTCTTTGAGAGCTTGAGAGATCGCGGCGATAAAGATGATCCAGATGCCGATACGATTATTGCCGAGAGTAGTGAAATACTCAAACACGATAAGGACAACATCAAAGCACTTGAGCGCAGAGCTAATGCCTACTATGAAAAGAGCCTCAACAAATTAGCATTGGCAGACTATGAGCACTTAATTCGTCTTCAGCCAGCGGTGGCTAAATGGCTAAAGCTTAAAGGTGATGTGCTGCAAGGTGATAATCCTGGACTTGCTATTGAGGCATATTCTAAAGCGATTGCTATGGCAGGACCAAGTTTTGAAACACTGATTGAAAGGGCCGATTGTTATCGCACTCTTGAAAAAAAAAGAGCTGGCACTGAAAGATTTGCATGCTACTGCTCAGATGAAGCTAAGCTGCGAGCAACTTAACAAGCGCGCCTCGCTTTATCAACTTCTTGAGTTGAATGATTTGTTTGTTGCTGATCTCAAAAGTTCTATTAAGAGCGCTGATGGTAGTGACTACGATCGCCGATTATCTATGCGAGATCTCTACAAGTTTTATGTAAAAGGGCAAAACTATAAGCTTGCTTTTGACTCTCTCAAACGGTTTATCACCAGCATAAGTGTCAGAACGGATGTTAATAAGAGCGAATATGGTGCCGGACTGCAATTTACCGATCTAAAAATGATTGCTGACTTAGAGCTCGTTATGGGCGATTCGGAAGACTCAATTAAACACTATTACCAGGCTCTCAAGTCAGTTGAGGCTCTTGTGGCTAAATCTGCAGGTCCCAGTGGAGAGTATTACACGCTCGATTTTGAAGACCTGGCCAATGAGGTGAAAATCGCTAGATTACTTAGAGACCAGAAGCAGATAGATAAAATCGAAAGTGATGTCACTGCTAAAGCCCTGTCTCAGATGAGCAGTGGCAGGCGCTTTTGGTATGGTGGTTTAGTCGAATTATTGGAAATACTTCCGCCAGCTCGCCGTGATCAACTTGGTCAAGCCACAGTTAAATGTTTGGAGCCAGACAGTGGCAAAGGGGACTATGTAGAGTTTGATCGCATTAAAGCTTTGATCTTGCTAGGACGCAAAGACGAAGCAAGAGTTGCTCTTACTAAAATTAGTGACACTAAGACCGAGTCTTTTAGTCCTGTGCCTCTTTATCTGATGTTGGGAGACTACAAACAAGTTTTGCAGCTTCTTCAATCAAATCAAGAGGATAGCGATGAGATGGGCTTTTATAAGCTCCGGGTAATGCTGTCTACTGGAGATATAAAAGCCGCACAAATATTGGCCAAGCAGCTTTGCCAGGCAGAAAGTATTGTGCCTGACGACTATTTACTCCTCAGTCAAGTTGCAGCGGCAAATCATGATCTGGCAGAAAGTAAGCGACTAAAAAAAATTGCAGCAGCTTTGGGTCAATTTGATGCCCTGATGGATATACGCAATGGCAAACTCTAATTGACTATTACAGCTCTTTGCCTTTTGAATTAACTCCAGTAAATAAAACTATTGCGCCCTTGATATCCGCTAAAATTGACTGGTTGTTATGAGGCGGATTGATGCAAACCAATTCGGGCAAAAAGCCAGCTCTTACTTTTGTAGCGGTATTGATCGCGGCTTTGATCGTCTGTGTAGCCATATTTGTCAGACCTAGAGAGCAAGTACGTACACTGAGCAATCCAGATAAACTGATGGCCAATGCATCGGTGGCCGGTATCTGGGATACAAGCTTTGCCGACAAAGTAATGCGTACTGTATTTTTTGCCTTGATCCTCAACCGTGACGAATACAGCGCCCAAAATGCCGATGCCATGGAGGCTTTGCGCTCCTGGGCAGCAAAAAACTTCCACAACGATCCCCGCTTTTTGCATCCAGTGGTTTTGCCCACTCCAGTATCAAACAGCACCTTTGTCAATGCCACCGCCTATAGTCTCTTAGCGGCACCATATTACGGCGCTTCATCACTAGCTTGCGACTTCTTGTCCGCTCGTATTGAGCACTTTAGCAAGAGTCGCGCTTTTAACACTTTTGCGTCCAATGCTTATGACTTCTTTGGTAAAGAGCCTCAAACAGCACTGATGCTCTCACGTTATCAATCAGACAGGGCTAAGGCTGCTGTCAATCCACTTTTGAGCTTGCTCTATGGTGTTTTATCCTTGATCATGGCACCACTGCTCTTGCCCCGCCTGGCACGTGCTGCTAAATGGTGGCGCAGTCCGGTCGATCCTGATTGCAATGTCAACCTGGTGAGCGTATTTACCTATGCTTGCACTTGTGTTGCTGGCTTTTATCTGGCTCAGTCCATCGTTATAGAGAGCCTGGCTGGGCAGTCTCTTTTAGCCATGGTGGTGAGCGCTGGGCTCGGGCTCTTTGTGCTATTTCCCGTTAAGATATTTGTCGACACCCAAAATGTGCTTTGTTTGAGAGCCAGTCTCAGTCAAAGAGCCGTTGTTGCGATAAGTTTTGTATTTGGCAGTCTTTTAATTGTGCAGATGCTTAACTGGCTCAAACAGGGCAGTGTGGTCTCTCCTGACCCGCTCACGCTGATTATCGCCAGTTTTGCCGGTGACTTTATCCATGAGCCCACTCAGACCAAACGCACCCTCGCTACAATGCTCTCAATAGTCTGGGCAATAGGCTTTGCCTCAGTCCTCAAAGTGATGATCAGACGCGATGGCGTGAGCAGTCGTGAAGTAGCTAAGAGATTGGCTGAAGGTGCCAGCCGTCTCTAAGTCGGCTGTAGCAAATGATGCTAGAATATTTTTTCTGCCATGCCCTTGTGTCGGAACTGGTATACGAGCCGCACTTAAAATGCGGTGCCCGTAAGGGATTGAGGGTCCGAATCCCTCCAAGGGCAATTTTCTTTTGATGCGCTGCTGTCAATTATTTGATGGCAGCGTATTCTTTTACTTTTACTTTGTTGCTCAAAACGCCTATGCCTTCCACTTCCATGGAGACTTCGTCGCCGTCTTTGAGCCAACCAAATTGAGCCGGCTTAAGCTCTTGACCAGTGACCGGATCCATTTTTGCCGAAAACTCAGCAATACAGCCATTACCGACGGTGCCTGAACCAAACAGATAACCGGGTTGTATGGCGATGTTTTGTGAGCCCAGCCAGGCAAATATACGGGGGAAGCTCCAGGCTTGCTTGGCGCCAGTGACTGGATGTGTGTGATAAAGGCTTTGATAATTGGACTGGCTGCGCACTTCACCATTGATCTTGAGGGTCATTTCCATAAAGAGCACGCCGTTGTCGTCCATCTTTATGTCAGAGGCTTTGACAAATTTGGGACCGATACTTTTGCCCAGGATAAACTTGCTATTGGTGGGACCAAGTCCCTCCATGTCTTTTTTTTGTACGTCTCTGGCTGACCAGTCATTGAGGATAGTCAGATAGCAATGCTCCTGGAAGTATTTGAGAGCTTCTTCGGGGCTTGTGATTAGAGCATGCTTGGTGGCAAGACAGCCAATTTCAAATTCGTAATCAGGGGCTTTGACGGTGCTTAAAATCGGTACTACTTCGCCAGGTCCATACATTTTGTCGGCAGGCAAATCAATCACATAATAGGCCGCATGGTCGTACCAGCCTGGATAAACACTGGCGCCGCGCTTGTCTCTGATTTGCTTAATGTGTGTCTCAAATCCGAGAAAGTCTAGAAGGACTCTGGGTTCTGGCAACTTTTGTCCAAATATCTCGACTTCGGCAGTAGTGTTTTTATAAAGCATGAGCCCTCCGCCTGGCGGCTTAAGTACGGTGAACAACGATTATCACATGGTCAGGGTTTATGTGCCACCCTGTGGGTCAGCTGCTGAGAAATCCTGTTGATTACTATAAAACTGATAGAGACAGACGGCAGCCTCAGCTCTGGTCACTGTTTTTTGCGGATCGCAACTTTTGGTGGCGCCAAAAACTCTTTCCCAGTTGTGACCGGCAAACGCTTCCAGATTCATTGTGGCTTTAAAATCTTTGCTGATTTTGGCATTATCGCGCCATTTATCCAGATAGTTGGAGAGATCTTTTTGTTGATAATCCAGGGGCGCCTTAATCGCGATCATTTGTTCACGAGTGAGGTTTTGATCTGGTCTAAAAGTTTTGTCAGTAAAGCCAATGGACCAGTCCGAATCACTCATACCCTGGATGGCAGGAAAAGCTGTATTAGTCGCTGGCACATCGGTAAATGCAGGCTTGGCGGACTTTTCAGCCTTGCGTATCATGTACTTTTTGGGCTTGATGACGTTATTGGCCTTGACCAACCAATCGACAAATTGTGCTCTGCTAATCGGTTTTGTGGGATCAAATGTCGCTCCATCTTCGATTACTTTCAACTCGGTTAACCGTTTGATTTCTTTTTCGCCAAAGACGTCTGCGATGTCTGTAAAGCTTACTTTGGGGGTGGTTGATTCAGTTGTGTTAGTGGCGGCAGCGGTACTGCCAGTAGCACTATCTGTAGTACTAGCGGTTGATTCTGCGGTGTCGGCGGCGCTATCCTTTGCCTTTTCAATTTCGACAGACTTTGATTCCATCTGCTTTTTGAGACTCTCGATGTCAGCTTTGAGAGCAGCGTTTTCTTGTTGTAGTTTGGCCAGGTCTTCTGCTTTTGGTCCAGAGGAGCTACATCCGCTCAGGCTGAGGGTGGAGGCCAATAGTGAAGCACTCAAAACTAGATAAGTGACAGCTGTTTTATTCATTGAGCCCTTGCCTCATTGGATTGCTTCGACTAATTCAATCACCTTGGCATCGAGTTTTTACTTGTCTATTTATGCTTTGCGCGCCGGTCTACATAGTCTTTGGCTGCTTTAAGGTCGACATTTGCCTCTTTGCGTACTAGTTTAATGGCATCGATAAACTTTTTTTGTGTTATCAGGCTATCTACGATTTTTTCAATTTCGTTTGTAATAGCAACTTCTTTGTTTACCGGGCTCATCGTGAGCGAGACCGGCGCAGGAGCGCTTCTTACTAAAAGTGGTGTATTGCCTTTTACTGCCTCGTGAATTTTCACAAAACAGTCTTCGACTGACTGAGGATTATCAAAACTATTGGAGAGAGGCATGGTGCTGTCGTTATGACATAGTACTATTCGCGATTCATTTTGGCCACCTCTAGTGGGAATGTCCTCTAGAGTGATTGAATTGATGTTGTCAAAGTCAATTGAACCTTTGCGCAAACGTAGGAGCGGACCAAAGCTGTTGTATACCAGACGTCTATTGATCAGATCAAATACATAAGTAGAGTCCTTATAGGCAAGCACAGTTACCAGCCAGAAGAATATTGCCGACGCCACACCAATGTAGGCTCGGGGATGATCTGAGCCTCTAAAGAGTGCGTAAACAATCATGAGCAATAGAAACAGTGCCACTATCAGTAGCACCGGTTGATTGCATCGTAAAATAAGCTTGCCTGGTTGTTTGTCTAATTTGTATGCCATTCAAAATTACTGTTTGCACGCTTGAGATGGACTATAAGTTTATCTTGTTTTATCTAAAAAACAGATATCCAGTGAGAGCGCCAAGAGCAATGAGCCAGGTGGCATTAATTGGTTTGAGCTGCAAAATTACTAGAGATAACGCAAAGATGAGCCCGGTAATGACATTTTGGAGCGCTCCTGGTATCAGTTGTATAAAGACATAGATCATCAAAGCTAGTGAGGCGGCATTGACTCCATCCAGCATATTGCCCAGCAGTATTGATTGGCGCAGTCGACTCAGATAGGGCGCGGTGATAGCAACAAAGCCAAAGGCTGGCAAAAATATACCTGTTGTTGCTGCTAGCGCACCACTAGTGCCACCAAGCAGATAGCCAATAAAAGTAGCTGTGGTAAATACTGGACCGGGAGTAACTTGTCCAATGGCTGTGGCGTCCATTAGCTGCCCTGTTGTGATCCAGTGCATGGAATTAACTAAGTCCTTTTGCAAGAAAGCCAGAAGGACATAACCACTGCCGTAGAGCACAGCGCCTACTTTGGCAAAATAACAAAAAAGGGCAGGTAAGTTGTAGCTGGCGGCCGCTGTATCTTGACTCACTACCCAGGGCAAGGTTATGCCAAAATCGTTGGCCATAAGTAACAGGGCTATTACTGCCAGTGGGACTATAATCAGAGCACTAATTCTGGTTTGTCTGATGTGTTTGTCGGTTTGTACAAACATAAGCAAGAGACCTGTCAAAAGCAGTATTGTGATTTCACCTAGAGCGCAAAAGCAGCCAATCAAAGCGCATATACAGGCAAGCCGACTGAGATTTGTTTTTAATACGCTCTTTGCCAGAGCTATTGAGGCATGCAAGATAATGGCTAAAACTACAGGTTTAATGCCAAGCATGATGGCAATTAGCTGAGGCAACTGATGCAGTTGTACATAAACAGCGGCAATTGCCGTGACCATCAAAGCGGCAGGCAAAATAAAGCAGAGTCCAGCGACTGCAAGCCCGGCCAGTCCGGCTTGGCGGTAGCCAATGTGGATTGCTAGCTCAGTGGAGTTTGGTCCCGGGATCAAATTGGCAGCGCTGACCAGATCCAAAAATTCAATCTCACTAAGCCAGTTCCGCCGTCTTACAACCTCCTGTTGCATCATGGCGATATGGGCCGCTGGACCGCCAAAGGCTGTAAATCCGAGCTTGAAAAACAGTACTGAGAGATTTAATAGTTTGTTTTGATGGTTCACTTGATGACTACAATATCAAACTAACTGGCGATATGACAAAATTGCAGAGTAACTGGTAACAGTGCCAGTTGATTAGTCTCTTGAGAGATAATGCTATCAAATCATTGATATCCGGACGTTTGATAAGAATTAGAGGCACCGTGCAGGGTGTGGGCTTTAGACCAACCGTTTATGGCGAGGCTCTCAAGCACTCTATCACCGGTCATATCCTCAACGATGGCGAAGGCGTTTTAATCAAGGCATTTGGGGCGGAGGCAGACCTCGATGCCTTTATCACCGCCATCAAAGACAACTGCCCGCCATTAGGTCAAATCGACAGCATTGACTGGTGCAACTTATCCGATATAGAGCTTAACTGCTGTGACCCTGTACCGGATCGCTTTGCAATAGTGGAGAGTGTAAGCAGCAGTGCCCGCACGTCCATTGCCGCCGATGCGAGGACCTGTCCAGCTTGTTTGGAAGAAACTCTTAGTCCAAACAGTAGGCGCTACCGCTATCCGTTTACTAACTGCACTCACTGTGGACCCAGGCTCAGTATCATTAGTGGTATTCCTTACGATAGACCTAATACCAGTATGGCGCCCTTTGCCTTATGTAGCGATTGTCTAAAAGAGTACAAAGACCCGCTTGACCGGAGGTTTCACGCTCAGCCTAACGCCTGCTATGTCTGCGGACCGGTGGTAGAGCTTGTGCGTACTGACGGACTTAGACTGAGCCGAGCCGAAAGACCACAAAGTGACGATGTTGATATCGCTGCCAGTCTCATACTGAAGGGACAGATTGTTGCAATAAAAGGCATTGGTGGTTTTCATATTGCTTGTGATGCTACAAACGCTCCTGTTGTAGCACTTCTCCGGGAGCGCAAAAAGCGCTTTGCCAAACCATTTGCACTTATGGCCAAAAGTATTGAGATGATTGAGCGCTACTGTCACGTTAGTGAAGAAGAAAAGGCTCTGCTTAGCAGTGCGGCAGCGCCTGTGGTGCTGCTGGATATCAAAGCACCTGGCAATATTGCCAGCGGCATTGCCCCAGGTCAAAATACGCTAGGTTTTATGCTGCCTTATACGCCTTTGCATCATCTTTTGCTCAGTGCTATCAACCAGCCAATCGTGCTTACCAGCGCCAATCTTGCTGATGAGCCTCAATGCACTGACAACGATGATACCTTAAGGAGATTGGCTGGCCTTGCTGATTTTGTCTTGCTCCACAATCGCGCCATCGTCAATCGTATAGACGACTCGGTAGCACGGGTGGTGCAGGGGCAAACCGTAGTTGTGCGCCGTGCCCGCGGCTATGCACCCGCTCCCATTAGCCTGCCGCCAGGGTTTGAGGGGATGGGCCAGGTACTGGCTCTTGGTGGTGAATTAAAAAATACCTTTTGTCTGGTTAAAGACGATAAAGCTATTCTCTCTCAGCATATGGGTGACCTGGAAGACGCTGCTACCTACATTGACTACCTCAAAAATATTGACCTTTATCGTCGGCTATTTCAGTTTGAGCCCACAATCATCGCTATTGACCAGCATCCTGAATATCTCTCTGCCAAGCTCGGGCGGCAAATGTTGGAAGAGTCCAAGGGGGCAAAGCCAATCACCCTTGAGTCGGTCCAGCATCATCATGCCCATGTGGCGGCTTGTCTAGCTGAGCACAACTATCCTATCAGCGCCGCTAAAATCCTGGGTGTAGCTCTGGATGGGCTAGGTTACGGTGAAGGGCAACTCTGGGGTGGAGAATTTTTGTTTTGTGATTATTATGGCTATGAGCGACTGGCTACGTTTAAACCCATATCAATGCCTGGCGGCTCAATGGCAATGCGTGAGCCCTGGCGCAACAGCTTTGCCCATTTTGTCTCTGCCATGGGTTGGAATAGCTATCTAGCGGACTATGAAAAAATTGAGCTGACTGAATTTTTTAAGACAAAAAATCTAGCAACCTTTGAGTCAATGATTACGAACGGCATTAATTCACCGCTAGCCTCTTCCTGTGGGCGATTATTTGACGCAGTGGCAGCCGCAATCGGCATCTGCCGAGAGGTAGCAAGCTATGAGGGGCAAGCGGCTATAGAGTTGGAAGCAATTGCCTCTAATGAAGAGCTTTGTAGTAATGAACAAAATGCAGTCTATCCATTTGCTATCTCGAATTTAGATTCAGGTCTGCCTTATCTTGAGCCAGCTGGTATGTGGCAAGCTCTACTGGGCGATCTCGCGCGCCAGGTCTCTGCGCCTGTAATCTCCGCCAGGTTTCATAGAGGTTTAGCCGTGGCTGTAGCCAATATGGTCAAAAAACTCAGTATCGTAGATAGCAGCCCCAGATTTGATACAGTTGTACTGACAGGTGGGGTGTTTCAAAATAGACTACTTCTGCAATTGACCAGAGATCTCTTGCAAGTCCATGGTTTTACCGTACTCACCCCTGCCCGCATCCCTGCCAATGACGGTGGTATAGCACTGGGACAGGCGCTGATTGCCTCAGCTAATAGTCTTGAGAGGAAATAATATGTGTCTTGGTATACCTGGTCAAATTGTCGAAATCACAGACCCTTTGCGTAATCTAGCCAAGGTAGATGTCTCTGGTGTTAAGCGTGAAATTAATATCGCCTGTATTGTGGATCAGGACCATCCTGTCGAAAAGTGCGTCGGTGACTGGGTCTTAATCCATGTTGGCTTTGCCATGGGGCGCATTGATGAGGTTGAGGCACGGCGCACAATGGATTTGCTAATCGAGTTGGGTGAGGCTCAAAAAGAGATGGAAGCGATGCAGGAAACCCAGAGCAAATTGTAAGGGTGATGATGAAGTACGTAGATGAATTTAGAGAGCCTGAAAAAGCCAGTAAGCTCTTTGCTCAGATAGAGACACTTGCCGCCGAGGTCTCGGGTAAGCTTGGTCGGCCGGTGCAATTAATGGAATTTTGTGGCGGTCATACTCACGCCATTTTTCGCTTTGGTATTGAGCAGATGCTCAGCAAAAATATTGAACTCATACATGGACCGGGCTGTCCGGTTTGTGTATTACCCCGGTCTCGGGTGGATGATTGTGTTGCTCTGGCAGAGCGCGATGATGTTATCTTTACCACTTTTGGCGATGCAATGCGCGTGCCTGGCTCAAAAAAGAGTCTGTTGCAGGCCAAAGCCGATGGTGCTCAGGTCAAAATGGTGTATTCGCCACTCGACGCTCTGGCACTTGCCAAGCAAAATCCGGACAAAGAAGTGATATTTTTTGCTCTTGGTTTTGAGACTACGATGCCCAGCACCGCTCTGACACTTTTGCAAGCAGAAAGTGATGGTGTCAAAAATTTCTCTCTCTTTTGTAATCACATTACTACTGTGCCGATACTGCAATCTCTGCTTGATGCGCCGCAGTTTAGTATTGATGGATTTGTGGCGCCAGGTCACGTCAGTATGGTTGTTGGCGAGGAGCCATTTGACTACATTGCTAACCGTTACCAAAAACCGCTTGTAATCACAGGGTTTGAGCCTCTAGATATATTGCAGTCAATTATCATGTTGCTTTTGCAGCTTAAAGAGGGGCGCGCTCAAATGCAAAATCAGTATGCGCGTGTAGTGCTCAAACAGGGCAATCATCCCGGTCTCAGTGCTATGGCTAAAGTATTTGAGTTGCGCGATAAGTTTGAGTGGCGTGGACTTGGCTCGATTGATCAATCTGGCGTAAAAATCAGAGACGAGTATGCTCGCTATGACGCTGAGCGTAAATTTCCAGTGGCCAGTATCAAGGTCGAAGACCCTATTAATTGTCAGTGTGGTGAAGTCCTCAAAGGTATGATCAAGCCCTGGCAGTGCAAAGTGTTTGGCACGCTCTGCACCCCTGAGCAACCTCTTGGGGCGCTAATGGTGTCATCGGAAGGGGCATGTGCTGCTTATTATCGGTTTGGCAATGTGGAAGAGTTACTGGTACAAAAAGAAAACTATCTCGCTAAAGGTAAGTAAGTGTCTACTCAAGCTAGTAAGTCAAAAAAAACAGTTGCTTTTGATTGCGATGTGATTACCATGGCTCACGGCTCTGGTGGCAAAGCGATGAAAGACTTAATTGATGCAATTTTTGTCGAGCAATTTGACAACGACGAACTGGCTAAACTCGAGGACCAGGCTCGTATCAGTATTGCTGATTTGTCAAAAATCGGTGACCGTCTGGCATTTACCACCGACAGTTATGTCGTTTATCCTTTGTTTTTTGCCGGTGGCGATATAGGCAAGCTGGCTGTGGCTGGCACTGTAAACGATCTGGCGGTAGGTGGTGCAACTCCACTATATCTCACCTGTAGCTTGATCCTTGAAGAAGGGCTGGCGGTAGTCGATTTGCGCCGTGTCATCGTGTCAATGGCTCAGACCGCTAGAGCTTGTGGCGTGAGCATAGTCACTGGCGATACCAAAGTGGTGGAGCGTGGCTCTGCCGACAAGATGTTTATCAATACAGCCGGAGTGGGAGTGATCAAGGTTGGCACCGCTATTAGTGCAGCAGCTGCCAGAGCGGGAGATGTTATCTTAGTTAACGGCTCAATTGGCGATCACGGAGCTGCGATTGTGGCCAGTCGCGGTGATCTCGCCATAGAGAGCGATATCGAGTCTGATTGTCGCCCTCTAAGTGATCTCATTAGCAATATGCTGGCAGTCTGTCCGGACATCCGCTCCATGCGGGATGCCACTCGTGGTGGTATCGCCACTGTGCTCAATGAATTTGCGAGCGCTAGCAAGTTGTGTTTTAAGCTTGACGAAAGATCTGTCCCTCTCAAATCTGAAGTGCGCGGTATCTGTGAAATACTCGGGCTTGACCCCTTTTATCTGGCTAACGAAGGCAAAATTGTAGTGGTGGCTCCGGCTAGCGCGGCCCAGTCACTTTTGCAGTGTATGCGCGCACATCCTGATGGCAGAGATGCCGCCATAATCGGAGAAGTGTTGCCAGCTCCAGAGTCTATGGTAATTGTCAAAACTATATTTGGTGGCGAAAAAATACTCGATATGCTCGTGGGTGATCAGTTGCCCAGAATTTGTTAAATATGCACGAACTCAGTATCACTGCCAATATTGTTGCCATTGTCGCTGAAAAGGCCGGCAGTCAAAGGGTTGTGCGTGTCAAGCTGGAGATAGGCGAGCTATCTGCCATTGTGCCTGATAGTGTACGGTTTTGTTTTGATGTTTGTGCAAAAGGCACGGTGTTAGAGGACGCTGTCTTAGAAATAGATCAAATCAAGCCACGTGGTAAGTGTCAGAGCTGTGGTGCGGAGTTTGATCTGGAGCTGATGGCTGTAAAATGTAAATGTGGCTCGGCAGATATTGCTTGCATTGCAGGCAATGAGCTTAAAATCAAAGAAATGGAGATTGCATAATGTGTACTACTTGTGGCTGCTCTGATAATGCCGAACCTCGTCTTGTCAGTGGCGGCGAAAGTCATAGTCATGAACATACCCATAGCCACAGTCATGAACACAGTCACGACCATGAGCACACTCACAGTCACAGCCATGACCATGAGCACGGTCATGATCACAGTCACGAACATAGCCATGAGCTAAAAGCTAAATCTCACAATACTATTCAACTGGAGCAAGACATACTCGCCAAAAACAATCTTTTGGCTATGCGCAATCGCGGTTTTTTTGAGGGACGCAAGGTCCTTGCCCTCAATTTGGTCAGCTCACCGGGCTCAGGCAAGACTGCACTGCTGGAGCGCACAATCAAAGAGCTGGGGGCTGAGATAGCCATTGGCGTAATTGAGGGCGATCAAGAGACCGATAACGACGCTCAACGCATCAAAGCTACTGGTGCTAAAGTTGTGCAAATCAATACAGGAGCCGGATGTCATCTCGAAGCCGATATTGTGGCCCGGGCAATCAATGCTCTTGATCCCACAAACAACTCTATTGTCTTTATAGAAAACGTCGGCAACCTTGTTTGTCCAGCCTTGTTTGATCTAGGTGAGCAAGCTAAGGTGGCAATCCTATCGACCACCGAAGGCGAAGACAAGCCACTTAAGTATCCGCATATGTTTAGAGCAGCACAGGTGCTTTTGATCAACAAGATTGATCTTTTACCCTATCTCAAATTTGATATCAATAAGTGTATTGCCAATGCTCTAGCTATCAATCCTTCTCTCAAGGTCATGGCAGTGTCTGCCCAGGAAGGCACTGGCATGCAGCTCTGGTATGACTGGCTCAAAGCTAACGTACTGGTACCAGCACGCAGTTGATCAGTTTATTGGCGTAAAATCCTGGTCATAGTCTTGCAGCGCTTTTTGCTCTCTGGCTGTGGCTGCTTTGTCACCCATAGCCTGATAGATTTTGATCAAGAGCACTCTAAACTCTCTACTCAAAGGATAACGCTTGCAAATAACCTGTGCATCAGCCGCAGCCAGTTTGTATTGCTTGATTTGATAATAAGCGCTGGCTCGGCTGGCCAGGTGAGTAGCGGTCGAATACTGCTTTGGGTCTGCCTTTGGAATGATTATGCTGAGTGTGTTTACGGCATTTTGCCATTGACCAAGTCTTGCTTCAATTGTTGCTTTTAAATCAAGAATGGCAATATCGTTTGGCTTTGTTTTGAGAGCCAGATTGGTTTGACTTAGTGCCTCTGGTAGTCTTTTGAGTTGCAACAGTACCTGTGCTTTGGTCAGGTGATTGTCATGGTTATCGTCTAGAGATAATGCTCTGTTTATACATCTAAGGGCTTCATCGCCTTTGTTTTGGGCTCGTAGGATTTTTGCTTTTAGGGCAAAGTTGTCAGTGCTGTTTGGGTCGATTTCTATAGCTTCTTCGACCAGCTTTAGAGCTTCTTCGTTTTCGTCCATATTAGAAAGGACTGAGGCTTTTGCCCGCCAGCACCGAGCCGCTTTGGGGTCAATCTTTATTGCTTCATTGGCCTTTTTTAGAGCCAGTTCTCTTGTGCCTATTTCCTGGCACTCTCCTTCTACCTGAATACACAGAGCGTTAGCTCTGGGATCGATTGCCTGGTAAGGCAAAGTCAGGCTATGGGCGATTAGTACGAGAAACAAGACTTTTTGTAATTTAAAAGGAGACATGAGTTACCTGGGCGCAGACTGTAATATCAATTCTAGAGCTTTCAATACAGATTTTATAGATTGGTATGGGCTGCCGTAGTTAGTAAGTTTTGAATTACAAAAATGTGTCTATCTATCCTTTTGCCTTAAAATACCTGCAGTGGCAAGATTGAGGCATTGGCGCATGAGGAAAATTATTCTCAACCTGGCGGTATCCCTGGACGGATTTATTGAAGGACCTTCAGGAGAATACGATTGGTGTTTTGTCGATGAAGACTATGGCATGACCGAGTTTTTGGGTCGTATTGATACTCTACTGATGGGTCGCAAGTCCTATCAGACTCTCAAAGATTCTGGCGAAGATCCTTTTGCAACTAAGCACAAGATTATTGTTTCTAAAACCATCAAGTCACTTGCTGACAATGAGACCGTGATTAGTGATGATTTGATCGCCGCTATTGAGCAGCTAAAAATCTCTCAGGGCAAGGACATTTGGCTCTATGGAGGGGCACAACTGACCGAGGCTTTACTCCTGGCAAATTTAGTCGATGAAATGCAACTGGCAGTGCATCCACTTTTGCTTGGTGGCGGCACGAGACTATTTAGAGATTTACCTGAGCGAATAAAATTAGATCTGGTGCACACAAAATCTTATAAGTCTGGTCTGGTGCAGCTGTTTTATAGACCATCTATTTGATTTGTTACTCAAGTTTCCAGCGCTTTCTTGTTTCTCTAGCAATGGTGAGAGTCTGGGGGCTACCGATAAATTCTAATAACTCTACGGCGCCTCTAACTTGAAATGCGTCACCCAAAGCCTTTTGCACCAGAGGAATAGTTTTAGCGCCTGTTGGATCCATTTTTTTGATGGTGGCAAAGGCGTTATCTTTTTGTGTTGGAGAAAAAGAACAGCCAATGTTTTCATTGATTAGTTTGGGCAGGATTGAGTCATCGGTCGAGCCAGTGCGAGCCAAGATTGTCTGAGTCAGTTGTTTTAGTCCGTAATTTTCGCCGTCCATAAATTTGACTAGCAGTCTGGCAATTTCGGGGTCTTTTGCCAGACTGGGCTGCTCGATAATGTGCTTGAGGACAACTTCTTGTAGCTCATAGTCGTTAGTTTTAAGCATCGTCTTGGTGTCAATGATATTTTTTGTCAAATCAGGCTGCACTGCCATTAGTGCCAGATAAGCTTTCTTTTTAAGTGAACGATCTTGATCATTCTGGCTAACTATTAGTTTCCTCAGCTCAGATTCTGCCCCACGGGCTCTGCTGCCCATTTTTGTGAGCAGATCGATAATGGCTACTCTCTCGTTAGGATATGTCTTAAGACATTCGACAATGGTCGGTACTGCTTGCTCAGCACTGGCTCCCATGCCCGCCAGAGCACTGTAGACGTAGGTATGCAGATTGTTTTGAGTTTTGTCTTTGAGCAATTTGCAAAACAGTGGTATAGCAGATTGAGCTTGCGGTCCGATTTTGCCGAGAGCGATGATACTGCTGAGGTGCACTTGCGATGTGAGGTTAAAGCCCTCGTGACCGCTCACCTCGATAGGATGTTCCATGCTGGCTGCTTCGATTAAGGGTCTTACAGCCGCCCCGGCATTGGACCCGATGGCGCCCAGAGCATCAGCAGCGAGTATTCTTAGACCAGTCTGGCTTTCTTTTAGGATTTTGATCAGGTCCAGCACCAGTGCTTTGCCGCCAGATTCTGCTTTTGGCAATGCCTGCAGCGCCAGTCTTGTTTCTCCTGGCTTTTTTGAGAGCAGTAGTTGTCTCAGTTTGGCTACCGCGCGGACATTATCCGGAGCTAATTTGAGTATTGTAGCGGCTGATTCAGCGGCTTCATCAGGGCTTTGTGTGTTTAGTTTGTTGAGCAATACTTGTACGCTAGAGTTTGACGCAGTTGAGTTTGCTCCGTAAGTGCGCATTATTCGCTGCACACTTTCTTTTACTCTGGCTTCGCGATGAGAGGCTAGCTCCAGGACATCTGGTGCGGCACTGGGACCGATAGCTGTAAGCGCTATTTCTGCGTTGTCCAGGGTGTCGCCTTTTCCTTCTGCCAGTATTTTGCAAAGTACTGGTACGGCAATTTTGTCTGGTGCTGGTTTCATTTTGGCAAGGGCATATACGGCGTTTTTTTTGCCCACTTCTGAGCACTTACCATCTAGATAGTTGACTATGGCTTTTGTGCTTGCTGCGTTGCCAAACTTTGCAAAGACATAGCCGGCGTGCACTACGATAAGACCTTTGGTATCTCTGTCAAAACCCTGGCAGATAGCTGGCAGGCAAGATGGACCGATGCTGACCAGCGCGTCAATGGCACCAGTGTTGTGTCCATCATCGAGAAAAGGCACTACAAATGGTGCGGACGCTAGTGCTTTTGGACCAATTTCTTTGATACATTGGGTGAGATTATAAATACGCTTGCTTGTGCCAGGAGTCTCCGCTTTGAGAGCAGCGATTAGTGCTGGCATCGCCGGGCTGCCAATGCGAGCCAGTGCTGGGGGTGCTTCCCAGGCTACGTTAGACATTTCTGCATCCATTGCCTTAATTATTTCTGGTACAACCGGTGCTGCTGAGTCGCCCAGATAACCCAGGAGATAAATGGCATTTGCTTGTTCTTCCCATTTTTTTGATTGCAAAAATGGACGGATTGCTGCCACGATCTTTTGCTTCTGTGCGACTGGCATGGCGGCAATCTTTTGGGCAAATGGCTTCATCTCCTTTGGACTTGCGCCGTTATTTTTAATCCATTGTTTAGCGTCTTGCACTGGATTGCGTTCAGTATCGTTGCATGTACCCGGCAAAGCCGTTGTCGACAAACAAAGTGCCAATAGAAAGGACACTTTTATCACTGTGTTGCGGGGCGCAGATTTTATCATTTTGTCTTTCGCGAATTGCTAGTGCAACAATTATATGTTCTATGGTGGCTAAGGTGGACAGGGTTTTCCCTGAGTCGTACCGGGCTATTCAAAAATGGATTCCTTGTGTTTTTTACTTGATTTGCTCTAGCTTAAGCAGGTTGCCCACTGCGTGGCGCATTCTGCTGCCTAGAAGAAAGTAAGCATAAAGGTTTGGTACCAATGGGTTATTCAGTTTATAGAAGTTTGCGGCGCAATGTAGTTTGCGCAATCGATTGCTAAATAGGCTGGCAATATCATTGAGGTCATAAATGCTTTTTTTGTAGATTGTCTGGACTTCAGATACTGGTTTGGTGGCTGTATCAGTCAGTCCTTTACCCTTTTTGTAATAAAGCCATATGCGTGCATCTTTGGTTTTAAAGTACTTGTGAGTTACCAGGATTGGTTCGGGTTGTATATGCTGGCTAAATAAATGGAAGTAGCGGTCGCACTGATCAATTGCAAGCGGTATAGATGGGTCAAACTCAAGCAGAAGCACCCTGTCTGACTGTCTGTCTCGGTCACTAGATTGATACAGGGCAAATATTAGTCTGGCTAGATACTTGTCTTGCAGCATGTCGCTTTGCTCTTCACCCAAGTCTCGCGGCAAGCTCAGCGCATCAATATGCAATGAGTCAGCCTGAGCTCTTATGTGGGACTCAATTTGTTTATGCTTTAAATTTGCCAGTAACCCAAGTTGTCGCAGCTTAGTGATAGTGTCATTGGCGCGGCAAAAATAATCTAGCCAACACCTGCTGGAGTGATTGGATTCTGTTCTAAAAATGCTACGTAGACTGCTGGCACAGTTTTGACTGCGACCGTCATTGATGCCATATAGAGTCGTATATAGCTTGAGAGCAATTACAAATAAGGCCACACCATTAAATGTGTCGGACAGTTTAAGCAGACAACGAGCACTGACAGTACAAAGATCCGCCATCATCGATTGCAATTCTGGATCGCTTGCATCAGCCTGTCGAGCTTTTTTTAGAGCATCATTGCTGAGATTCGCCGCGAGGCGCCAGAGTTTCTCACATTCAAGGTCAATCGCTCTAAGCAGCATGGCATGGAGCGTTAGCGTGAGGCTATTACAAGACTGCGCGCGCTTATATGTCTTGGCTTTCTCTATATACTGCGTTAGCCAGGCCGGTTCTTCACTCACAGCTTTACTCGCTCAGTGCTTTTTCTAGCCATTGCTTTGATAGTACTTTGCGTGGTTCTTCAATTTGTTTGGCTGCGTCTTCCAGTACTTGCGCTATAGAGACACTGGCTAGTTCGTTGCGCCAGGCAGCTTCCGCTCTCCACATACTAGTAGCAATATTACAGGCTGCTGGGTAGTTCTTTTGTGCGCATGCAGTTGGTCCCTGTTTGCGTATTTCGGCACATCTAAAACTATATTCGTCGCCTTCAATGGCCTGGTAAATGTCGAGCAAATTAACCATGTCGGCACTGCGAGCTAGGCGGTAGCCACCCTTAGGACCGGTGACAGTCTTTACTATGCCTGCCCGTGAAAGCGCCTGGAAATGTTTACGCAGATAGGGCACTGGCAAATCGTAAAACTCGGCGATTTTTTCCAGTCTCAGGCTGTGTCCCTCTGGCAGCGTCCCCAATAGAGCGCAGCAGTGTATAGACCATTCGATTCCCTGACTCATTTTCATCGTGGATATATTTTATCTAAGATTAATGCAAAAAGCAATTGTGGATACCGGGTATCCATGATTGAATAGTGAAGGACAATTTGAGGACATGCAAATGAATGCTGAAAGTTTAAAGGTCGCTATCGTCGGTACGGGTCTGGCCGGTCTTGCTGCCGCCAATCGTCTGGCACAATCTGGTAGACCGGTCTTACTTACACTATTTGAAAAATCCAGCCGCCTGGGTGGTCGCGCCGGTACCACTGTTAAGGATGGCTATTATCTCAATCTTGGCGCCCATGCTCTTTATAAAGCTGGTCCAGCTATGTCCTTTTTGCAACAGTCAGGCATCGACATAAAGGGCGCGCCACCTGTCCAAGCTAATTCTCAAATCCTTGCCGGTGACAAGCTTTACGCTCTACCCATTGACGCTGCCAGCGCTCTTAGCACCGGGCTTCTCAGTGTCGGCGAAAAACTTGAATGGGCCAATATAATTTCCAGCCTTGGCAAAATAGATACTGAAGCACTCAATAGTGTCACTCTCACCGCTTGGCTCCATGAGCTAACAAGCAGTGTCAAAATTCGCCAATTACTCTTAACTATGGTGCGACTTGGTACTTATGCTAATTGCCCTGACCTGATGTCGGCAGGCGCTGCCATAAGACAACTGGTGCTTGGTCTGGCTGGAGTGCTCTATCTCGATCATGGCTGGCAATCTCTTGTGGATGCTCTCAGGGCAGCAATTGATGTGCCAGTGGATGAGCACCTGGGTTGTGCTGTCGAGTCTATCCATAACGATGTCTCTGGCAAAGTTGTGCTTAATTGCAAGGAGATAAGTCTTGAGTTTGACCATGTGGTTTTGGCTCTGCCACCACAACAGGTGCATAAACTAATGCCTCAAGCTCTCAGTGAGTCTTTTGTCGATAGTCTGGTGCCCTGTCGCATCGCCTGTTTTGATGTTTGTCTCAGTAGTCTACCTAAAAGACAAAACAGCTTTGCACTGGGGCTAGATCGCCCGCTTTATTATTCGGTTCATTCTAATGCTGCCAACTTGACACCAGGCAAGACCCAGGCAATTGTGCAGATCGGATATTACCTGGAGCCATCCGAAGTGGCTGGTGACCATGCCCTGCATGCTATGACTGACTTGCTAGACAGACTGCAACCTGGTTGGCAAGATCTGGTCGTTTATAAGCGCTATCTACCAGATATGGTGGCATCCTTTAGCATGCCGCTGGCCAGTGGCGGTGGCGGCAATGGACTATCCAATGTAAGTTTGGTAGAACACGGCTCTGCCAAGGTAGTGGCTTGCGGCGACTGGGTTGGTGATAGTGCACAGCTTGCTGACGCTAGCGTTGCCAGTGGACTTAAAGCTGCCGATGCTATTTTAGAGGCGGCCTCTGCTCCAGTTGCTAACAGTCTGAGCTAACTCAGAAACCAGTCTCTAGTCTGGCAACACCAATTGAGAGCAAAATGTCAGCTATGTCTGATGGAAAAATCTTTTCATCACTATTGATTAGCTCGTCGATGGACCACCATCTGTGCTCAGCCATCACTTCACATTCAAGCTCAGTCAAATTGAGTTTGGACAACAATGGATTATCGACTCTAATGGTAAAGAATCGATCATCTGCCATGACTCTCTCGCCGTCTGGTAACAAAAGCTCAAACTGACGTTGGGCAATTTGCTCGCCAAAGGCGCTTGGCTCTAGTTTGATGCCGGTCTCTTCAAAAAGCTCGCGACTGGCAGCTTGTTCAAAAGTCTCGTCACCCTCTACTTCGCCACCCGGTGTTGCCCAGTAGACCAGACCAGATAGGATGCCGCGGCTGTACGCAAAGCGAAATAGCAATATTTGCTGATTTCGATTCAAAACTACTATGCGTGCTGAAGGACGAGTGCGCATGGGACCCCTCTGTAGTAATTCAAAATAGCATCGCCTCCAACTTAAAAGGTTTAAGTGCTTCTAATTTGTCTCTTAGTGGCTCTTGCCCGCTCTGACTCAGTATGTAATCGGCTCAAATATGCTTAAATAGCCTGGTTAACATGGTGCTGAGATGAAACACACAGAAGCTTTTGAAAACCTGGTAGCCGAAATTAGACCTCAAATCAAAGAGGTGCAGCTTGATGACGTCTTGCAAATGCAAAAAGACGGCAAAGAGTTTGTCTTTATGGACGTGCGTGAAGATCATGAATGGTTGGAAGGTCGTGCTAAAGGCGCTGTGCACCTGGGACGAGGCATAATCGAACGCGATATCGAAAAAGTTTGTCCGGACAAGTCGTCCACCATCGTGCTTTATTGCGGCGGTGGTTATCGCTCTGCCATGTCAGCCTTCAATTTGCAAAAAATGGGCTACACCAATGTGATTTCTATGGACGGCGGCATTCGCGCCTGGCGCGCTGCCAATTTACCTGAGGATAAAGGCTAATGCTAAGCAAATTACTTGCTAGTTTTTGTCTCTTTGCTATCACGGTGAGACCGGCCTGGGCTGGCGGCGTCGAGGATTATCTTTATGACATGGGTCAGATGCAAAAGACTGATCCCAATGGTTTCAACCTGATGATTGTCGGCATTTCACTGATATTCTTTTTGTCGCTCACTATATTTGGTGGCTTCATCTGGTACCTCTACAAAGGCGACCTTTCCAAGTAATAGCGGCTGATAACTTGATAAAATTCCAAAACTTGAGTGTTTTGGGCGTTTTGCGGGCTAGTCAAGAGTTGCCCTTGGCTCTGGCACCACCCATAATGTCATCATCACCTTTTCTAGGAAGAGCGTACGATGGCACAATCTCGCAAAAAAAAGATAGAGCAACACAATTCCGCTGATGCACTCAGCCTGGAAGGGTTGGAGCCTCTCTTAGAAAATGCCTCTTTAGACATCGTCCAGGACTTTACACCCACACAAGAAAATGCGGCGCTGCAAGCACAGCCTGTCACAGATTACAGACCAGCGCGTAAATATGGTCTGTCTCGTTTTCTCTTGCCCGAACCCATGGACTTTAGACCGGCTACTCCCGCACCAGTAGTGCAAAAGCCAGCCGTTAACGAGACTCGTCTTATCCTCGACCTGCTCACTCAGCTAGAGTCAGTCAACGAGCTAGTACTTGAGACCAGCTATCAACTTGAGTGCACACGCAGTCGCATCAAAGAAATGGAAGCTCAGCTTATGGGCGAAGAAATTCTCGTAGAAAAAATCCGCGCCCTTGAGCTTGAAACTCAAAGAGTGCTGGAACTGGAAACCTGGCTCGATGCTGTTAGAGCCGAAAACGAAAATCTCAAGCGACCGGTGTGGAAAAAAATGTTTGGCGTCAAATAAAACCGCAAGGCATTGTCTAAAGGGACCTCTATTTAAGAGGTCCTTTTTTTTAGCTGCCGCTACAGGCGGTGGCAGTTGCTTCTGCATCCACTGGCAATTCGGCTTTGCGCCAGGCCATGGTACCACCCTGGATATTAACCAGTTTTGTAAATCCATTTTGTAAAAGCAAACTGACAGCCATGCTGGAGCGGTAGCCGCCGGCACAGATTACGTGCATGAGCTGGTCTTTGTTAAGTTCGCTCAAACGAGCTGTTAGCTCACTTAGAGGTAGTGGTCTGGCTCCTGGTACATGACCACCTTTGTATTCGGGTGGACGTCTGACATCAAGGACATAGAGTCCGGGGTTTGCTTCCAGCTCTTTTGCTAGAGTTTGTACAGACATTTGAGCCACAGTTGTGAGCTTGTAACCAGCATCTTGCCAGGATTTTAGATCATCAAAATAACCAGTGACATTCTCCAGTCCGGCTCTAGCCAGTCTGGTTACTGCTTCTTGAGCCTGCTCTTTGGTGCCGATGATGATTTTTTCTTGTTTGCCGTCGATGAGGATGCCACTAAATGAGGCAAATTGTCCACCCAGTCCGATATTTATAGAGCCGGGTAAGTGACCATCACCAAACTCTTCAGGACTGCGCACATCCAATAAACATGCTTGAGCTTTTTGTTTGTCTGCCACTTGCTGTGGTGTCAAAGATTTGAGCGCAGGCAAATCGGCAAGAGCTGTGGCGCCTTGACGATTGGTTTTGACCGCCTCACCAAAATACTTGGGTATCTCGGGCAATTCAGTGGTCATAGAATGGATAAAAGCCTGGCGCTCCATGGGTTTGAGTGCCCAGTTAAACTGTCTTTGTTGGCCAAGAGTTGAGCTGCGCTCTTGTGAAATATTTTTGCCACAAAGTGAACCAGCCCCGTGTGCTGGCAATACTTCGGTGTCATCAGGCAATACCATGATTTTGTTATGCAGGCTGTCATACAAATGACCGGCCATGACTTCGGCGTCCAGCGCTGTTTGACCAGCCAGGTCCGGGCGGCCGACATCACCAATAAAGAGTGTATCGCCACTAAATAATTTGGCAGGACCGGTCTTGTCTCTGGCCACAACACAGATACTCTCTGGCGTATGACCGGGAGTGGCCAGGATTGTTAGCTCGATATCTCCTAGTTTGAGCACTTCACCATCTTTGACTGCCAGGTGGGGTAGGGCAAACTTGGCTTTTTCGCTGTAGACCACTTGTGCGCCGGTGCGCTCGGATAGCTCTTTGTGACCACTAACAAAATCAGCGTGTAAGTGTGTTTCGATGATGTATTCGAGCTTGAGGTTATGCTTTTTAAGCTCGTCAAGGTATTCGTCGATATCGCGTTGCGGATCGATGATACAAGCTAGCCCTTCGCTACCGATTAGATAGGACGCATGAGCCAGACAACCAAGATAAAACTGTTTAAAAATCATAGGTTTACACTCTGTCGGATAACTCTCAGTATATCGTCAATTTTCGCTCAAACTGGCTGCTTGGCAAGAATAAAAGGTTATCAGTGGCTTACTATTAGCCCCTATCAGTTACGTGGGGAGTACTAATGCCATCCAGTCTCAGTCTTGGTCGTCGCCTGGCCGTTATGCTAGCCAGTACTTGTCTATTGTCTGGCAATGTCTGTTTTGCCGCCGACAAGGTTAGTAACTTTCCTCCAGTAAAACCTGAAGAACTGAGAGAAGGCTCAAGACTGTCGCCTCAGATATTGCCAGAAAAATATGACCTTTATTTTGAGCCAAACTTTGATAATGCTGAGTTTGAAGGCTCAGAGGTTGTATATCTCGACATCCAAACGGCAAGCCGCACAATTAAGCTCAATAGTCTCAATCTCTCGGTTTTTGATGCCAGCATAGCCAGTCGCGAGAAAGGGCATGGCGACTTTATTAAGGCTGAAGTGAGCAAGGACGACCAGAAACAACTGGTCACTTTGAACTTTGCCAAGCCTCTCAGCCCTGGTCGCTATGAGTTGCACCTCAAGTTTAGCGGCCATCTCTCTGAGAAGTTGGCAGGGTTTTATCTGTCCCGATTTAAAGATGACAAGGGTAAAGAGCATAAGATTGCCACCACCCAGATGGAGCCCACAGACGCGAGGCGCATGTTCCCTTGTTTTGATGAACCTGCTTTTAAAGCTGCTTTTAAGGTGACTTGTGCCATCCCTACCAATATGGTGGCGATAAGTAATGCCAGTCAGGAATTTGAAAAATTAGATCAGCGTAAAGACAAAAAGGTAGTGACATTTAAGGCTACGCCGGCCATGTCGACTTATCTCTTTGCACTGGTGATTGGCGAGTTTGCGCCTTCTAAGGCAGTGGATGTCGATGGTAAAAAGATAAGAGTCTGGGCACCAGCTGGTAAACAAAACTTGACTGGTTATGCCCTCGATACAGCAGCAAAGTTGATGCCTTACTACGAGAAATATTTTGGTGTTAACTATCCTTTTGATAAGCTCGATTTGATTGCGGTGCCTGACTTTAGTGCTGGCGCTATGGAAAATTTTGGCGCTATTACATTTAGAGAAACAGCGCTTTTAATCGATGACAATGCTAGTACCCGGGCTAAGATGCGAGTCACTGGCATTATCGCGCACGAAATGGCCCATCTCTGGTTTGGCGATTTGGTGACGATGAAATGGTGGAATGACCTCTGGCTTAACGAAGCCTTTGCCACCTGGATGGCCACCAAAGCCACCGAAAAACTTAAACCAGAATGGCATAACTGGGATGATTTTGCACTCTCTCGGGCCTCTACCCTCGATAGTGACGGGCTATTGGCCACAAGAGCCGTAGAATACCCGGTCAAGTCGCCTGAAGACGCTATGGAGATGTTTGACGAAATAACATACGAAAAGGGCGGATCTCTTTTGCGTATGCTCGAGATGTATCTTGGTGAAGACAAGTTTCAAGCTGGTATTCAGCGCTATATGCAAGAGCATAAATTTGCTAATGCCACCACTGGTGATCTCTGGCAGGCATTGAGTTTAGAGAGTGGCAGTGCCAAAGTGGACGTAGCGGAGCTCATGAAATCATGGGTCTATACACCAGGATGTCCACTGGTCACTATGACCGAGGGTAAGAGCACAGCCAAAAAGAAAGGTACAGTAGTCACTCCTGTAACAATCTCGCAAGAGCGTTTTTTGCGAGGCAATGTGCAGCCTAAAGGCGAAAAGGCCCTCTGGCAAATCCCTGTGGTACTCAAAGGTGATAACTACAGTCAAAAGCAAGTGATTGATAAAGACAGTCAGGCTGTCAGTGTTAACGCAGCTTCTGCTCCATTATTTGTCAACGGTATGGGCAATGGTTTTTATCGCACCAGATATAGTGCGGAGCAACTGGCTAAATTAAAGACAGTCAAAAAGGACTTCTTAAACTGTGCCGAAAAGGTTAGCCTGGCTAGCGATGTCTATTCACTGGCCTTTAGTGCCCGCACACCAATCAAAAATTATCTTGATTACAGCCTTACCATGGCTGGTGATAATGACCCTTATGTGCTGTCGTTATTGATAGGGCAAACTCTATCCTTTGAGGATTTTGCTGCAGGCGAAGAGAACTCTTATGCTGCTTATGTACGCTCTCGACTCAAGCCGCAGCTGGCTAATCTTGGCTTTGAAAAGAAAGAAGGCGAAGCCGAATTGATATCCCAGTTGCGCGGTCAGTTAATAAAGGCACTTGGCACTGTCGGTCAGGATCCTGAATGTATGGAGTTTTGTCGCTCCAAATTTGATCTTTACCTGGCCGAGGATGCAAACCTCGACCCTGACTTGCTCTCAGCCATAGTCAATGTGGTGGCATATAACGGCGATCAAGATGACTATGCCCGCATTACTCAGGCCTTTAAATTAGCCAATACACCAGAGGCATATGAACGCAATTTGGGTGCACTTTGTACATTTAGACAAAAGGAACTGGTAACTAACAGTCTGGATATGGTTCTGACCAAGGATGTGCGCGCTCAGGATGGTCCAAGGCAAATAGGGCGATTGCTTGCCTCTAGCTGGGGGCGGAGCTTAGCCTGGCAGTTTCTCAATCAAAATTGGGAAGCACTGGCTAAAAAATTTGATGCCAAACACTTGCCTCATTTGATTGAAGCCGCTGGTAATTTTAACAGCGAAGAAGATCTTAAAAACCTGACTGAATTTGTGGGCAGGCACCCGCTGCCGAACGGTCGTCGTTCAGTGGCAAAAACAATAGAAACTGTACAAATCAGATTGAACTTCCGCCAGAAACAAATGCCTGATTTGCTCAAGTATCTCAAGGAAATTAAGTGAGTGGCTCGATTTGCCCACTGGCTTTGTTTTTTAATGGTGTTTATATCAGGCATTAATATCTTGCCAGTTGCCGCTGCTCAGCCTCAGTCTTTTGCTAAGCCTGAGATTGTCTTTTGGTCCTGGTATCACGATGATGATTTGCGTTTAGCACCCGGCAAGGTTGCCTGCTTGACCAATCGCATCCTGGTGGATGGCAATAATATTAGAGAGATGCCGCGACTCAATAGATTACAAGTCAGACCCCATACTGAGCGTATCGCCGTAGTCAGAATAGACGTAAGGTCTTTGCCTGCTCAAAATAAGCAAGGAGCGCTGGTTGAAAGTCTTGTTGAGCGTATTTTATCCAGCACTGTGCGAGGTCGCGGCGTACTGACTGGCTTGCAGATTGACTATGATGCAACCCTTGATCAGAGACAATTTTATATAAATCTCTTGGATTGTCTCCGCAAGCGGATGCCGCGTGGTTTGCCTCTCTCGATTACTACCCTGGCATCCTGGTGTATGGCTGACCAGTGGTTGAGTCAGGCTCATTTAGATGGCAAAGTCGATTTTTTTGTGCCGATGCTGTTTACCATGGGGGGTGGCCGACAGTCAGCTCTACGCTATCTTAAAGCCCATGGTTTAAAAGCACCGGCGGGTCCACTTTGTGTCGGTTTTAGCCTTGACGATCCTGAGCCTTTGCAGGTTATGATCAAGGGCGGCAAATTTAGTCAGGTGGCTTGTGTCTATATTTTTTGTAGCAAGCCGTGGACTCAAAACAGGGTTACAAGTGCGCTCAACATACTGGCAGAGGGGAAGAATCGTGATAGCGGCCATTAAAAGGATAAATGTCAAAAAGCTTGCGCTTGCGCTCTCGCTGGCAGCACTTATCAGTCCAGCAATCGCTTGTGGTCCGTTTTTTGATGATGCTGTTTTTAGCTATCGCAGCCACCCGGATGCCCCTCTTAAACTCTTTGCTCAGGGTAATCTAGGCGTTCTAAATCCCACCTATGCGCGCAGCTATTTAGTGCTCGCCTACCGCAACCTCAATGCCAAACCGCTTACAGCCACTGAGCTTAGCCAGGCTATAGATCTTTTGCACTTCCGTCTGGGCTTTGCCAGTGATCCTAATTTGCCAATCGATGACTCTGGTACCCAGCTCGATAACTGGCTCAAAGCTCGCAAAAAGGTGGCTGGTGTCAAAGAAGTAAAACTAAATTCGTATGACACTTATCGCAATATCGAAGGCGATGACTATGTTACTTATCTCAATTGCAATTCTGATTCGTTTGCCACAGCCGTTAAAACTCTTGATGGTTTAATTGCCAAAGAGGGTGCTGCCTCTGCTCCTGTCAGAGAATGGCTGACGGCTCAGGATCAAGTCTTTAGCCACTGTCCAGGACCGGGCTACAATTATGAGCTAAAAAAGAGCAATCCTGAGCCAGCATTTCCTGCTGCCCTGCCTGTCACTGCGACAAAAGCAGCCCGTGCAGATCGTTCATACCAAATGGCCGCAGCTAAATTTTATGCTGGAGACTTTGACGTAGCTCGTCATCTCTTTGGTGAAATCGCTAAAGATACTGAGTCTCCCTGGCACAAAATTGCTGACTATATGGTGGCTCGCACTTATATAAGAGAGGGAACACTCTCTAAGGACAAGACTGCCGGTCATGCCTCTTTGCAAAAAGCTCTGACTCATCTAGATGCTCTGGCTGCCAAACCCGAATACAGCGATTTTAAAGACAGTATCGACGGACTCAGACATTTTATTTTAATAAGACTGAGTACCCATGACACTTTTAAAAAGCTCACTAACAGTTTGACCGAGCCCGGTCATGCTAAAGACTTTGGCACTGCTGTTGGTGACTATACATTTATCCTCGATAAGTTTTTTGGTGAGTCTCCTGAAGACCCCGCTGATAAACACGAAATTACTGACGCAAGTGAAGCCAAATTGGTCCATGAAGACGAAATGTCAGACTGGATCTGGAACTTTAGCACTGCTAAAGGCGATAGCAATGCTCTGGCTCATGCCAGAAGTATGTATCAGTCTAAAAAGTCTTTGCATTGGCTACTCACTCTGGCTAGCAAAATAGAACCGAGCGACAGTCAGGCTGCCGAAATCAAAGCAGCACTTATGGCAGTGCCCGAATCTAGCTGTGCCTATACGACAGCTAGGTATCATCTAGTCAGATTGGCGCTTGGCTCTGGCAAAAAAGACGAAGCCCGCAATTTGATTGACGCAGTGCTGGCGAGGCCTTCTGTGCCGCCTTCGGCTCAGGCTGCTTTTAGGACCTTAAAAGTGCACACAGCAAAAAATGTCGGCGATTTAGTCAAACTATCTTTTATCGCGCCGGCGGTGGTGGGCGGTGACAATGCTACCGAAACCCCTGAAAACTTTTTTGAAATCGAAAAAGGTCTCAAATTTGCCCAAGAAAAACCTTTGCTATTGCCTGCTAGTGCGCAGTTTATCAATAATAAATTGACCAGTCCTGCTTTTGTGGAAGCAGCCCAGGTCACCACTTACAACAAATCTGACTTTGCGCAGGCGGCCTTTGCTCGCTCTGTAATACTCTCAGATTTTGTCCAGGCAGATAAAGCACTGACTTTGTTGCGTGCCAGCATGCCTGCCTCTGCAAAAATGCTCACTGGTTTTGAGTCGGCAACACCAGAAGATAAGACTTTTATGGCTGCTTATTTTATCCTCAAAAATCCTGGCGCCCGTCCGTTTGTTCGCGCTGCATTACCTCGAGACACGGCCTACGGGCAAATTGATGACTTCCAGGACAACTGGTGGGGCAATGACACTGCCAGCAGTGACAAGCCTTTAGATTTGCCCTTTGGCGAGAGTGAAAGCAAAAATGGTGTAAGCAAAATCAAGGCCCTGGGTACGGCTCCTGATTATCTTGGTCGCATTGTCCTTGACTATGCAGCCAAACATCCAGGAGATAAAAGAGTGCCAGAAGCTCTCCACCTGGTAGTAAAAGCCACACATCTGGGTGCCACCGATAAAGTCACCAGCAAAATTTCGGCTGATGCCTTTAAGCTCTTACACACTCGCTTTAAGGCTAGCCCATGGACTGTCAAAACACCATATCACTATTAGTTTTGGCAGGCGTAGTACTTAATTTTGGCGTCGACATCGATTAAGTCTGCATTATTGTCGCGCAGTGATTTATCCACTGAGTCTCGCCTGCGCATCAGGGCGTCATAGCGCTGTCTGGCATAATAATTATTGTCCAGTGCGATGATCCGCATACAATAGTCCGCGCTATTGAGGTTATATCTGATGCGATTAAGCAGTGAGTCTACGGTGCTTAGGTCTTTGTCGAGATAGTAGCGCTGGTCCATAAGATAGTCTCGGCTTTTAAGCAACTGGTCGCGGTAGTTGAGTAGAGAGCTGGGTATGTCTCGGTCAGCGGCCGATACTGGCGCCACTACAAATAGTGCCACCACCAAAAATATGCATGCTAAAGCCGCCCGATGGGCGTTGAGTCGTTGCAATTGACCAACTTATAAGCGGGAATTTTAGCCACAGAGTTGTGACTGAACCAAAAATTAGTTACTCGGATAAAAGGACTGGTTATTCACTGTCAGTAAATGCTTTTTGGAGGAGGTAGTCAAGGGGAGGATTCCCATCTTAAATACCAGCTGTTTTTATCCTGCTTATTGACGCTATCAGCGCAATCCTCGGGCTTTCTGGGTGGCTTCCCAGCGCCTCAGCTTAGCTACTCCAACTTCAAAACTTTGCGGGTCACTATAAAAGGTATGAGCCCCGTCACTGCGATCCGGGTCTCTCACATAGTAGATATAAGAGGACGATGCCGGGTTGAGGACTGCTTTTAGAGAGCTTGCTCCAGGAGATGCCACCGGTCCTGGTGGGAGTCCGGGGTATTTGCGGGTGTTATATAGGGACTTTAGGTTAAGGTCGCTTAGATAAACGATGCCGTCTCCCTTCCATTTGCCGGCCACTTTGGAGGCATATACGATAGTTGAGTCCATGGCCAGTGGCATGTGGATTTTTAATCGGTTAAAAATGACAGATGCCACAATTGGACGTTCATTATCTAGTTTGGCCTCGGTTTCGACAATAGAGGCAGCCGTAACTGTTTCGTGGACATTCAAAGCTTTGGGATTAGTCGATTTAGCGACGACTTTACCAAGTATTTGACGGAAGCGTTTGACCATTTCTTTAATCAAATCGCTGGCTTTTGTGTCTGACTGGACAAAATATGTATCAGGAAAAAGATAGCCTTCTAGATTAGAAACTCTGGTATCGAGATCTCTAATAAGAGCAACGTTATCCATGAGTTTGAGCGCTTCTTGCCTGGAGCCGAGTTTAAGGCTGGGTATCTTGACCATGGCGTCAGCTATGTCAAACCTTGACCAACCCTCAATTACAGTTAACTTTATCGGTTGTATGCCACCAGCTTCCAGCGTGGAGAGCGCATCTAGAGCCGTCAGAGGAGAGGCAAAAGTATAATCACCAGCTTTAACTACTGGAGATTTGCCCGTTAGCCTTATGTACATCCTCAGCGCTAAGGCATTACGGATGATACCAGCGCTCTGCAAACCATTGAGAGTTTCTTCCAGAGAAGTGCCTTTTTTGACCGCAAATATTTTGCCTGCCTGACTGTGTTTTTGAGGGATGCTCAATTCCTGTTGGTATTGAAAGACCAAACCACAGATAATCAATGTTATGACTACCAGCAATAACCACAGTATTTTAAAAGCACGCATTTTAGACGTTTGGCGGAATGGCCAGAGTCCAACCACCTTCACCCTCGCCTGATTCATCCTTCATAAAATAGAGATTGAATCTGACCAGGTTTTCTTTGATTAGTGATTTGGGGGTGGCAAGGGTTGGTTTGGTTTGAGTGGCGGCTTGATCGACGCCGTGCACACCGCTTATAACTTGCATTTCTTTTTCGTTTGGTGCACCAATTTTGCTACCAGCATCAGTGGTTTCTTCGGCTACAACTTGAGTGCCGTGATCTTTTTCCTGGGCGACTTTTTTATCGGACTTTTTGCTGACTTCTTTTGTTTTGCTCTTTACTGACTTGGTTTTTGTCTCGGTCTTAGCCGGTACTGCCGGCTGTACTTCAAACATGACGCTGCTTGGCGGTACTTCAATTTCGTTGCTGAGTAATAGTGCTTTATTGTTTTCACGATAGAGTCTTACTTTGTCGCCCTCAATTTTGAAGGCAAGTCCTTCTTTATCGATAGCAGGCAATTCGATATTAGGGTTGCGCACCTTTTGGGCTTCGCGATTTACAACTTTTTCAAAAAACTTTGTGGTCTCAGGTACGAGCTTGCGTTCGGTCTCCAGGCAAGGTTTGTAGAGCTGTCTCAGCTTCTCTGATTTGTGTTCTTTGAGAGTGTTGTAATAAGTTTCAAATTGACTGAGGATGGCTTTTTTATCAGCATCAGTTAGCTCTGTGATAGTTTTTGTTTCTTCGCCTTTAGCGATGTTAAAGGCAAGTGTTTTTTTAGCCAAAACTCCTTTTGAGTCATTGGCTGGTACAGTTATTTTTGCCAATTCTTCAGTCTTTGGACCAGGCGTGCGACGCTCAATCACAATTGTAAAATCAGATTTGGGATCAGAAATATACTCAATCTCAAGATTGTTGAGACCGGGTTTGACATAACCTGAGATGTTTACTGGCAAAGTCAGCGATAGTATGGGTCCACCCAAAAGATTGACTCCACTCATAGTGGCAGACTTGAGCGGTAATGCGATACCACTGATGCGCAACACATAGGCTTTGCTATCTAACTTTGAGTTATTAGTCTGGTTAGCATTGGTGGATTCTTTTGACGTTGCGGCTTTGCTGGTAGCCGTATTAGTGGTGGCAAGATTGCTAGCACCTGTGTTCACCGACTCAGTTTTAGCCTCAGTGGTACTTTCGGTCTTTGCTTTTGACCCATCTTTAGCCTCTTCGGCATATGCGCTGGATATAGCCGTGCAATTGCACAGAGCTAACAATCCAATAAATGCTTTGAAACTCTTGTTGTACTTTCTCATAGACTTAAAACTGGCTCGCTGGTGATAAAGTCATGATTTTATCAGCTGTGTGCTGGCTAAAAAGCCCCGCCAAATGAAATGTTGTTTTGTTTTGACAGGCTTTGGGATACAAAGTGCTACTCTCTGCGTCTCCTCTTTAGCTAGTTATCGATAGGGGCGCAATGTCCGCAAAAAAAGCACTTTTGAGTCTTGGATTGGCTTTGGCTGCCCTATTGCCTGGCAATAATGTTCTGGCGCAGTCTACAAATCTGAGCTTGATGCCGCCCGTAGCCCCCAAAAGAGTGTCCCCTATTAAGGGAGGGGTCGAGGCTTTGCAATTTACTGTCAACACCGCAAGTGGTGGTTTTGACAGCCGTGATCCGATTATCGGTTTTGTCGATAATACAAGTTTTAATCTTGGCGCGTCTAAGAGTTCCATGCTTAAGCCAAATGCTTTTAGAGTGTGGCTTGGCAAAAGTCATCCGATCATCTACGGTCAAGTGCAAAACGATGAGCTTATTGTGGAAGTAGCTGGTCAGTGGGACCATGCCGACAAGACTTTACGGAATCTGGGTCTGCCCTATACCCATATCAAGCCCCGTGATTTGACAGCCCAGTCCCTGGCAGCTGCAAAGGTTGTCATTATTAACTGTGCTGGAGATCTCAAAAGAGAAAAATTGCAATTATTGCGCGATTTTGTCGCCCGTGGTGGCTACTTGCTGACTACAGATTGGGCTCTGGACAATACTGTGACTAATACCTTCCCGGGCTATATAACCTGGAACAAAGGTGTCAACAAAAGACCTGTCTACCAGGCTAAGTATGTATCTCCAGACCCCGTGCTGGCTATTCATACCGTTAAAAAGGCTTATTGGAAACTGGATGATAGCGCCCACCTGGTCAAAGTGCTCGATCCCCAAAAGGTTAGAGTACTGGTCACCTCCGCTGAGCTAGCTGCTGAAGACCCTGAGCATCTGGGCATATTGGCTTGTATTTTTCCTTTTGGCCGGGGCTTTGTCCTGCATATGGTGGGACATTTTGACAATAATGCACGCATTGGGCTCGGTAACTTCTTGCCAGATGCCTCAGATGACATTGGTATCAGCCTGCGTCAGGCGATAGCGACAAATTTTGTGGCGGCTGGTATAACCGGTACTCGTCCACAATAACGAGTAACCAGTTTGAGTTTAAAAGTCATAGAGTTCTTTTCGGGCATTGGCGCTTTTGCTCAGGCTGCACGCACTGGCTCAGTGGCGCTCGATATCATCCAGGCTTTTGATCAAAATCAAGCTGCCAATTTGAGTTACACTCAAAACTATGGACTGGTGCCTGATCTACATAATTTGGACTCTATAAAGGTCGGGCAAATCAAGCCAGCGGACTTGTGGTGGATGTCTCCGCCATGCACGCCCTATAGTGTGCGCGGCAATCAGCTTGATAAAGATGATCCACGCGCGCGCTCATTGCTTAATTTGCTGCAACTCCTGCCAGAGCTAAGACCGTCTTTTGTATTAATAGAAAACGTCGATGGTATCAAAGGTAGTCGCATGGAGGCACATCTCAACCTCACTTTTGAGCAGTTGGGTTATAAGCTAACCACACTAAATTTGTGTCCTACTATGTTTGGTGTGCCCATGCTCAGACCGAGATATTTTTTTGTCGCCTCGCGTCTGGGTCAGCCGCATCTCACCGCTCCAGTAGCACCAGCTGATAGTGCGGCTTTGAGTAGCTATATTGCTAGCAATATGAGTGGGGCGCAACTGAGTAGTTTGATGTTACCTGACAGTCAACTAGAGCGTTATCGACCGGTCTTAAATATCATCGACAGTGAGGCTCCAGATAGTCGTGCCATTTGTTTTACTAGTGGCTATTATAAATGTCGTAAAGCCTCAGGATCGTTAATTGCTACTACTGGTGGTGCACGGTTTTTTGCCCCAGAGGAGATTTTAAACTTGTTAGGATTTGTCCCTCAATACAAATTGCCTGAGGATTTACCACTATCCACCCGCTATCGGCTGGTCGGCAATAGTGTGGATGTGCGCTCTATTAAGTATTTGATGGCACAAATTAACCCGCTATTGAGGAGCATATCCGATGTATAAGGGTGGACGCAGTCAGTCAGCTGGCTTTAGAGTTGCGCCGGATAGGCTCTATCTGGCCTTTTACAAACCCTATGAAGTGCTGGCTCAGTTTAGTCGTGAAAAGCTCCCTGATGGAGGCTTTTCGGATAAGACAACACTGGCTGATTTTGGCTTCCCCGAGCATGTTTATCCGGTTGGTCGATTGGATTTTGACTCAGAAGGGCTTTTACTCCTATCTGATGATGGTCGCTTGACCAGTACTTTGTTTGAAGGGGCCAAGCCCCATCCGCGCACTTATTTGGTGCAGGTGGAGAATATTCCTGACAGTGAAGCTTTAAAAAAGTTGGCTCAGGGTGTAATTATTCAGGGCAAAAAGACACTGCCAGCGCGCGCAGAATTATTGGATTATGAGCCTCAGCTACCGGAGCGAGGCAAAGCCATTAGATTTCGCAAAAATATTCCGACAGCCTGGTTGAGGCTGACATTGACACAAGGTATGAACCGGCAGGTCAGGCGTATGACAGCAGCAGTAGGGTGCCCTACTTTGAGGCTGGTAAGGCACGCCATTGGTCAACTGACTCTCGATGAGCTGGCTCTTTTGCCCGGACAGTGGCGTCCATTGACGCCTGAGGAGGTTTCAAAAGTCTTTATTTGAGGGTATAAATTCCTGAACGGTGGTGAATATGAAAGACCCCAGGGATAAAACCAACGACAAGTCGATAGCGGCCAAAGCAGACCATACTGAATCCAGTGGTCATGGCTCGGGCGACAGTACAGGATCAGGCAGTGCTGTCGAAAAGTCGATAAAGGGACACCAGCGTACCGAAGTTAAACCGGCTTTGACTAGTAATCCCATAGCTCAGGTGTTTGAGCAAGTCACAAAAGCTGTGGACAAGGCCCAGCAAGATGCCGGTGACTTAACCAATGCAGCAATTAACTCTGTAACACATAACGATCTGGGCAAACAATTTGCCGACAATGTTAGCCCTGAGCTGGCAAGCGACTACCAAAAAGGCAAGGCTCTTATCGCACAGAGGCTCAGTCAGGGGCATGCTCTTACTGATATGAGTGGACTAAACAAAGAGCAAAAAAGACAGGTTGAGGCCTATCAAAAGCTGCACAGCGAGTTACCTGCAAAAATCCCTTTTTATAATCAAGAAGCCTTATCGAGACAAATTGATCAGGCTCTGAGCCAAAAGACCAAGAGCGTGCCACCGTCCACAGTAGCAACTGCCAGGGTGACGCCAGGTCCACACGCTCAAGCAACTCGCAACAGCACTAATTCGACTGGAGTGGCAGTGCCTAGAGCGGCAGTGCCTGGAGTGGCTAAAGATGCACCTCGCTTACAAACCAGGTCAAGTGATGCCAGGAGCGATGCCAGGAGCGGTGAAGCCAAAGCGGCACCTGCTAGAAGTACTGAAGTCAAAGCAAGTGAAGCTAAGTCTGCCGAAACCAGAGCCGCTGGAGTAAATAGCCGCTCAATTGTAAGTGAGCAAAGCCCGCAGCCAAAGGCGGTAGCACCACTTAAGAGCAATTCTGATTTGACAGATACTAAAGACAAAAATAGTGAAGTCAAAAGCACTGATAAAACGCAGCAAAAATTTAGTCCAACACCTACTAGCAATACAGAGGCGCCGCCACCAAACAAGACTTATCCCTCAAAAAATGAGGGACGTGCTCCCGCTAATGATGATCGTCAAGCACCGCACAGAGACAATAATGAGGGGATCAGACCTGAGTCTAAAGCCGGGTACCAGGCACGTCAAAGCAATGGTCCAAAAATAGAACCTGAAAAGGTACAAAGAGCTGAAGTAAAATCTGAATCAAGAACAGAAATTAAGACAGAAAACCCCTCGCTACCAAATACAAAAGCCGGCGTCGGCAAGGTGGTAGAGACAAAAATGGGGGTGACTGAGAGTCGTACTGCGGCCCATAACTCTAGCACTGCCAAAATAGATTCAAATGTACTCGTCGATAAACCAAAATTGGAAGGACCTGAGCGACGAGATCCAATTGGTCAAGTCCTCAAGCAGACAATCGATGCAACTGGGCAGTCAGAGCAAAGGACAATTAAATCGGCTGAAGCGAGAGTAGCAATTTATAGTAAAGACTCGCCGTTATATCTAGATATCATTCAATACCGCACATTTGACCGGCTCATCAAAAACAATCTGCTGCCACTTACGCACACTCTTGATGCTGGTGTAGCGGCTCCCCGTGCTATTGTCTTGTCTCCATCTGGCGGGCGGGCTCTTTTTGTCCACACTAAACCTTTGTTACCCCATGCGTTGCCTCATGCTGATGCCCAGATGCCTTCTCAAAATAACTCAATTGATGGAGCCAGCCGGGCTCACACCAATACAACATACGTCTTAAAACCTGTTGAGTCCACTGCTGAGCATAGCAATAAAGATTTTGGCAGTGCAAGCGAGGCCAATCACCCAACAGTGGTTCAGCCAGCAATCAAAAGTACTGAGCATGTAGCCCCCAGTAAATCGCCTTTAGTACAGGACTTAAGCAACTCTATCGGCACCATAGACGATACCACAGCAAAGCGCGGTGGTTTGTCTGGTGGACAGACGACAAGTGATATCGCAATACGCACAACTCGCGACCTTAAGTACATAACAGGAGCTGAGCTGGTCTTTGCTGTTATCGTAGCTGTAGCAGGTACGGCCAGGGCTCGGGGACCGGAACAACAAATTGAGCCAGTAAGACTTGAAGCACCTTTAGCTGACAGTGGCGCAGATAGCAATGTTATTGCTAGTGCCGAGGACGTCGCTCAGCTTGTCATGGATAAAGTCAGCTTGGCGACTGTTGTGCGTCCGCAAGTTATTGTTGCATTAGGTGACACCTTAACTCAGATAGCGGCCAGGTTGTACGGGGACACAAACCTTGCCTGGTTGATTGCCGCACTAAATCCGCAGTGTCAATATCATTATCATAAAGATCGCTGTCTGGTCAGACTCAAAGTGCGTCAGGTCCTGAGTTTACCTGTGTTTGACGATCTAAAAACATTTGCCCGTCAGCGTAAATCGTATATGGTGGCAGCAAATATACTCACTGTAGTTGAGGATACGGCGGTCAATAAAGAAGTACTCAATCAGACATTTGCTGCTTTACTTGGACTGGGTAGTCTCAGTAGTGATCCACTGCAAAATAACAAAAGGGCTGAGGCTTAAATTTAGACTTCTTGTTTTTCCCAGCCGTATTCGCTAAAGAGCCAGTTGTCCAGGTCTTCTTCCAGTTGATTTTGATCTTCCATAGAAATCAGACCACGACGCAATGCTTCGTAAATCAGGCGGGTGCGAGGATTAAAGACTTCCTTACCGGCTGTTTCTCGTAAGTATGAATCTTCGCCTTTTAGTATTTTATTGAGAAGTGTCGAAAGTCTATTTTGTGCGCCTCGGTATGAAATATGCTCTTTCTGGGCAATGGCCTTATCTGTAAGTCCGGCAAATATATCCAGCAAAGTCTGGTATTCAAGGTCAGTAATGGCGCTTGTTTTGTCTCTTAGTCGATGTTTTACAGCCTCAATCTGTTTGCCTATGTAGGGGAGGTCACTGAAATAAACTGAGGTAATAGCTTCCTTTAGCTGTTCGTCGGATTCGCTTTTAAGTAGATAGCCGTGAATAGCTTCGTCCGGGACTATTTTGCCCAGCTCTCTTATGTAAGCTTCGTGTTGATATTGAGACCAGAAAAGTATCTTGGTATGGGGAGCACTAGCCCAGATTGCCGAAGCTGCCTTAATACCATTGACTTCGGGCATGGCAATGTCCATCAAGATCAAGGCTGGTTTGTGTGTCTCCGCTTTTTTGATGGCTTCCTGTCCATTTTGTGCTTCTTCAATTTTGATCTCAGCTTTGCCTGCAAAGACCTCGGTCAATACCTGCCTGGCATGTAGACGCAGTGCTGGTAAGTCTTCGCATATCAACACGGAGAGAGTTTGCATCATTGACCTCTGAGTGGTATCTGTAATTTAAAAGTGGTGCCTTTATTGTCTTTACCAGGATGCCAGCTAGCAATTGCTCCCAGTATATCGGCTCTCTGTCTGATATAGCGCAAGCCTCTTGAGATGCCTCTTTCTTTATCGGGCTCTATGCCTTTGCCATCATCTGTGATGCTGATAATGACCGACTCACTGGTACTTTCTATTTTGACCGTCACTTGTCTGGCGCCAGCATGCTTAATTGTATTGTTCAGCACTTCTTGGGCAATGCGATAAATTAAAAGCTCTTCCACCGGATCAAAGCTTAGAGTCTCGACACTGCCCTTATCCAGTCGCGTCCTCAGATTAGCTCTTTGGGCCGACTGACTCAACAAATCTTCCAGGGCGCTTATCAGCCCAAGATTTTCTAGCACAGAGGGAGTCAAGTTTTCCATTACTGTGCGGATTTGATTGGCACTTTGATCAAGCAATTGGCGCAGCTGATCTGTGTCCGGACTCTTGGGTAACTCAGCGAGTTTTGCTTTAGCTTGTTTGAGATCGTTTAAGACCTGGTCGTGTAAGTCTGCTGCGAGTATGCGCCGATCTGCCTCATCTTGCTTGACCATAGAGAGCCTGGTGCTGGCTATCTCGTCATTGGTCATTTGCAATTGCATCAAACTTGTTTGCATCAGGCTTTGCTTTTGATTTTGTCTCTTAAGCACGTTGCCCATTAATGTGCCGGCCAGTACGGTCAGTATGGCGGACATGGGGGCTATTGGTAGTTTGTAAGTCGTAAGCAAAAACCACTGTACTAAAAATGACAGCGAAATAAGCTGCAACATCACCATCAGACGATGTTTATCGCTCAGGACTTCACCGCTATAGATTGCTAACGCGCCGGCTAGTATTGCTGGTAAAGCTATCAGTATTAGATGCTCAGGAGGTTGAGCACTGGCCTGGGTGATACCAAGTAAATTAAGGACAAAGCTATCTAATTGGGCCAGCTGCTGGCAAGACTGCAGTGCTAGAAGTGCAATTAAGACCCTGAAGATGCTCAGGAGTTGCTCTCTATCACTAAATCCTGTCATTTTGTGATGGCTTTAGCGGGTGCTTTTTTAGCAGGCGCTGGCTTTTTGCCATCACTTATACGTTTGATCAAGTCTTGCCCCAACCAGTATTCCACTGAGTTGACTGTGCCATGTTTGGTGACAAAATCGAGTCTGGTCAAAGCTTGCTCCATATTGCCTTTGCAGTAGTCATCAATGGCCAGGAAGCACTGAGCTTGCATCAAGTTGTAGGTGCTGTCTTCGGCCGCTTCCAGCACATCGTCAACGGTCTTTTTGCCTTTGAAATATTGAAATAGAGGAAAGGGCCACTTCAGTCGATCAAGCTTTTTGAGGGCAGTATCGACCATGCCATTAAATGCGGCACTATCTCGAGACACTAGATAAGACAGAGCCGTTAGTGCGGCGGCATGTCCTGCAAAATCAGACTGCCAGTGCTTGCCTGTATTTAGCCATGAGACGGTGCTGCTCACTTTGGTGCCTGGATTTGCCTGCATCATAAATGCACCAGCTCGGTTGACTACAGCGTATTTATTTTCGGGGTTTATTCTCACTGCTTGATCAAAATCTCTGGCCGCTAGCTCTGGTTTAAATGTGCGCAGATAAACTGCACCGCGATTATTGAATCCCAGATCATTTTTAGGGTCAAGCTCAAGGGCTTTATTGAGATCGATGAGAGCTTTTGCATAATTTTTGAGGGCACTGTAGGCGGTGCCACGCTGCACCAGGACTTTAGCTGTATCACTGCCCTGGTTTTGTGATGAATTAATGGCCAGATCAAACTCTGGTATTGCCAATTTATACTGGTCTCGATTGAGAAAATCCATTCCCAGATCATAATGGCGTGTGAATTCAGGGCTTGTGGCAAAGACCGGGGCAAAACTGACCAGGACGCTGAGCACTATCCCGCTGGTGAAATTTACGAATTTGCTTGGCATAGATATCCTTTAGTGCAAGACATAATTTTAGCTGGATTTTGCTCTTATCAATCCACTAGCTTGCCAATGGGAGAAAATTAGAGAGCGGAGAGCGGGTAAGGCGTTTGTAATTGTTAACGCCTCTTAACATCGCCACATTGCTGTGGTTGTAATAGGTTCAACTGGGGCGTTTTGGGTATGTTGGGAAAGGAGGTTGAAAGCGTGCAAAATAATTGGGGAATGCAGGATCCAGACTGGCAGCTGAGAAGGTTGCAGCAGGATTGTGTGCGGACCTCAGATAAAGCTCTGGCAGTGCTTTTTTCCTCGATTCAACAAGAAGTGGTGCTTGTCCACCATGAATACGAAAAGATCTTTGGTCCAAATTCAGCACAGTTTGCTGAATACATTACTATGATTTTGCAGAAGCTAAACTCGCAGGGCATCTGTTCTAAGACTTGCGGTGACTGGCTGGTGGCGGCTTCTTCCGGTGTAATTCCGCCTGTCCACGCTTCAGCTTCCTTCAATTCACAATCTCAGACTCTCAAACAGATTCCAGGCGAATTTCGTAATCAATTGGAAGCCACTCTAGAGCATTCTCGGTTACCTGACGATGCCGAATTTGAGTCGTCAGCCTTGACCTCTGGCGATGGGCAAACCTGGCCGCCGCAGAGCGATAGTGCCCATGAAACTTTTTTGCCGCAGCCAGCTGGTGCTGATTTGATTCAAGAGGTTAGTGGCTTTGGTAATCCCTGGGGAGATACGGACAGCGAGTCTCCAGGTAAGACAAGCAAGACTGGCTTAAATTCTTTGATGCCAGCAAACCTGGAAGGTGTCTCGCCTTTTAGCCACCCCGACTACCCGCACAGTGAGCCAGTCCCTCAGCCGTTAGTGCAACCTGTAGTACAGTCGCCAGTTGTGCCGCCTCAGCCTCAACCATTTGTCCAGCCCGTAGCCCAGGCACCATTGCCCAGTCAACCAAGCAATCCCTGGGATAGTTTTGACGATAACCCAGTGGTGCCTGCTCCTCAAGTTGTTCAGCCTGGTGTTTATGGTCAGCAGATCAGTCAAAACAATCCAATTGTACAGCCAGCACCAGTGCAGGTCTTTGCTGAGACTGTAAGTCCTAATACGGCACAAGCGGCCGGCTCATGGCCCAGTGCGCAGGCGCCAGCACAGCCTTACATGCAGCAGCCCATGCCGGCCGCAACGGCCCAGTCCATGTCGGGTGGTCAGCCAGTTTTTCAACAGCAAATCAGTCAGCCTCAACCAGCAGTTGCACCGTCTCCCTGGGGGCTACCAGCACAACCAGTTACTCAGCCTGGTTTTAATCCTCAAATCAGTCAGACCAATCAGATTCCGCCCCAGCAGTCAGCGTACGCACAGCAAATCAGTCAGACCAATCAGATTCCGCCCCAGCAGTCAGCATACGCGCAGCAAATCAGTCAGACCAATCAGATTCCGCAATCTGGCTTCCAGCCCAATAACAACGGTGGCAATCAACCGCAACCTTATCAAGGTCAATACAATCAACAGTACTCTGGTGCTGTCATGCCAGAGCCACAGCAATCGGCTCAACAAGCTCAACCAGCACAGCAGCCAGTCTATTCTAATGTGCCCAATGCCTCTATGAGTGGTGGCTGGTGGGATAACCCTGGTGAAGAAAGTGCACAGTGGGATAAGCAGCGTCAGGACTCAGTGACCGACGAAAAGGACCCCAATTATACTTATGATCCAGCTACCGCCTGGGATTAGCGCAAAGTGTCCAATATAGATACTAAAAAGCGCTCTGGTGGCAAATAACCTTCAATGCGCCCCTTTTCATTTTTTTGAGCATCAATCACGACTACCGTTGGGAATGAACCGGCCTTGTATCTCAATGCCAGGTTGTTCTCGGATGGAGAGCGCTCTGGATTGACCTTGAGGAAGATCATACGACCGCCCAGTTGACTGATAATAGCAGGATGTGTGTAGACATCGCGATCCAGACGTTTGCACCAACCGCACCAGTCAGTATAAAAGTCGAGCATTATAGGCTTGCCTGAGGCTTTTGCCTTTGCTGTCGCTTCTTTCCAACTGCTTTCCCAGACAATTTCTTTAGCAGCACTGCTTTTTTTGCTAGTGGCGCCAGTGGGCTTAGCCTGGATGCTAGTAGCGGCAAACGGAGCAAGGGCAAGGGTCATGGCAATAAGCATTGTCATTGCCGTGACTGAAAAGTTTAAGGGCATCTGGACCTCAGGTTAGATTGAGCTATTAGTAGTTTTGTTGGCTTCGTTATGACTTTTGCAGCTGTTGTCTTTTTCGGTCCAGGTCTTTAGATTTTTGAGGCGACGCTGCACATCCCTAAGGGCAGATGGATTGCCTATAGCGGAAGCAAAGGGTACGTTAATTTTGGACTCAGTTAAAGCATGGAGTTTAACAAGAGTTTCACCGTCGCCGGTCGGTGTCAGGTCCCATACACCTTCAAAGGATCTGAACTTATCTGAAGTGATCATCTTGTACTCGACCCGTTTTCCCGGGGTTTCTACTTCTTGATAGGTGCATTTGACTTTGCCAATAAAAGGCACGTCTTCAAAATTTTCCTCAATGACAGCAACATTCCCTTCATGACTTACCAGTTTACGCCTGGCCGGTTCCATAGTTCGAGAAGACTGGATATGCTCAAATACCGACTGCGGGCTGGCATTGATAATGAGTGACGACTCGACACCCTTGGCTTCATGGGCAAATACAAAAGACGTGTTGGCGGCTGTAAGTGCCATAGCGAGATTGGTAGTTAAGGCTAGCGCTAAAGCCCACTTAATCATATTCATAGTCCGAGTCGCAATACGCCTCCACCGCCTATTATTGTTGTATCTGATAATCTTAAAGCCTAAATGCATTTTTGTGTAGTGATAGGCAAAGCCGGGCAAATGGGCATGAAATACCACATGAGCGGCGGCAAGCGTATTATAATTGGTTGTCAGTTTTTGAGCTTATCAAGCGAGGAGCAGTTATGGGCCTATTACAAAAATGGGATGCGAGCAAAAACAGCCCGAAAATTTGTAAGAGTGCTTTAGCTCCTTTTGTTGCCACAGCCTTTGTTTGGTCATCCTGCGCTCTAGCAGTGCTGGCAGAGCCCAAGCTCAAAACGCAAGAGATTTTTGTCACAGCGCCTCCACCCAATCCGATGTGGATTAGTATTTTCTCGGCTCTTAACTATGCTTCAGCGATTGCAGGAGTGGCCATCATCGTATTTGGTGGCATGTGGTTGTTTCGCAATCACGGCATGTTAGACGAAGAAATAGCTGACGAACAGCCTGCTGATTCGGTTAAGCCAAAAGCTTCGGATGCTGAGCCTGTGGCTAGCGTTGAGAGCAAGTCAGAGTAACTAGTTCTTACCGTTTTTGTCTGCAAAATAAAAGTTGTAACTGACGTGTTTGTTGATTGTTAGTTGCTGATTTGCGAGTTATTAAATCAATCGTATTTAATTGAAATCGCAATCATTTCGCCAAAGTCAGATGGCATAGTGGTCACTCTTAGCTCGACTGTGATGTCATTGAGTGTAGTGGCAAAGCGTTTGTCTTGTGGACGGCCTGAGACTCTGGCATCGAGTCCTGCCATTTTTTTATAGCTGCCTGCTAAAGGCTGATTAATTTGTAAGGGTAGTTTGCAGTCAGCAAGCAGCTCTCCACTCTTGAAGTAGCGCAGACTCATCGTGGACTGTTCAGGCTCCAGATGAATGTCTGACCACTTTTGTTGCACTGCTTTGCTCACTATATCGCGAGCCAGACTCATCAGTTGCTCTCCTGGCTGAGGTTGAGCCGCTGCCGGAGCCGGAGCGGGAGCTGAGGTCGTAGAGGCAGGAGCTGGGGTCGTAGAGGCAGGAGCAGGAGTTGTCTCGGGAGCTGGAGCAGCAGCAGCCGAAACTGGAGCTTGTGCCGGAGCCGGGGCAGTTGCAACTGCTACCGCCGAATCTTGTTGTACTGTATCTACTACAGGCACTGGATTGCCTGTTATCGCCTGAGAGGCCAGACCGCCATTGGATGGAGTCGCTGGCGAACTTATGGTGGTAGCGCTATTTGCTGAGGCGGCAACTGCTGAAGAAGTGCCAACTGGAGCCAGTACTGGTGTCATTGCCGGCGCGTTGGCTATCTCGTCTGCAGGAGTTCTGAGCATTGCCGCAACCGGTATTGGTTCTGGTGTACTAATTGTTGCATTGTCAGTGGCAATTTTAGTGGCTGAAATAGGCGTCTCGGCCTCGAAGTCTGCTGTGGCTGCCGGTACTATAGCTGGTGCCACAGTCTCAGTATCTGCTTCAAGTTCTGGGGCAGCAGGCTCGCTATCTAGACGAGTCGAAAACAGTTCAGCGAGAGGATCTCCAGAAGAGTTTGTATCTGAATCGATACTTGTGTCGGACATTGACTCGGTCTGGCTTGCCAACATCTCGATAACTGGCTCTGAATCAGCCTCAGGCTTAGTATCTATTTCAGTATGAGTCGGCTGTTCAGTAATAACTGATTGAGGTAGCAACTGTGGTTCTTGTATTCTCTCTTCTGGAGTTAAAGGCTCAAGCAAGTCATCTGAATCTCCCAGCACCATGTCGAGTACACGGCTCAGTTCTTCTTCAGAACTCATGTGTGAATAACTTTCTTTGGTGCTGATTTGAGATTCATAGAAGTCCGAGTCTGAAAAGCTTGCAAATTCTGACTCTACGATCTCTTCCAAAAGTGGGCTGCCTGTAATAGTCGGAGCGTTATCAGCAAGATGGGTGGCGACATTGGCCACCACTGCTTCTATAGGTGTTAACGAGTCAAGAGAAAGCGACGGCTCTTCGCTTGGCTCATCTCTGACAATATCAACTGAGTGTTCAATTTCCTGCACTTCAGTAGTCACTGGTGCAGGTTCTACCTCTTCACTCGTTTCATTCGATTGTGACGCTGATAGCTCCAGTGATTGCATCAAATCAGCTGCAGCATTGGCTGCAACAACTGGCTCAGCCACAGTCAGGCTTTCTTTTACTGGCTCCAGCTCATCGTCGTCGTCATCATCAAACAACGAATGGAGAGTTTTGCGTGCAGTCTTTTTTGATTCGCCCTTTTTAGCTGCAGCTGGTTTTGTTGTTACTTCTTGTTCTAGCTTCTGTTTGTCCTGGCTAGCTTGTTCTTGCTCTTGATCAAGCTTGGCTATGAAAAACTCAAAGTCATCGGCTGTGCAGACAACTTTTTTGATCTGACCACTTTTGAGATGCAAGCGCAGGCTGTCAAAGGCGATGATGTCATCTGGGTCAACCATGGCAATGGTGTACTGAGTGCCATGGTGTGAGACTGGGATGACTCTGTGTTTGCGTCTCAATTCTTCCGGCAAAAGTGCGACTATTTCGGAAGCCGGCGGATTTTTAGACAGCGAGATATAGTTGACCCCGTACTGCAGTTCGAGGGCATCTTTGAGCTGATTGTGGGAGACCAGTCCGAGTTTTTCCAGGACAAGAGATAGTCTCTCCCCGGTTCTGGATTGCTCGTTATGGGCGTTTTCCAGTTCTTCCGGGGTGATCAGTCCGATGTCTACTAGCAAATCTCCTATTTCGTTGCCACTAACGGACATCGCATCTCCTGAACAAATGCCTCACACCACTTAAGAATTTTGTGCCCGTATGGATTTTGGGCTAAACATAGATACTGTAATACTTTGCACTAACTCTCTATGGTCATGGCAAAAGCTTGAGAATGGGGTGCGCTGAGCGCTGATCTATAGCAATATCGGAGACTGAATAATGGCAGGTCGAACCGGCTGATAAATAGGCGACATTGGAGTTCGCCTCATCCTTTAGCAGGCTGTCAAAGAGTTGCCCTTTAGGTGTTTTATTAAGGCGGTCAATTATGGCAGTGGCGTAAACGCGCCCTGCGATGGAACCATTGGAGCTAACCCAGTTAAGCTCATCTAAATCCTGGTTACCGCGACTGAGAGTGGTTTTTAATGATTGCTTAAGAGGTGTATCGAGCCTGCTTGAGGAGTCTTCAAGCCTTTTAGTTTGAGCAATGACTTCGATATGGCTGCTCAGGGCTGTTTTTGTGGCAGTATCTTGGTCTTTTGTGGCTGGGTCAGACTGACCATTAGCTGGTGGCACAAATGTAAAAGCCGCAAAACCCAGGGTTATTGCGACAAACCAGGAGAGTTGCGGCTTAAACATTTTTACCTGTTACTCTAGACCGAGCAGTTGTACTTCAAACACCAGTGTGGCGTTTGGAGGAATGACTCCGCCTGCTCCACGAGCACCGTAGCCGAGTTCAGCTGGGATGGTCAATTTGCGTTTGCCGCCGACTTTCATAGTCATGACGCCTTCGTCCCAGCCTTTGATTACCATGCCCTGACCAATTTGGAACTTGAAGGGCTGTCCTCTGTCGACTGAGCTATCGAACTTTGTACCATCAGTCAACCAGCCGGTGTAATGTACGACGACTGTTTGTCCTGATTTTGGGCTAGCCCCGTTACCTACTACGATTTCTTCGTATTGAAGTCCGCTAGGTGTGGTGACAGCGCCTGTTTGTGTGGGTTGAGTCATTTGATTTGCTCCAGGTGTATTGGTTGTTTGGCTGTTAACGCTACTACTGGTAGTGGCAGCCGAGTCAGCGGCCGTGTTTGCAGCTTTGGCGCCGGAATTGTCCTCAGAAGAAGAACAAGCACTGACAAAAGTGCCTGAAATTGCTATGAGAAGAAGGGCGCGCAATTGAGAAGATATTTTCAACTTCATTTCCTTAACTAAAGGCCCCATGGCCTTTGCTCCACAATCCGATTTTTGGTCGGACCAGAAGTTATACCAGAAGACTATTTTGGCGGCATTAATATCTCATTTCGTACTACCCCATTTACCATGGGGCGGACAGTTGACAATATATATAAATACAAGTGCAAAGCCGGAAATGGTGGGCATGAGCGACCGAGTCGAAAGTCAAAACCTGGAAAAAGGTAACGCCCAGCTGGACAACAGCAAACTTTATGCTGAAGCACGTCAGAGCTTTATGGACGCTGCTGCCGGACCGAGTGTCAAAGTGGAGCGGCTCTCCACTGGAGAAACCGCCGAAATTTTAACTGGCGCCCTGGCTCGGGGTACATTTACCGAAGGATACAAAGAAGTCACCGAACATCCAGGTCGTCTTGCCGCTGAAGGTATCGGTGGTTATGCCTTGATGGTTGCCATGCGCGGACCGGCCTGGGCCAGAGTGCCGGCCATGGCAGCTGCCACAGTCGGTCTGGTCGGTTATGGCTCGCAAGCCGTGACAGCCTACCGCGATGCTGAACGCATCGTCGGGGGCATGGACAAAAGTAATGTAGACCAGTCAAAGGCAGCTCTTGAAAGCACTCTTGGACCCCTTGGTTTTAGCACAGCTTTTATGCTCGGTACTGCCCGGCTCGGCTATAAAGACGCCGAGCTGATGCCTCGTGAAATGCCAGCCAGCCTTGCTCGTCCTATTGGTAAACTCAATACCGCTGTAAAAGAGCTAGCTTTTGATACTGCCTCACTGATGCAACCAGCTCCTGCTCTTGCTGGTGTGCCTGGCGGTCGCCTCCATATGAGTGAGATTAGACCCAGTGCTGAAGCCAAAAATACAGTGATGGCTATGGTCGGTGATGCTTCAGGTAACAGCAAAATCCTAACTGGTCGCGGTATCTATGGCGAGGCTGTGCATCAAGTACGCTTAAATCCGGGTGAAAGGGTCGAAATTCCTCATACTGACGGCACGCAGACAACTGTTGATGCTTCCGGCAAGGTTATGGTTGGATTTAATGGCGGCGAGGCAAGGCTGATTGAACTTGGCTATCCGGTCAAAAGTATCACTGCCTCTGACTATGCTAATGGTGTCAGGCATTACCGTGTCAATGATGCACCCACTCCCAACATGGAAGTCAGTGCTGATGGCCACGTGATTAAGGCTGTGGTTGGTCAAGGCGACCATCTGCAGCTAATTGATAATGTGCCTAATAGTTTTACCTATTTCCCTCATGCCGACGGCTCCAGGAGCTGGATTCAGAGTAATGGTCGGGTTGTATTTGATATTAACGGCAGACAAATTGAACATACTTTCCCCGAGAATTTGGCGCATATCAGGCTCGTGGAGCGTGTTGATGGATCCAAGCAGTTTCGCTTTTTGGATGAAAATGGCGCGCTTTTGCCTCACATTGTCGAATTGCCTGCTGCTAAGAGTGTGGCTCAGGATGACAATCTCACTCTCACTTTAAAAGCACTGCAATCGCAACAGCGCAGAGTGCGTGAGCCCAATAGCGGGAAGCCCTTTGAGGTCTATCGCATTGAACCATCAAGTGTTATGCCGCAAGTAGAGAGACCTAGAGATGCTGTTGGCGGCATGATCCCGCGCTGGCCAACCAGCCAACAAAGGCTGGAGGCAAATGTACTGGCTGGTGTCAGTACACGCACTATGCGCGGCAATAATTTGGAGTCTCCAGCCGATATGGAACTGGCTATGCAAGACAATAGCTGGCTTGTGTCACGCTATCTCAATCATTTAAATTCGCACCAGCGCTAATATCCGCTAACCTATGGCATCTTTGAGGGCGCTGCGGGCGGCTAAAAACTTTGTTGTGACTGAGAGGACCTTGGCTTCATGACTGAGGCGTCCAAAGGTGTCTTGCAACTCTAGCAGTGCTTGTTGATCTTCTGGCACACTATACATGGTGCCAGCGACCCAGTATGAGAGCCTGAGAGGATCCGTCGGCAGGTCGTCAGGCATTTCTACTGTCTTGTCATTGATTTTGCTAGATAGCCGCAAAATGTCGCGGATATAATTTAAAACTTCTTGCTGAATTGTGTCCAGCTCTTTGGTTGAAGGCAAGTCTTCGAGCCACTCTACCTCGCCTTGCAAATAGGGCAGATCCTCAATTGTGCGCAATATGCGAAAACGTCTGCGCCCTTCAGTCATGATGTTCATCCGTCCATCGGGCAGTTTTATCACTTCGGTGATTTCGGCGGAAGAGCCAATCACCCGGGCTTGTGAGTTTTCGGGGTCATAGAGAAGAACTCCAAAAGTTTTATCGCTCTCCATGATTGTGTTGACCATTTGTATATAGCGCGGCTCAAAAATATGCAGCGGCAAAGGACTACCCGGAAAGAGTACGACCTCGGGTAAAGGAAAGAGGGGCAAAATTTTTGTCTTGGAAGGCAAATAATTCTCTACTTTTGAGTTGCCGCTTGAGGCGGTCTCATGGGTGTGTAAGCACAGCAGTCAGGCGCGCATACATCAGGCAGCGGTGTACCAATGGCGCAAGGTTTTTCTGTTGAGGCGTCCATTTCTGATTGTAGCCTTTCTTGCACCAGGGACCCCATAAGCTCAGCAAATTTGGGGCTATTGCCGCTGCTCTTGGTGCGTACCATATCGATGCCGAGTTCATCGGCAAGCTGTTTTGCTTCGTGATCGAGGTCGTAAATTACTTCCATATGGTCAGAGACAAAGCCAATTGGGTGCACCAGGATATTGCTAACACCTTGCTGTTTTAGATTTTTGATGTGGTCCAGGATATCGGGCTCAAGCCAGGGTTGAGTGGGCGGTCCACTACGGCTCTGGTAAACGAGTTTGTAACTAGACAGACCCACTGCTTGTGCCACCAGATCGCAGGTCTTTTGCAATTGACCGGCATAGTCACTGGTGCTAGCCATGGCTGTGGGTATGCTGTGAGCTGTAAAGGCAATGTGAACGCTCTTAAGCTGTTCTGGTGTAAAGTGGGCAAGACCCTCTTTGACGCAATCTACATTGGCATCGATAAAGAGCGGATGGTTATAAAAAATACGTAGCTTGTCTATATTCAGGTCAACTTGAGCTTCTTGCAGGGCTTTTTCGATATCTTGCAGATACTGTCTGCAACCTGAATAAGAACTGTAAGCAGAAGTGACAAAGGTGAGAACGTTTTTGACACCTTTGCCGGCCATTTCTTTGAGTGTGTCGGCCAGCATGGGATGCCAGTTGCGATTACCAAAATAGATTGGTAGAGCTATATCGCGTTTCTTCAGCTCTGCTTCCAGACCTTTGATTAAGTTTCTATTCTGTGCGTTTATTGGTGAGACACCACCAAACAATTCATAGTGATGCGCTACTTCTTTCATCCGTGCTTCTGGTACGTTTTTACCGCGCAGCACGTTTTCTAAAAATGGCATCACATCTGCCATGCCTTCAGGTCCGCCAAAAGATAGAAAGAGAATGGCGTCATATTTAGATTTTGCTGTCAAAGCTGATTCCCCGCACTAATTAAGATATGACGCCGTACTCTGTATTTGCATTATTTGATAGATTGAGGTTGGATCAGATGTTGCACTTCTCCTGGTTCTGGAAATCTACCAAGCTTTGACTTGGAGAAAATCAAGTTACCGTCTACCTCTACCTCAAAAATGCCGCCGTAAGACTGATGTAAAACTGGTGCTACACCAATTTTCTTTTCCAATTCGGCTGCCAAACTGACAGCCCGAGATTTATAGCCTCAAGAGCCGCAATAAGTGATATTGATTGATTTGACTGATTCTGTCATTTTTGCTCCTTTGCTTGTTCAAAGTGTTTTAACACCAGAGGACTTGTCATCATCTGGCACTTTCAACACTGTAGCCAGCATTTGTCCAATCGAGCCTTAATTTTAGTAGATATTAGTACGACTTTACAGCTAGTGATTGCGGTTAAACTTAACCAGTCACTCGAGCAAGAGCCGTGAAATTTAATTCAAATAGCCTACTTACCGCATTCTTTTACTCTACTGCTGCACTTTGCAGCGCTCTTGGTAGCAGCATTAACACCGCTTATTGTGCTGATCCGGTAGCCAGCGCCAGTGTTAAACAACCTTTCAAAATCAAGCCCCTGTCAGGCTCCCTTGACATGGCGCCGTTGTTTAACAGCAATTCACCAGAGATTGTCCTTAATCCTGGCATTTTGCTCTCGACTATGAGCCCGACTGATTCTCGCCATAGTAAAGCAAATATGGATTTTACGGATGCCCATCTAAACTACAAGTTTAAGAGAGATTTTGGTGTCTTTTTGCATCACATAAGTAAACAAGACGAGCCTTTGCAAACTGATCAGCGTGTGCTCAAGCTCAGTCTGATTGCTCACAATCCTGGTCACAAGGCTATAAAACTCAAGACTCTGGCTCGCGCCACCTTTTTAAGTCAACCGGATGCGCCCTTTGTGGCACTACCGCCTCTGGTATCAGTCATGGATGCGATCAATATCACTCCTGATAGTGCGGTGGTAGGTCCAGTCAGTCCCTATGCTGGCCCTGGAGATCGAGTGACATGGGAGTTTTTAAGTGAAAAGGCCAGGCAGGAGAATGCTCCTGAGCTAACAATCGAACCCGGTCAATATCAGCTAATCGAAGAGATTCCTGTGCCGGTAAAGCATCTCAGACCGGCTCTTAATGGCCGCTCCTATCTGGCGCACTTCCACAGTAGTGGAGCAGTAGAGCTTGCCCTGCTCTCTCATTTTGATCCAGGAGGCACTGCTGTTAGCGACCCGTCCAGTGCTAGTGTGCGTGGCAGTGTCAGCCCCGACCCCAGTCCCAGTGTCAGCCCCATCCCCAGTCCAAGTCCCAGTCCCATCGATTATGGACAATTGCTCAAGCAAAGCGACATAGTGCATCCGCGTGAGTCGGACAAAAATTTTCCTAGCCATCCTGGTCGTAAAGGTCCGCTTATATACGGGCGTGTAGCTGGAGTCTCTAAGGGGCTGACTTTTAACGCCAGAATTTCTGAAAAGGTTGTTGCTCATAAAGCACTCAATCTAGCTTATCCAGTAAGCAGTCTGGAGCGCGGTACTTTTGGTACAGGCAAGATTCAGGCTGCACCGATGATTCGTCGATATCGTGGCTCGGCCTACCGGGCACAGGGCAACTATGGTATTGGTTATAAACTCAAAATTAGACTGAGTAACAGTGACAGAGTAGTCAGGCTTATAAAAATCAGTCTGGCCTGTCCAGTTAAAGAAGACAACAAGAGACAAAATACCCTCACCTTTTTAAAACCCCCTGCTAGCAATGTCTTTTTTAGAGGCACAGTGATGATCAGGGAGCGTCCCATTGGAGCGCGTGAATTTTTTCATCTGGTGATGCATAAAGGTGAAAAGATGCCAGTACTAAAAGTGGTATCACTAGAGCCCTATCAGAGCAAAGATCTGGAATTTGAAATGTATTATCCGCCTGATGCTACTCCGCCTCAGATGTTAATTTTGCAGTCTGAATTGCCCTAAAAAGCAGAGCAGAGTAGATTGGTTTTTGAAGTGGATACTGCGAGATAGACAGGACCGATTAGTTTTCGAAGTAGATATTGCGGCTGCCTCCGAAGTCAGAATGCCAGTAGATGCCATCTCGTAAAATTTCTGCCGGTGTGGCAAATTTATACTGCACAATACGGGCTCTGATATATCTCGGTCCCTGCTTTTTAAAGGGATTAAAACTCAGTGCTGCTGTCACATTTGGGTCATTACTTTGCAAGGCGGCAATGAGGTTGATAAACCAGGGGCTTGGTGTAACAAGCCTTTGAGACAATGGTCTGTTTAAATCATTTTCGTCAGCCGTGGCTCTTAATGCCTCAAACCAGAGTTGCCAGTCCAGACGAGGTTGATAAGGCGCCACCAGTGGTGGTGGGCGGCGTTCGTTACCCGGTTTAAAAGCAAATTCATAAGGGCTAAAATGCACGCCATCATTTGAGCCTTCAATGACTATTTCGGGTCGCTGTGTGGTCATCACACTAAATAGTCCGTAACTATTTACTAGATAAAAGTGTTCGGGCATGGCTATTAGAAGCCTCATTATCAATGGCTGGGGAATGATATAGCCAGTCAATAGGATAAGGTTTGCACTGATTAGACAAAGCGCCAATGTAGCCCCGGTCCATTGTATTAATTGTCTGCTGCGGGGCGATGCTTTGAATTTACGCCGCTCCTTTTTTGCATAAAAGGCAATTGCTTTGTCGTCCAGTAGGGGCACAAAGAGCACAATTGATAGCCAATTGAAGAAGCCATAATTACCGCTAATCATTATTAGAACTTGCAAAAATATAAAGGACGCAAAGGCAAAGAGTCTGCCCTTGCGTCCGGTAAAAACGCCAAAGGAATGATCAGCTCAATGAACAAAGTCGAGCCGCACAATAGTTTAAGCCAGTCTTGCGGGAGAGCCTGGATAAAGGCAGCAAGAGGAGTAGGCAGTGGTTGTGTATAAAAATGATAGTTTAAGGCTGTAAGCCCTGACCAGCTTGCATCCTGACTGAGAAGTTTGCAAAGGCCAGACAATAACATCAATTTAAATCCAATTAAAATGAGGAGCCAGGCAAATAACCCTTTAACTGCTGCGCTAAGCGGCCTACTGCAAATAAATGCGCTGACAAAGCCAACTTCAAGTAAAAGTATGTCCCATTGAAAGGACAAAAAATCCTGACCTGCTTGTAAAAGCGAGAAATAGCAAAAATAGGAAACGAGCAAGGCTATTGTCTTTGCTTTATTGCAGAAGGCCAGCAGTGAAGCGATAACTCCAGATATCGCTGTCAGCACCATGCCTGTGACGTCTGGTTTAAGCCAAAGCAGTGTGGGATAGCTAGAAAAATTCATGTGGGCACCTTTAAGCCCATCAAAGTATTCGGTTACTGGCAAAAGCCCAGTGGTGCCGTAAAGACAATTGAGTTGTGGCAAAAGTCCTACAAAAGCAATAAAAAATATGAGCCCAGCCAGTCTGGCTGTGACTTCCAGTGTGACGCGCCGCTCCAGATAGAAATGCTCTAGATGCAGCCTTAGTTGATCAAGGTTTTTGACTTGTGGCTTTTGCATCACCCTTTTGAATGGCATTGTTGCTAACTGAATCTCTTGGCGAGGCAACTGTACCGGGTAATACTGAGGCAGGTGCGTTGACTTGCACGGCAGGGGTGCCCGGACCAGCTGTTTTGGACGCAGTTGCGTTGGTGGTGTCGTCGGTTGCGCTGGTTGTCGCTGCGGGAGCACTTTCTAGTGCCGTAAGGCGCACTTTGACTTCGCTCAGCATAGTAGCCCGCTCATGCTTGGCTAGATAAGAGGGATAGTCGACGGCAAGCTCGCTTACGACCTTCTTATAACCATCCGCCTCTTTTTGGCGGTCTGCCTTTTCTACTGATTTTAGACAACGCTCAAATAATGCTTCCGCCTCAGGCTTATCCATAAGTCCCGCTACACGTGCCCAATTGAGCCTGGATTTAATAGCCAGGAGGCTGTTTTCACCGTTCTGCCGTTCTCTTATAGTGCCAACCTGAGCGTAGTTATCCAGAGCTTCTTTGTTCTGACCATTTTTTTCGTAAAGCCTGGCCAGATTGTTCAATGTGTCTACTCGTTCATAACTGCCCGAGCCAGAGCGGTGATTGATATAGACCAAAGCACTCTTGTAGCAAGACTCAGCACTTTGAGTCTGTTTTTGCTTTTCGTAGATGTCGCCGAGCATGTTAAGCATGCCTGGGATGGCGGGATCTTGATAGCCCCAGACCGAATTGCGTAGTGTTATTGCTTCGCGCAAGCTTGTTTCTGCATCTTTGAGATCTTTGGCGGTAGGGCTGGTGATTTTGGCTTTGGCTTTGGCCAGCTCGTAGGCTTTGGCAGCCTTGTCTGCTATCAGTTTGACCTTTTTGGGGTCAATTTGCGGATTGCCATCAGCACCCATAATCTGATACGGAGCTAGTTGTCCGCCGGCTGCCGCACCATTCACCGCAGGTGGTGCGCCACCTGGTAAAGTGTAGCTACTAAAAGGTCTGGTCAGGGCGTTAATTGTGCCCGAAGAAGGTAAGGCCTTGGGGGCGGCCAGCAAACTACCGTACTCCATCATGCCCTGAGCCTGGCAGGGTACAGTGAGGCTGGAGAGTATTAAACTAGCAAAAAATGCCCTTGTTACTATCTGTACCGATAAAGAACCGCTATTGTCGGGTTTGATGTTTCGACTCATAAAGAGCAATCTCCAATGGGCGTTTAAGGCCAATATCCCCAGTAATTAGATTAAATAACGCAATCGGACAGCAAGCTTATATTTTGTAGAAAGGCCACTTTTAAGGAGTATGAAGGGCTTAGATCCTGTATGGGCCAGTTTGCCATCGTTTGTCTCTACCTGTAGAGGGTAAGATATCAATGACCACATATGTTTGCTCCTGCCACCCGGTCCATCCTGGGGTAAGCACATCTATATTTCTGGCATTTAGCACTATTCGATGGGATCTATTCAGTGACGACACAAGAAAGCACAATCAGAGTCGGTGAGCTGCTGGTACAAGCTGCGGTAGTTAGTTCAGCGGAGATGACAGAGGCTGTTCAAGTTTCTAAAAGGCTGGGCGTGCCAATTGGTCGAGTGCTGATCATGAGTGGTTGTGTCAAGGAAGAAGTGCTGGAGGCATCTTTGCAATTGCAGAGACTAATTCGGGCTGGAGACATGTCTGTGGATGGCGCGCTGGAAGCTCTACAGCGTGTTAATGATTTAGATATCGACCTGACCGAGGCTCTAGCCAATGAGCAGTACAAAGAGAGCTTGCTGGATAGTGCTGAATATCTGGGTGAGTTGCTTTTGGACTCAAACATAGTCTCAGAAGAAGATCTGGTCAAAGCGATGCAGACCTCTTTTGATCAGGGTGTACCTCTGGGTAGTACTCTGGTATTGCAGGGACTGCTTTCTCCCAGTCTGTTTCCTTCCATACTCAGTGTGCAAAAGAATATTGCCAGGGGCGTTACCACCAGAGAAGAAGGCGTAAAGGAAATTCAGGAGATTTTTCTGCACTGGCTCAAAGCTGAAGAATCTTTAAAACGGACGACCCATGATGAACGTGCAGATAGGATTTCGGCCCAAGACGACAGAGAATTTAGTGCGAAAATCTCTGAGAATTCCGAATCCTCAAAAAGTTCAACCAATTCCAATTTAACCGGTCGAACAACCATTAAATCTGAACCTGGCACTGCCTCCTTTACTTCTTCAAGTAAGGGCAATAGTGGTGTTAAGGAACAGTCGACGAATAAATCCAAAGTAGCTAAGGCTGAAGAATCCAATGGCGCTTCTGCGTCACAAACAGCATCAAATGTCACAGAAGGTGATGCACAGTCAGCGGCTCAGGTTAGTGCAGCTGAAAATGTCAGCAAAGCTGCTAAAGCCGCTCCACAAGCAGGACCTAGTGGTGCAGTTGCCGCTGAAGAGAAGCGAGACGCTGATTTGAGACTTGTTGATTTGCTAAAACAATCTGGCATTTTCTCCCAGGCGGAAGTGCAGAAGAGATATGAAGCTTTGCTCCGGGACCCTGTTAGATCCGGTAAGTTTTTTGTGGAGTTAGGTTTGATAGACGAGAATGATCTCAGTCTCTGTCTGAGATCTCATAGTCTTTTGGCTAAGGGTCACTTCAATAAAGACGAAGCGATATACGCTATTCGCAATGATCGCGTAACCAGCTACGAAAGAGAAATTTCAGGGGTTTCAGACGAAAAAGTGAAGCGGTACATCGACAAACAGTGGCGTGATCGAATGTCTACAGTTATAGGTGGCGCTTTATTTGGTGCTGTTGTAGCGGGACTTTCGATGAATAACAAGCGGAAGAAATAGTACGCTTTTTAGCGCAGTAGCTAATAAAAGCAATTGCTCTATATGCTTTTCAGTGGCTAATTTTGTGGTGGCAACAAATTGGTACCGCTTGCCGCATCGGCCTCTTCGACCTGCGCTGGCGGTAACTGCGTTTTCAAATGCTCACGAAAGCTACGAGCCATTTCTGCATCCTGTCCAACCCCTTTACTTGCAAGGGTTAAATAGCGATAGGCTTCAGACAGATTGGAAGTGACCCCGTTTCCTTTCCAATACATCATTCCCAGGCAAAACTGTGCCCTCGAATCACCTTTGTCAGCAGATGCACGAAGCATCTCAAATGCCTTAATAGGGTCAGGCTTTGTACCATAGCCAATAAAATAATAGACTCCCAACTTGGACTGAGATTGGGTGTCGCCAGACTTGGCTTCCTCTTGTAAAGTGCGGAGGGTTTCACCGGCATACATTTGCAACCCTTCTTGCTTTTGAAGATAGCTATTGAGATCAAACGAATCCGGCGATTGATGACTGGCACAGCCACTCACCAATAAAATCTGACCACAAAAGCTCAGGCTCAAGGCGAGCGCAAGCAAATAGTGCCTGGTGATCTTTATCTTTTTCATTACTTCTAGTGCACTACAAAATGGTTCGAATGTCAAACGACTCTTGACGTCACTTGACTTCGGTAGTAGATTGTAAGCGCTCGGCTTTTCGAGCTGTCGGCGATTTTTGTCGATATTGGTATCCCTTTACTATCCACAGCCAAAATTTGCTCAACGACTTTCTTCATTTGTAAGAAGGTTACTAAACGCCACCTCGATTTTGAGGCTGGCGGCAGCATCTTTTGCATCAAAATCGGAGGGCTCATCATGTTTGAGCATAATTCGACGTCCGAAAATTCGGACGTCAACAGTCCTTTGCGCAACAAATTTGCCGGGGCAGGTAGGCACAATACAGAAAATGAGGGTGAAGGCGTTGACGCAACCGCCTGCTCCACTATTAATAACCGGTCCACTTCAACTCAAACCAAAGAGAGGGAGGTGTCTCAATCGAATTTGCAAGATGCTTTTCTGGACAAATGGGCGACTGAGTTTTCAACTCCAGATGATTCAATTCTGTTTCGGGGAAGCAACCTGCTCGTCATGCTTTGTGGCGTGGTTATGCCGGTCTTAGTGCCGCTATGTTTTGGATTGATAGCCCAGAAGAGACTGGTCTTACTATTGCTTTCGCATCCCATAGAGAATTTTCTGGGAATTTCTCTGTGCCTACTTATCCCAATAATCAATTTCAGAATTCACCGTGCTGTTTGTCATAGCAATTTTGTCTTTGGCTTAAAACCGGGTATAAGTGCAGGTCTTGCTTTTGGAACTGCCATGACTTTGGCAATGGTTTGCATTGCGGCGAGTTTTTGCACTTACGAATATGAGGCAACCGGCTATCCCCAAGACTCTTTGTTTTTGACCTACTTGTCTTCAATAGGTCTTATTTATCTAGCTTCAGCACTTACTACATTGCAGCTTGTTCTCAAAATTAGAAAAACAAAGGAGCTGGAATCTTCGAGAAAGAGAATCATGACCTATTTATGCATCGGTTCGTTGGCGGCATCTGCGTTATTAGTAGGAGGGGAGTTGCAGTCGCTCATTGATCACTACCTGGTGCGCCAGGCGATTAGTTCGGATGCCAGAGTAAGAATGCCAGCTCTAAATCTTCTAAGAAAGCTAGGAATTGAGAAGCAATTGCGTTTGCTTTGTGCTGATGGTCGTTCGGTCGGATTTGTCGGTATGTTTTTGCCAGTAAAGAAGCTCGAGGCCCAGAAGCTTTACTTTGCTCTGGAAGGCAGACCATTTGTAATTGAAAATAGATCAGACGCTCCACCGTTATCTCCTGTGGCTTATGACAATGCGATAAGTTCGGTTTATCAGATGAACGCTGAGCAGATTCGTAATTATGCTGTTGGAGAGAAAATTCCAGGAATTTCTCTGGTGCGTTCTACCTTAAATGGTAACCTGCACTCAGACCAACTTTCCGCCACTCTCGTCTGGACAATGGTTTTTCAGAATGAGACCACTGAGAGGCAGAAAGCCAGGGCTGAAATCTCTCTACCAGAAACTGCTGCTGTCGCAGGTGTCAGACTCTGGCAAGACGGTGAGAGTGTTAGTGGCAAGTTTACTGCAGAAGGTTCTGGCGTGCCCGCTGAAAGTCGCATGATGGCAGACGGCATGGTCACTGAGCTTGGTCATGGCAAATATTTGCTCAAAAGCAAATCACTTGAGCCAGACCAGCAAGTAAAAATGCAGATTACCATGGCTATGCCGATGCAACTTGATCAGCTAGAAACAGCTCAGCTACAGCTTCCACAAATAATCGCGAGCAACTTCTCTATGGAGGGAGAACACAATCTAGAGCTGCTTTCAGAAAATCTGATTGAAAATAGTAATTTAGGCTTTGCAACAGGTAAACGTACGGATGGTTTGCAGTATATAAGCGGCGTGTTGACTGCTCAACAGATCGAATCTGCCGCACCATCAATACTTTGTAAGCGCAAACCACTTACCAATCTTGCCTGTAGCACTGACAACGGATTGTTTAGAGAATACTTTGATGAAGCCAGACCTGGTGCCGTGCAAGAGAACGCGTCAACAAAGGATTTTGCATTTTATCTGGAGCGAATGATCAAACACAATATAACCAGTACCCCTGGAAGAGTGGTGGTGGTGGTTGATGGTTCCAGAGAAACGTCCAAATACCTGAACCAGATACGTGAATCCTTGAAGCACGTACCTCAAGGCGTGCCGGTGTCACTAATAGTGGCAAGTGCCGAAGACAAAACCTTTACTAAGCCCGAGACTCTTAATACTGCTCTGGATAAGCTCAAAGATGTGAGGTTTATAGGCGGTCAGGATAACCTCAAAGCTCTTGTTAAAGCCTCCGAGTTTGCTGGTCAGACCAAGGAAGGTGTAGTGCTCTGGCTGCATGGAAGACAGCCATCTTACAATAAGGAGATTTATATCATTTCGCCATTTGCCAATAAGCCTTTTCTTTATGAGTTTGCTTATGACCCTGCTGAAGCGGCTGAAGATACTTATTTTAAAAATCATAGTGAGATTGCAAATTTCTCTCCCGTAATTAGAACCGGCAACAATCTAAATGATCTCAATCGATTCTTTCAGCGCTGGCAAGCGGGAAGAGTCGAGTACAGTATTGATTCTAAGTTGAGTTTCAGACCAAAAGGTAATTGCCAGACTGTCAGTGGAGAAGCTGAAAATGAATTGAAGGCTTTGATTGCAAGACAACTCAATCATGAACTAAACTCAGCCAGAAAAGTTAGAGAGGCTAGTGTTTTTAGTTCAACAGTTGGAATAGTTTCACTAAATAGTTCAGTGTATTTTGGTGCGGATCAATCACAAGCTATCTCGTTTGGCAGTCCAACACTATCAGGTGCTACTTACGGAACTACAACCGGAACCGTTGCACAACTAATGCAAGGAGCAACAAACGGAACTATTGCTCCTGTCCTTGCAGGAGCCAGCAATGGGTATGTTGCACCCGCTCTTCAGGGCGCCACTAGTGGCACCATAGCTCCTGAAAATTGCACTATCGTGCAAGGTGTAAATACTGCCGGCACCATTAGAGTTAATAACCTTGCCAATCTGGAATCGTTTTGCAATCTTTGCGCTAATATGCTCGAATGCGTTTTGATCACCTCTGGATGTGTTGCCATCATCCGAGGAATCTTTCTCAGGAGTAGTTCAATAAAACTAGCAGGCATTCAACTTAAATGCGTATCTTTGATCAGTCTTGGTCTGCTCGCTGTGTTTGTTGGATTGATGGTTCCTGGAACAATCAATTTCATTTTTGCCTCTGCTCGTGATGCAGCCTTGTTCAACTGATTGCAAAAACAGGGAGAATGGGAGGGCAGCGGTAACGCTGCTCTCTCTTTTGCTTTGACTTTGTATTAGAGAGCATCGTCGTCCTTCGCATCTTTGCGATCTGCATCGTTGGCATCATCATCGTCATCTTTTTCAAATTCATCGTTACGATCATTAACCGCCTTCTTCTCCTCCTCTTCCTGTGGTGGCGGCGGAATTGTATCTTCGAGATCATGACCTTCTTCCAGTGAATCGTCCTCAAACAAGTCAGGACCACGTTGTTCTTGGTTGTGTGCGGCACGAAGAATATCCAGAATCTCGTAGTCGATTATTGGTTCATTTTTGCCATTTTGATTCTTCCTCTTTAGGAATGAATCTATGTCCAGGATTATTGGTTTGAACAGAATGTTGTTTGTAATCCAGGCTGGCAGGTGCTGAGTGCGCTCAATTACGGCTTTTTTGACGGGTGCTTTTAGTTTTGATAGTGCTATTGATTTGATTGTTGGCTCAAGCGCAGCTTTACCGAGCTGCCAGAATGATTGCAGAATACCTCCGTCATATGTCGCTGCTAGAGCTGCTTTGCGTGGCGCTATTCCTTTGAGCCTAATTGTTATGGGTGCCTTGTTGTCCTTAAATACGCGTCTAAAACTTGAGCTATGTCCAATAATCTTTAGCGAAAATGTGTTGTGTTCGTCATAGATTGGTTGCGCTTTGTCCTCTTGGCAGAAGATGTGAAGACTTGATGTATAAAGTGTTCTGGCAAATGCTGTTACTTTAGCTCTGGCAATCTCAAGGAGACTTGGTTCTTTCAGTCTTTTGCAATGGTATTCTTCGCTAAGGCGAAATACACCCCAGGCCAGTCTTTCGATAATATTTTCGCAAACCATGTTGTAGAGTGCGTTGTCGACTGCACTGCGGCTGCCCAGGTGGAGTAATTGGCGGGTAGTGAATATTTCGCCCTCTGGCAGGGATCTAATTAATCTGAAGATTTTGGCGCGAGTAAACATAGCACCTCCAGTAAGGCTCAGAGAAATTGCCGCGATATTCTCTGTAAACGATCTGAAGCGACTAAAAGTTCAACTCAGTCTTCTCTCCCAAATGCTAAAAAGCACTTTTATCTGTTAACTAGCGCACCACCGATGATGGTTTGTTGGCAATTGAGTTGGTCATCAAAAAATGCCAGATCGGCGAGCATACCTGGCTCCACACGACCTAGATTGCTAATACCGAGAGCTTTGGCGGGATTGGTGGAAGCCATCTGTATAGCGCTAGAAAAACTGCAAATATTCCAGTGGACAAAATTTCTGACAGCATCGTCGAGAATAATTGAAGCCCCCACAAGTCCACCATTGAGTGTGCCAACTGTGGCTCTATCTGTTACGAGGATTGTTTTATCCACACCTTTGAGGCGGTAAATCAAATCACAAATAGCTGGTGCCAAATGCAAGCCATCGGCAATTAGACAACAACTGACAGTGCCGTCGAGCAAAGCAGCACCAACTGCCCCTGGATTGCGGTGGTGTAGAGGAGGGAGGGCGTTAAAAGTGTGGGTCAAGAGTTTTGCACCGCGGTCAAAGGAGCGGTTTGCTTCTTCATATGTGGCATTACTATGGCCCAGTGAAACTTTTACACCCTTGCTCAACAGTAACTCTTGAGCACTTCCGTCTGTGTCTTGCTCTAGAGCAGCAGTTATAAGTGAGATTGTGGGGTCGACTAACTGGTCTATCAGGTCTTTAGTGAGAGGCTGTATGTGTTTGGCAGGGTGCACTCCAGGTCTTTCTGGTGATAGGCAGGGACCTTCGAGGTGCAAACCAAGCATGCGCGATAAGGGTGAGCTAACGCCATCGGGTTGGGTAGCAGTGCTTTTGCTATTGTGACTGGCACTTTCATATCTGACTGCGCTATTTAGTCCAGCACCTTGAGCCTTGAGAAAATCGCGAGTCTGTATCAATTTGCTCAGTGGTGCTGTGATCAGAGTCGGTAAAAAGGACGTGACACCGCAGCGGGCAAGTTCTAATCTGAGAGTGGTCAGGTTTTGGGGCGATGGGTCGGCCCAAAAATTGCAGTCGGGGCTGCCGTTGACTTGTAAATCTATTAAGCCAGGGCTACAGGTAAAATCGGTAAAATCAAGAGGTTCAAAGTCGGCTGTGTCACCTGACCAGTCGCCCACTGCCAGTATTTCTCCATTCGCCAGCCAGAGCCTGGTTTCGGCTATTGGATGGGGGGCTAAGATTTGCTTGCAGGTTACGACATAGTTAGGCACTGGAACTCCTTTGCTTCTCAAGGGGCAAGATCTCAAGTATGATAAAACCTGGAATCCGTAGCATTTGCCAGTTTTGCATAGCAATTGTTTTGAAGCAATAAACCCAATATACTTGTAGTTTGCTTTGTCTTGCTTTTGACATGGTAAATAACAGATATCAAGCCAAGAAGGTAACTGTGACAGATCTAAATCCTAATTCTTCATCAAGCTCGCTTACGTCGGTGCAAAGTCTTGACGTTAATATCCTTGCCGCCAAGGTGATGGAACTCCAGGAAGCTCTTGTACAGTCTCAAGAAAAAAATCTTATGCTCACCGCCCAACTCAGAGAGATGGAGCGCATGGCACGCGATGGCGAAGATTTGAAGTCTGAATTGGTGAACCAGGGGCTCTTGTTGGCTGATAAGAGCAAAGAAAACAAACAGCTGCACCAGGAATTGGGGCGCATTACATCTGTGCTGGAGCAGAAGCTGCAGGAAGTGGAGGAGTTGAGACTATCCACAACAGAGCTGCAGCATCAACTCAAGACTCGCGAATCAGAAAGAGATCTACTGGCTGTGATGCTAAACGAAGCCGAAAATGCTCAACGCCGCCAACACGTCGATGACCAGTATAATCAGGCAGCTAAAGATACTCCAGGCTGGCTCAAAGCCTTTAAAGGCAAGAGCACCTGATTTTTAGTGCTCCAGGCTTGGCCATTTGGTCATTCTGAGAGCTTCTAAAAGTATGGTCGCTGCTCATTAAATCCCATCCCTTTTGTTATAGCTAAATTTTGGACGAAACAGTGGAATCAATTTCAAAGAATGTGCTGGCTGGAGACAGGCGTGCACTGGGCAGGGCTATTACCCTGGTTGAAAACGGTGGTACAAAAGCCAGTGAACTGGTCCGTGAGCTCTTCGAACATACCGGACAGGCACACATTATCGGTGTGACTGGCTCTCCAGGCGTCGGCAAATCCACTCTGGTAGATGCTTTAGTCAGTGAAGCGCGCAAAGAAGGGTTGAAAGTGGCCGTACTGGCTGTTGACCCGAGCAGTCCTTTTACTGGTGGGGCCATTCTTGGAGACCGCATACGCATGCAGGGTCATACACTTGACCGTGGTGTATTTATCCGTAGCATGGCTAATAGGGGGCATCAAGGTGGTGTCTCTCTTGGTACTTATGATGCGGTGAGGATGCTCGACGCCTCCGGCTATCAGGTCATTATTATTGAAACAGTGGGTGTGGGTCAGTCGGAATTAGCCATTGCCCAGACTGCCGATACAACAATCCTGGTTCTAATGCCGGGATCCGGTGACGATATTCAAGCAATTAAGTCCGGGATCATGGAAATCGGCGATATTTTTGTCGTCAATAAGGGCGATTTGCCTGGCGCAAATAAGTCCGCTAGTGAAATTACAGCATCTCTTGAACTGAATAATTTCAAGACCGACTGGCGTCCTCCTGTAATTGTATCTGTGGCTGATACCGGGCAGGGTGTCGATCAACTCTGGCAGCAAGTCAAACGCCACAAAGAGTTTCTTGAGGACTCCGATTTACTCACCCAAAGACGCTCTCAACGCATTGAAGCGGAGTTATCTGAAATAGTGGCTGATATTGCCAGACGCAATCTCAAGGACTCTCTAAAACACAAATCAGACGTGCAATCAGTGCTTGAGCAAGTAGTTAAGCGCGAAGTAGATCCACATACAGCGGCTCAACAATTGATTGGCAATATGTTTCAAGCCCCAGGTGCGGTTGTCGAATAGCTTTTGGTTTGGTCGACTATTTTGTCTGAGTTGTTCAGACTCTGGTAACGCTCGAATAAGTAGCAAAAATTCTTCTGAGTTGAAGAACGGTCCCAAGCGCTATCTGTAGCATATACCGCCTGCTGTAAGAGACCAATCTTTAGTGCCACCATTGGATAAAATTCAGTTAGTTTGCAATCGTCAATCTGCCGTGTAGTGCACTGTACAGCCCTTTCTTATCGTAATGTCATAAAATTCTATGTTGGTTGCATATACGGTGCGTATGTGAGGCGGCTTGACGTGTGGATATGCAAACAATACGATTGTTTCTGACGAACTTTACAAAGTTGTCTTTTGCATATTTCTTCTCCAGGCGGATCTCTTCGCATGTCAAAAATTGCCATCATCAGTCAACCAGAGCAAGGTGTCTTTATTGATGTGAGCGGTTGTTCAAGCTTCCAAGAAGCGCTTGAACAGTTGAGTTCCACCCTGCAGTCCTCTAATCAATTTTGGAAGGGTAGTCGGGTTATTCTCGGCATGGGTAAACTAGAATTGAATAGTGCACAGGCTGCACAAGTACTGGCCATCGCTAAAGGCGTGGGAGTATTTCCTGCTCAAGTCTATTGCAAAAGCGAAAAGTCAAAAACTGCCTTTTTAGAAAACAATATTCAGGTCACAACCACCAAGCCCATGGCCTTGCCTAAAGTCGATCTCGATATCCCCGGTGGTCAAATACCGGCAGCGGAGTCAGACGAAAAGAACGGAGACAAAGGCGCAGACAGAAATGGTGGCGAAGAGATTGCCAATATTGTGCTCATCGAACTCGAACACGAGACAATGGAAGAGTGCGAAGTTGAGCTAGTTGAGCAAATTCCTGATGAAGCCCTCGGTGCGAGCGGTGACGTCAATAAGTTGCCTCAGGTGCTTTATCTCAAACAGACATTGCGCTCCGGTCAAACAGTCAGTCATAAAGGCGATCTCGTCATTGTCGGCGACGTCAATCCTGGTGCCGAAATCATGGCAGAAGGTGATATCACTGTCTGGGGTAGCCTCAGAGGTATTGCCCATGCTGGTATCGGCGGTAATACTAGCGCCGAAATTCGTGCTCTTAATCTTCAACCAATACAAATCCGTATTGCCCATGCTATCGCTCGGGCTCCCGACCGCAAACGTATCAACTATGCCAGCGGTACTGGACCAGAGACTGCTCGTATATCCGATGGAAAAATTCGGATCAGCAAAAGTCGTTTTGACTAACAACCACAATGGTCAAAATGAAGGCTCACCAAGCTCTAATGCGACCGGAATCACAATTTTGAACAAGCACCAGACGTTCAAAATGCTTAGAACACAACCCTGAAGTACAAACAGCCAAACGAGGACAATTAATGAGCGGTCGAGTAATCGTAATCACCTCTGGCAAAGGTGGAGTCGGTAAGACCACGGCATCAGCCAATATCGGCGTGGCACTAGCAAGTAGTGGCGCATCGGTAGCCCTGGTCGACATGGATATCGGGCTTCGCAACCTCGATATTTTGATGGGATTAGAAAACCGCGTCGTCTACAACCTTGTAGATGTCGTTGAGGAGCGTTGCAAACTGCGCCAGGCTCTAGTCAAAGACAAGAAATTGCCTAACTTGAGTCTCCTGCCTGCGGCTCAAACTCGCGACAAATCTGCTGTTGATTCTGACCAGATGAAAAAACTCTGCGAAGAACTCAAAGGCATGTATGACTTTGTTCTGGTAGACAGTCCTGCTGGTATCGAACAAGGCTTCCAAAATGCTGTTGCTGGTGCCGAAGAAGCGATTGTGATCACTACTCCAGAAATGTCTGCAGTGCGTGATGCTGACCGCATTATCGGTTTGCTTGAAGCGCGCAAAGACGAAATCAAAGAATATCGTCTCGTGCTCAACCGTTACCGTCCAAACATGGTACAGACCAACGACATGATGAGTGTTGATGATGTACTGGAAATCCTCTCAGTCAAGCTCCTTGGTGTGGTGCCAGAAGATGAAGAGATCATCGTCTCCACCAATAAAGGTGAGCCTGTCTCTGGTACTGACAATGTGCGCTCAGGCTTGGCCTACCGCAACATTGCCAGACGTATCCGCGGCGAAGACGTGCCAATCATGGACCTGGAAGTAAGAAATCCTTCCTGGATGACCAAGATTGCCAGCTTTTTTAACCCTGCAATAAGGGTTTAAGGAGGTAATCATGCAACGTCTATTCGATTGGTTTACACAACCAAAAACCGATGGTGCCCGCGCCACAGCTAAAGATCGCATGCGTAGTATGCTTACCCATGACCGTCTTGAGTTGCCTGCTGGCCGACTGGAGAGTTTGGAAGAAGAACTGGTAGCTGTTGTTTCCCGCTACTTTGAGCTGGATAAAGACACAACCCAGTTTGATCTGCAACAATATGAGCGTCGGGCATCGCTTGTGGCGAATTTCCGTCTGCTCAGATCCAAATGTTGAGCATCTGAACCATGGCTCTTGCACGAGCTTGGATAGAATAATTTGACTCAGACAATCAACAATTCAAACCTGATCCCGTCCGCTCTGAGGACCTTAATCTCTGCCTTCCAGGGTATAGATTTCTGGCTCCTTGGAGCGACGGGCTTTTTGACAGCTGTCGGGCTTACAGTTTTGCACGACTCGCAGCATTCGCTTAGCTTCTTTGACAAGCAGATGCAATATATGTACGCCGGCGTTTTTCTCAGTTTGATAATTTCGCGCATACCCTGCAAAGTCTGGACCAACAAATACATGGTCAGCTTTTTGTATGTGCTCAACTTGGGCTTACTGCTTGCCGTTATGATCAAAGGGCACTCTGCTCTGGGGGCGCAACGCTGGCTGGCACTTGGTCCTATCACTCTGCAACCATCAGAGCTGGCCAAGCCAATCGTCATTTTTTCACTGGCAGCGTGGCTCAGACGTCATCCCATTGTCAGCTTTTTTGATATTTTTAAATTGCTATTTATCCTCGGTCCACCAGCTGTGCTGGTATTTAAACAACCCGACCTGGGCACTTCTTTGACCTTTGGGGCAGTCTTTTTGGGGCTCTCTTACTGGTCTGGCGCCACAATTATCGACATACTTATATTGATCAGTCCTCTTGTCAGTCTTATCCTCAATGCTCTCAATTTGCAGTGGTGGATGTATTTTCTGGCCGCTCTTGGACTTATTCTGGTCATTTTCTGGCGTACCTTTGACATCAAAATAGTCTGGCGCCTCTTATTAATAGGGGTCATTGTTGCTGCCAACTATGGCTTTGGTATGGCGCGTCCCCACCTCTGGGGGGTACTAAAAGAGTATCAACAGAAGCGCTTGACTAGCTTTGTCAATCCTTATGACGATCCGCGCGGCTCTGGCTATCACATTTTGCAAAGCCTCATTGCCGTAGGCTCTGGTGGTGTTAATGGTGCTGGTCTTGGACACGGCAACCAGTCTCAAGGGGCTTTTATTCCTGAGCGCCATACTGACTTTATTTTTTCTGTTATTGGCGAAGAGCTCGGCTTTAAAATCTGTGCGCTTATCGTGCTTGCTTACGGTGTGATTTGTGTGCGCGCTTTATTAATTGCCTTGCAATCGCGCGGTGATCCGGCCGGAGCAGCCATAGCGATCGGTGTTTTGTGCATGTTTCTATTTCACGCCTTTATCAATATCGGTATGACAATTGGCATTATGCCCGTAGCTGGTGTACCTCTGCCTTTTCTCAGCTATGGCGGTACGGCTTTGATTGTCGACCTGGTATCGATTGGACTTTTGCAGTCGGTTTATTATTTCAGCCCTAAAGAGAAGAAAGACGTCTGGGCTTAGCACACACACACACTCTCTCTATTCTCATTTGCCTGTGATTTGCCTGCCATTGCTAAATGACTCAGGGCTCTTTATCATTGTCTGCATTATCCGACAGAAAGAATAGTTGTTATGAGCCTTAAAGAAAAACTCTCAGAAGATCTTAAAACCGCGATGAAAGCCCGCGAGCAAGAGCGTATTGATACTTTGCGCTCAGTTTTGTCGGCTTTTACATACAAGCGCACGGAGCTCCAAAAGGACCTCACGCCCGAAGACGAAATGGCTGTTTTGGCAAAACAAGTAAAGCAGCGCAATGACTCTATTGCCGAGTTTAGAAAGGGCAACCGTCAGGAGTTGGTAGAAAAAGAAACTCGTGAGCGCGACATTTTGATGCATTACATGCCTGCTCAAAAATCAGAAGCCGAAATCCGCGCCATGATCAAAGAAATCATTGCAGCCATTCCTGCTGCTGAGCGCAATCAAGGGTCCTTGATGAAGGCAGTCATGCCCAAGCTCAAAGGTCTGGCTGACGGCAATCTGGTACGACAAATAGTGACAGAAGAAATGAACGGCTGAGAAGAACGGCTGAGAAGAACGGCTGCGATTAACAGCTGAAATGAAAGGCTGAAATTAGTTAATAGCATCAGTACTCAAACTGTTTTGCCATAAAGTTTTGACCTGGCACGGCAATCAATAATGATCACATCCTGGTGGTGTGACATGCAACAAAGCCGTCTATCTTTATCCTTAAGCACACGTCTCTGGCTCTATTGTGCCGAGCGCTTTCCTCTGGCCAGCTATGGTCTTATGACTGTGCTTTTTAGTGTGGCAGGCATCACTCTATCAACTGTTTTGCGCCTTGAGCACCGTGGTGTTTCGTTTGGCGACTTACTAAACTGGCAGCATCTGCTGGGAGCAAGTCTGACCATTTTTGCTCTGTTTTTTCAGCTCAGGGTGGCTGACGAACATAAAGACAAAGACAATGACGCTCTATATCTGCCATCGCGACCGGTGCCACGTGGTCTTATCACCCTCAATCAACTCAGTTTTATAGCCTTTGCTCTGGGCTTTATGCAACTTGCTATCTGTGCAATGGCTGGTCCGCTGGTGCTTTTAATCTTGCTTGCCACCTGGCTCTATCTGTTTTTGATGGGGCGAGAATTTTTTTGCCCAACCTTTTTGAAGGCAAGACCATTTGTCTATATGGTCACTCATATGTTTATCATGCTGTTTTGCGATCTGCTCATTACCAGTTTTGATTTTAGCCATGGCACTTTTGACCTGCGTCTCCTGTTCTTTTTTGGGGCGAGCTTTTTTAATGGCATGGTGATTGAGCTTGGTCGCAAAATATTTGACAGCAAATTAGAGGTACCTGGTATCCAGAGCTATAGCAGTTTGCTTGGTGTCAGGGGCGCAACTTGTCTACTGCTCGTTTGTTCACTAATCTCTCAGTGTCTTCTTTTGCTCTTGATGCACACTGATTTGACTCGGCTTTTGTTTGGTCTTACTTTTTTAGTCTTTGATTACTTTTATGTTGTCTCTCTAGGCAAAGCTATGAGTGCTGGCGGCGCTGCCATTGCCAGCACATCTACTAAGTGTGCCAATTTATCTGTATTGGTTTGTTATCTGGCTGTTTTGATTTTTAAATCTATAGAGGTCCTATGAATAACATTGATTTGTCCTGTAGCAGTGTAGAGACTGTAAGTCAGGGTGGTAAAGCCGATGGCCTTTATCGACTGAAGAGATTGGCTCAATCGACTGATAATCAGGTCTTTAAGGTGCCAGCGTTTTTTGTCATTGCTCCAGACTGGCAGCCCAGCTTAGCTAGTTTACGCCAGCTTAAGAGCAGCCTCAGGACTCTTAGGGGCGATACTGGCTGTCACTACAATAGAGCCAGTAACTGTGATTCCCTCTTTGCTGTGCGTTCTTCTGCTTGTGGTGAAGACGGAGTCAATCATAGTTTTGCTGGTCAATTTGATAGTTATCTAAACGTACCTGTAGCCAAAGTCAGTCGCCGCATCCTTGATGTGCGGGATTCTTTAGCAAGTGAGAGGATTCAGAGCTATCTCAAATTGAGCAGGCTCAATAAAGACAGTCTCGGCTCCATTTTTGTGATTGTGCAGGAAATGGTCGAGGCCACTGTTTCTGGTATCGCTTTTAGTGATGATCCACTCTCATGTGGTGCTCTGACCGATGATTTGAAAGCGATACAGCCAAATGGGCGTGAGCAAAGTGACAAAGCTCGTCCTTTAGCCAATCTTGTGGCAGGATATGGCGATAAGCTGGTCAGTGGTCATTGCAACGGAGAGTCTGTCTGGCTTAGCGATCAATTGAGCAGACAGAACAATACTTTGTTAAGTGACAAGGAGCTCAGTCAATTGCTTAGTGCCCTGCTATTGATAAAATCTGAGTGGCAGTGTCCTGTCGATATCGAATTTTGTTTTTCTGGACAGGATCTCTACATCGTCCAGGCAAGGCCCATAACGACTGTCAAAAATGTAGATAAACAACAGTCATCTACCACAATGTCATCCAGTGCAGTGTCACCATGCACAATTTCACCAACCACCATATTTGATGCTAGCAATATTCAGGAGAGCTATCCAGGCACTACCAGTCCGCTTACTTTTAGCTTTGCCAGGCGGGCTTACAGTCAGGTCTACCAGAGCTTTGTCAAACTATTGGGTGTACCTATTGAGACCATCCAGGCTCACAGCGATATCTTTGACTTTATGTTGGCTTATCACCAGAACAAAATCTATTACAACATGCAAAGCTGGTATGGTGTCATCGCCATGCTGCCATTTTATAAAAGCAATAGAGTTTTTATGGAGCAGATGATGGGCGTTAAGTCTCTCTCCAGTGATTTGGACAGCGGATTTAGTAGTACTTTGACTAGTCGTTTGCATAGCGGCTTAAGTCTTCTCAAGATTGGCTATGCGGCCTTAACTCTTACTAGCAGCATCAATGCTTTTAATAAACGGCTGGACCAGGCTCTTGAGCTGGATAGAGAGGCAGTTGCCCAAATGACCATGGCTGACCTGGCCAAGTTATATATGGAGCTAGAGAGCATCCTAATTAACCGCTGGGATGCGCCTGTCACCAATGACTTTTTTGCCATGATTGCCTTTGGTCTGCTCAAGAGCGCTCTCAAAAAATACAATGTCCCTGATAGCGACTTGCATCTCTATCTCAAAGGTCAGAGCGCAGTTATATCTGCTGCACCACCCCAGCTACTGGAGGTAATCGCCAGTCATATAGCAGATGACAGCGCACTCTGCAGCGCAATTAGTAAGGCAAAGCCAGAGGCAATAACAGACCTGCTCAGTCAAAACCCACAAGTCCAAAGTCTCTATCTTGCCTACATCAAACAATTTGGCGACCGCAGTTTGAGTGAACTCAAGCTGGAGGTGCCATCAGTCAAAGATGACCCCACCGTGCTACTAAAAACGATTATGACAATGGTGCAAAGTCGTAAGTCAGATGTGGAGCCAAAAGCTTACAAGGAGCCTAAAATCGGCGGGGAGACAAAAGAATCAATTTGCCAGGCTTTGCCTGTTGTTATTTTATCCAGACTTACAGCCAAACTGATTGCTCAGAGAGAAAACCTGCGCTTTGCCCGCACTCGTGTCTTTGGCATGGTCAGACTGATCTTTAATAGCATGGGCAAAAGACTATTTGAGGCTGGCAAACTGCAAGATGCACGGGACATTTTTTATTTATCGGTAGATGAAATACTTGGTTTTGTGCGTGGTACAGCACTTAACCTGGATTTAAAAGCACTGGTGCGACTGCGTCAAGCTGAATTTACCGAAAACCAGTCGCCCTGTCGTGTGGAATTTGATGGGGCTTACGGTCTCAGTGTTTTTGAAGCTGCTAGAGGCTTGGTCCTAGATTTTGGACCAGAATCATCCTCTCATGCAGAGAGTCTCGTTTTAGAGGGTATTGCTGCTTCTCGAGGCACTGTGAGGGGTATTGCCAGGGTGATAAAAGACCCGACCAGCGAAACACTCAATAAAGGCGAAATACTTGTGGCTGAGCGCACCGATCCTGGCTGGATTGTGCATTTTGCCCTGGCTGCCGGGCTTGTTACCAATTTTGGTAGCCTACTCTCTCATACCGCCATTGTTTCTAGAGAGCTTGGCTTGCCCTGTGTTGTGGCAGTAAGCGGTGCTACCGAGACCATCTGCAATGGAGACTATATCGAGGTAGACGGCAGTAGTGGACGGGTCACCATTCTAAAAAGAGCAGTTGGGGATCTGTTGGACGCCGCCTGATCCGCACCTTCTTTTGCCCCACAATAACAGCAGTTAGTGGGTGCAAATAAAATGAAAAGTATTTCCAATCAAGTAATTAGATATTCGCAGTGCTGGGAGGATGCCAGTCTCCTGCTTGATACTCTCAAACCAGCTAGTGGCGATGTGGTTATCTCTATTGCTTCAGCTGGTGACAATACACTCTCTTTACTTAGCCAAAACCCTGAGCGCGTTATTGCCGTTGACCTTTCGCCGGCTCAGCTCTATTTGCTCGAGTATAAAGCAGCCTGCTTCAAAGTCTTAAGTCACGGTCAGACTCTGACCCTGCTTGGTGTCAAGGGACAAGAAAAATTAAGTCCCGGGTTACAAGACTTGCGTTGGCGTTTATATCAAAAGATTAGACCAACACTTACGAGCGGCTGTGCCAGTTATTTTGATAGTCGGAGCAAACTTGTAAAAAGGGGTGTCAATCACGGCGGCAAGTTGGAGAGCTATTTTGCCATCTTTAGAAGGTTAATACTGCCTATGGTGCACAGGCAGGAGACTATTAGTGCTCTATTTGCCAATAAGTCCGAAAGCGAGCGTGAAATGTTTTATAAGACCTGGGCTAACCCTGCTTATAGATTACTTTGCAAAATGTTCTTTTCTAAGCCACTTTTGCGTTTGCTTGGACGCGAGCGTTGCTTTTTTGACTATGCCTCTGACTCACTAAGTAGCTTTGTGGCCACTGCCACTCGTAGCCATTTGCTATCCAGTGCCCACATAGATAATCCTTACTTGCACTATATTCTCACCGGTGGCTATGAAGAAGTTTTGCCTCACTACTTGAGGGTAGAAAATTATCAGTCCATTCAGTCCAATCTAGATAAACTCGATATTGTCCAGGGCTCGCTCACCGATGTACTCAAAGATTTGCCGGCAGGATCTGTCAGTGCATTTAATTTGTCTGATGTCTTTGAATATCTTGACTTAGAAAGTGTTGCCAGATTGACTGCACAAATTGTGCGGGTGTCTCGCTGTGGTGCCAGAGTGGCCTACTGGAATATGCTAGTGGACCGCAATATGGAAGATTTTTCGGATGGTCAGTCAAGCCGCCAGGTTGTGCTCGAAAATGACCTGCCCGGCTTAAGTACGACCTTTTTTTATAAGCGCTTCATTTTTGAAAGAGTGATGGCTTGAGATGAATAATTTTGTCTCAATTATTTTGGTGCTGGCAGTACTGGGTGCCCTACTTTTACTCGGGCAATTGTTCAGGAAGCATGTGCGTGCTTATCCGGAGCTTGCCAGGAAGCTAGTCCATTTGATTATGGGGGCCAGTGCCCTCAGCTTTCCCTGGCTCTTTGACAATATTTATCCTGTTGTTTTGCTTTGTTTGCTTGTGCAGTGCATTTTGCTAGTGCTTAAAAGCGGTAAAAGTGCAGCTAGAGATTTACTATTTGGTGTCAGTCGTCTCTCCTGCGGAGAGCTCTTGTTTCCTCTAGCTGTAGCTTTGATCTTTTATCTCAGTCAGGGCCAGCCTCTGTTTTATATCGTGCCGGTGGCGGTTTTGGCTTTTGCTGACTCGGCTGCTGCTTTGATTGGCGAGCGTGGCACAAATCGCTATCGCACCAGATTGGGACACAAAACAATAGAAGGCTCAGTGGCCTTTTTTGTCACTGCCTCTTTTGTTATTGCTTTTGTGTTAGCGATTTTTGCACCGCTCAGTGCCTGCAGCATTTGCCTCATTGCACTTTTGCTCGCTGCTCTGGCAACAATCGTAGAAGGGTTTTCATCGGCTGGATTTGATAATCTACTTGTGCCAGTGGCTCTCTTTTTTACTCTTAAACAAACCATCAATTTGGATTGGCAAGCACTCCTTGTCCAGCTTGGCTGGCTTGCTTTATTAATGGTGACAGTATTGCTATTGCGCCGCATTACTGATCTATCCGGCAACGCCAATTTGATCATTATGGCTTATGGCTATCTGGCTGTCAGTCATGGTGGTATCACTTATTTGCTCATGCCAGCACTTATGTTACTGGGTTACAGGTTGCTTTTGCCACAGTCGGTAAAGTGCCAGAGGCTCTCTGCTGGGCACTGCGAAAACGCCGTCCTATCTATGTCTTTTGTTGGTCTGGTTTGTCTTTTGTGGCCTCAAGTTGCCCATAGCCCGTCTCTGCTCTTTGTCTACACACTGGCTTTTGTCACCCAGGGGGCGATAACAGCTAGCGCTGAACTCTCCATGGGTGGTAATGCTGGAGCAACTATGTGGCAGATCTTTTTTAATAGTCTTAAGAGTTGGTCGCTACTATTTTTGCCATATTTGGTACTTAATCAAACCAGTGTCTGGCTCAGTGTCACCAGTCTTTTGTATGTTTTTATCTTGACTCTGTTATTTGTCCTTGTCACTGGCAAAAATCAAAAGCGTGATAGACCGGGGCGTTGGTTTAAACAGAGTGCAGTTGCTACTTTTGGCGCCATGTCGTTTTTTTTACTGGTATAAAACAATGCAAAGCATAGATACAAATTGTATTTCTAGTTATAAGCACACCCAATATTTTGATTTGCCGGTGGATTGTCACTATCACTCTTACTGGCAAAATATACAAAACACTGCCGTTAAATCCGGGGCAGGCTCTGTCATCGGTCCCATCGACAGAGATACCTGGCACCGTTATCGCACAGTGATAGCAGATACTGGTGCACCAGCTTTTATGCTGGAGCCCTATAACAGCGACTGGCGAGAGTATGTCGATAGCGGTCTTAAAGCTGGTTTTGATATCACCAGCACCTATGCTACCAGTGTCTGTAATCTAAAGAGTGACGGTCGCTCTTTAGACTATCCTGAGTTTGGTGAGCTTACTTTTAAGCCTTTTGACATGGATTGTTTTGATCAACAGCTGAACGATATTTATCAACTCAGTTGCCAGTCCTTTGTCCATAATTATCTCTACAAAGCCATTGACTGGTCTGAGTTTTTGGCTCTATATCAGCCTGTTAAGCCGCTAATGGCAAAATTGCCCGCACTAACTGAGTTGGTCTATAGGGACGGCCAACTGGTTGGACTTTGCCTTGTGCTTTTGGATGGCATGGACCAAAGCGGTAAGGGCGCCATTCTCAAAACTTTGATGCGTCAAAATGGTCCTGACTTAAAAGGACTCGGTCTGACTCTTGTATCAAGGGCCATTGAGCGCAGCAAGAGACTTGGCTTTGAGCAGCTGCTATTGGCGTTATACAAAGAGGACGGTATGTCCGCTTATATAGCCAATCTGGTCAATGCCTCAGTTATTAGACGCTATGGACTTTTAGCTAAGACTATTTGTCAGGGTGAGTCAATATGAATATTGTCACAAGGCTAAAAGAGATAGCCAGTCTAACTCCCCATAAAGCAGCCCTGGTCGATTTGACAAAAAAAGGGGTGAGACAAATTAGCTACAGTCAGCTATTTATGCTGACGCGTTGCTACGCTCAAAATCTCCGGCGGCTCAGACTAAATAGGGGCGCTGTGGTGCTATTGATGATGCCTCTATCGCTCGAATTTTTTGCGGCAATGCTGGCTGTCAATAGCCTGGGTCTTGTGGCAATGGTAGTGGATCCAGCAAGTGGTCTCAAGAGTCTTTTGGAGGCAGTCAGTCTGGTCAAACCAGCTCTTATTGTGGTGGGTAAAAATCTACTTTTAAAAGGTGTGGCTAGATTACTTAGCCTGGCCAGTGGCATAAAATTATCCGCTTTACCACAATGGCCTGTTATAAATGCCCACTCTAAGTCAAATCAGGCAGGAGTCGATGCTCCTGATTTTATAATCGATGTGGAGCCATCGGCAGCGGCTTTAATCACTTTTACCAGTGGTACTACCGGTAGAGCTAAGGCAATAGCACGCAGTCACGACTTTTTGCACAAGCAAGCACTTGTATTACAGGACAGTCTGGCTCTAGGTCAGTCCAGAGTGGCATTTAGTACTCTGCCAATTTTTACTCTGGCATTTTTGTCTTACGGCACAACTACCATATTTGGACAATCAAAACTGACAAAAGACTCTCTCCAGATGGCTGTTAGTGCCATCGAAAAGTTTGAACCAGATACGATTCTTGCTTCGCCACGCTTTGTGCAAAATCTATCTGAGAGTGTCATGGCTTCAAATAAGACATTTGACTCAGTGAATAAAATCTATGTGGGTGGTGCACCTGTTTTTGCTAGCGCTCTGACGACGATCCAACAAGCTTTTGGTAGCGCTCATATTATCTCTGTCTATGGCTCCACTGAAGCCGAACCTGTAGCTCACCTGGAAATCGACTGCGCCAATCTTAAGCAAGCTATTAGTCAAGCCCGGCTTGGCTCTGGTATTTGTCAGGGCAAGCCCTGTCAGTCAGTACAGCTTTTAATTTTGCCCAGAGACTGGCAGGAGCATCTCGCTTGCAAGGCAGTAGTTGATGAGCAGTTGCTAAATACTCTGGCTTTGCCCGCTCACCAGATTGGCGCCATCGTAGTCAGTGGAGAGCATGTTGTTGAGCGCTATCTAAGTGGTACGGCGCCAAACAAGATTGTGACAAATGATGGCAAAGTCTGGCATGCCACTGGTGATGCTGGATATCTCGATAGTAAAGGTGAGCTTTATCTAGTCGGACGCATTGAGCAGCAAAGCATGCTGGTTAAAGACCGTTATCCTCTAATGGTTGAAGCCAGAGCCATGTCTTATAACAACATCAAAGCCTGTGCTTATGTAGAAGTCGATAACAAAGCAGTGCTGGTGGTCACAATCAAAGACAAAAGTGGTGCGTTGGACAATGAACTACTGACATTTTGCCGACTGCAAAACATCGCTATCAAGGCTATGAAAAATATACCGGTGGACAAAAGGCACCAGTCAAAAGTACTTTATCAAAAACTAAAAACTTCAGTCGCGACCCTTAGGAGTGTGGGTGCTGACAATACCAGACCCTTCCTGTCTTTCAAAGGCTTCGACTTGAGAAGCCGAGACACTTATAGTGGATAGTTTGTTGCCGTGACCTAAAGTGACCATACGATCCTGGACAGCAAATATATCTTCGATATGTCTTGCCAGGGCTCTGCCCTGGGGAATGATCTGCTCAACAGTGGCTGTCAAATAATAGTCTGAATGAACACCACTGGTGAGAGAACTATTGCGCTCAGTGCCCCACAATGTGGCGAACTTCATCACCAGTGGCTTACCGGGCTGACACAATAGTGTCAGTTTGCGCTGAAAGCCCTGACTATTGATATCGATCTCACCAATAATCTGGTTAAATGTGTCTGGACCATTTGGCAATTGACCAACCATCTTGCCAGCTGGCACTCCCAGCTCCTGAGAAAGCACGTCTATCAGTGCTGAAAAGGAGGCAACACCTTGTAAATCAACTGTTTTTCCGGCTTCTGAGTTCATAAAGCGTTCTTCCGAGAGTGTTATCTTAAACCTTCCAAATGATGCCAGTTTTAGAAGAATTCTTCAAGTAGAGTAGATTTATGCAGACTAGCGATATAACTGATAACCAGCCGCCCACAAGCTCTGGCAAAGCCTCGTCGGTGCGTGAGTGGGCTGAGATGATCAAGCTTGAGCATACAGTTTTTGCTCTGCCATTTGCTCTATCGGGTCTCATTCTTGCTATCCCCGGGCTGCCTGCCTGGAGCACAGTGGGTTGGACTGTACTGGCCTTTGCCAGTGCTCGAGGGGCTGCCATGACTCTCAATCGTCTTATTGATGCTCCTATAGATGCGCTCAATCCGCGCACTGCCGATAGAGCTATACCGGCTAATCGCATCAGTCGCAGCAAAGCCTTACTCTTTACCATCATTTGCTTTGCCCTTATGGTGTTTGCTGCTACAAAGCTACCGCCCATCTGTCTTATGCTTTCGCCCATTGCTGTATTGTGGTTGAGCTTTTATAGCTTTACCAAACGTTTTACATGGCTCTGCCATATCGTTCTGGGTATTGCCCTGGGAGGAGCGGCATTGGGTGGATGGGTGGCTTCTTCTGGCGCACTCATTGGTCCTGGTCCCTGGCTACTGGCACTGGCTGTTGTCACCTGGGTGGCCGGGTTTGACATCATTTACGCTTGTCAAGATTGTGATTTTGACAGAAGCAATAAACTATTTAGCATGCCTGCTAGATTTGGCGTGGCCGGCGCTCTCAAAATTTCACGAGGGCTCCATGTAATTACTGCTTTGATGTTACTTAGCCTTGGTCTTAGTCTGCATCTTGGCTTGTTTTACTATGTAGGCTTTGTGCTTGTCTGCGGCATGCTTATCTACGAGCACAGTCTGGTCCGTGCCGATGACCTGAGTCGGGTCAATGCTGCATTTTTTACTGTCAATGGTGTCGTCAGCATCTGTGCCTTTTGCACATTTTTGCTCGACAAGCTAATGCGTCTGCCGTAATTTTTAAGGACTGACTTTGGCTTTGAGGTCGGGTACAAAATCAAGGCAATTGACTTCGCCATCGATTGAGGCAATGTATATTTTACCGTCGGCAATCAGTGGTTGCGCTTCTACTTCTTTGTGTAAAAACAGACGCCACTTTAGAGCACCACTAGCAGTGTCAAAGCCCTCCAGCCAGCCATCTCTCGACAGGCTCACTACAACGTTTTGCATATTAAGTAGAGCTGCTGCTGGTCTGCCTTTAAGTGGTGCTTTCCATTTTAGTGTGCCGTCATATTTTTCGCAGCAATAGAGCCATTTTGTTGAGCTAGCAAACATAATCGAAGTAAAGACAATCAAGCCACCACGATTGATTACGCCATCAACTGGATATTCCCAAATGAGACGTCCGGCTTCGACATCAAGGGCAAAAAAGGCGCCTGTCTGTGTGCCCATGTAGACTGTATCTACCGATGTTGCTGGCGTGCTAACAATGCGTCCAGATGCGACATACTTCCAATTTAATTTGCCCGAGGCAGAAGCAAGACTGTAAACGCTACCGCCTCTGGTGCCAAAATAAAAACTATCGCCGTGTACTTTGGGTTGAGCCATTATGGCGTCTTGCGCATTAAACTGCCATAGCTTGCGACCGGTGCGCACATCCAGTCCACAGACAAGACCTTTGAGGTCGCAAATAATGGCAGTATTGCCATGCAATGCTGGACTGGCAACATGGCCTGAGTTGTTTTGATGCAGCCAGAGTCTCTTGCCGCTCTGGGGATCTAAGGCATGGGTCTGACCAAGGCAGTCGCTAACAATGAGCTTGTCTGCTGTATATAGAGGCGTGGTCAATACTGGCGCGCCGCAGTCGTATTTAAAGACTGCTTTGCCATCAGTACTCTGTATGGCATAAAGTCTGCCATCGCTAGATGGACAGTAAATAATATTGCCTTCGCGGTTAAGCACTGGTGTTGTTGACCAGCCGATAGGCCCACTGGTTTTAAAGGTCCAACGCGTTACTTCCGGTATCGAAGTCGAGCGCGCCGAGCTGATGTGTTCCAGTTTGTTGTGCGAAACACCTGGATTTTTACTGTCATTTGTCTTTGCACCCTGACTAGTCCCTGTATTAGTCAAACTGCCGACTTGTGGAGTATTTGCTATTTTGGGATTACTACTTTTTTGTGCACTTTGATCTGTTGCTGGCTTAGCACTTTGACTTTGATCGGCCAAATCTTTTGATGTGCCAGGGCTGTTTTCATTCTTTGCAGTTTGCTCACTTGCTGTGCTCTGATTTTTGCTTGTTTGCTCTGCAGCTTTTTGAGCGGCAGCCTCTGGATTGCCGGTGGATGTTTTTACTACTTTGGTGGTATCGACACCTTCGTCTCTATTTTTAGACTGGGCACGTATTTGCTTTAGTTTCTCTTCGGGCAAATCGCGCTGTTTGACGAGGTCGGCCTCGTCTTTTACTTGTGGTTTAGGGGGATTTTCGGTGGCGCTTGTGTTACTCTGGCTCTGGCTCTGGCTCTGGCTCTGACTCTGGCTTTGACCATCGCCATCGTCCAGTCGTTTTGGATCGAGTCTGTTTGATAGACCCATACGGGCTACTCTCAGCTCAAAGATCAGATCATCGATAATGCCCAGTACGTCAGTCATGGAGCGGTAGCGCTCATCGGGCGTTTTGGCCATCATGCGCTTAATTACTCTATCAAGCACGTCTGGCACTAGTGGATTGAGTCTGTGGGCTGATGGTACGGGCGATGATGTGTGTTTCATGGCCATTTCAATCATGCCTTGAGCGCGAAATGGTAGCTGCCCTGTGCACATCTCAAAAAATAGAATGCCCATGGAATAAATATCAGAGCGGTGATCTTGTTGCTCTCCGCGGCATAGCTCTGGTGACATATAAGCTGGCGTGCCCATACCTTTGGTGGCGCTATTGAGATAAACACGGCCAACCAGGAGGCGAGCTAGACCAAAGTCGCCGATTTTGAGGTCGCCTTCGTTGGTGATAAAGATGTTGTCGGCTTTGACGTCTTGATGGATTACACCTCTTTTGTGGGCAAAGGAGAGTCCGGACGCAAGCTGCTTCATCCAGTGTAAACAGTGCTCCAGTGGCAGTGGACCCTGGGTGACACGAGCGGCCAGGTTGCCGCCCGGCAGATATTCCATGGCCACAAAATGGTGATCGCGCCCGGCCCGGGACTCTACGCCGATGTCATAGACCGTCACTATATTTGGATGCTCTAGTTGGGCCGCCAGTCTTGCTTCTTCTCTAAAAACATCGAGATTTTTTTTGTCTGCCATAAGACCTGGCAAAAGCATTTTAACTGCCACATCTCTTAAAAGAAGCTCATCTCGGCAGTGATAAACAACACCCATGCCGCCCACGCCGATTTCTTCGAGGACAGTATAGTGACCGTCCTCGAGTTTTTCTCCTCGTGCAAATATTCTAGGGGGCATATTGATTGGCGAACTGGTAAGGGTGACTTTGAGGTTTGAACTAATGATTCTACTATTTTGCCCATAACATATCCGGCGGTCGCGCCTTACCTTAGCGTTTGTCAAGAAACAACTGAGGCAAAGGCGCTAAAATGCCAGAGTCAATACTGCCCGACGGAAAAATGCCATGAATCAGTCAGATTTAGGACCGAATTTGTACCAGACTGAAGGAACCGAGCTCAAATCTGGCGCTCAAAGCGAAGGGCAAAACGAGTTTGAAGTTTATCCTGGCAGTGAAGCTACTTTTATGGGGCAGTCGCTGATTGCCTATGGCGCCCAGGTCTTGACCAGCGAGGCTGACGCCATTGTCGCCATGCGCAATCGTCTGGCTCCCTCTTTTGAGCATGCTATCGAGCTTTTATTAGAATGTACCGGCAAAGTCGTAGTGACCGGTATGGGTAAATCTGGTCATATCGGCACCAAAATAGCTGCTACCTTTGCCTCCACTGGCACTCCCGCCTTTTTTGTCCATCCTGCCGAGTTGCGTCATGGCGACTTTGGTATGCTCGATGACAGAGACCTGGTTATTGCTCTGTCCAGCTCTGGTGAGACTCAAGAAATCAAGCTGGTGCTTGAGCCTATCAAGCGTACCGGGCTTAAACTAATTGCTTTGACTGGCAACCTCAGCTCCACTTTGGCTAAATTTGCCGATGTGGTCCTCGATGTCAGCGTCGACAAAGAAGCTTGCCCTCTCAATCTTGCTCCTACTTCATCCACCACCGCCACACTGGCAATGGGAGATGCTCTGGCCATGACCTTGATGGCGGTCAAAGGCATCGAACCAGAAGATTTTGCTAAGAGCCATCCGGGCGGCAGTCTTGGTCAAAAGCTAATAACAGTCGAGTCAATTATGCGCTCCGGCATGGATGTGCCGATTGTTTCTCTCGATGCCACCCATGAGATGGTTATCCAGGAAATCACCAGAAAGAAATTGGGCTTTACTGTAGTCTGCGAAGATGACGGTAAACTCCGTGGCATCATCACCGATGGTGACTTGAGGCGCAGTCTGGTCAAATTCCGCGACCAGGTCTTCGAAAAGTGCGCTCGCGAAATTATGACAACTTCGCCCAAGACAATTTCTTCTCAGTCACTGGCTGTAGAAGCGCTTAAATTGATGGAAAAATATTCAATTTCTGATTTGCTTATAGTCGATAGCGTGCAAAGACCAATTGGTTTAATTGACCTCAAAGACTTGCTCAGAGCAGGCATTATCTAATAGGTTTTTGCCTGTCAGCTAAAAACTGCTTTTGTTCTGCTTCTCTAGCCTGGCGCATTGCTTCTGCGGCAGTGCCGTGCGCGTCTCGGTAAGGTACACGAGAGCTGGTTTGTAAGCGCTCTTGCTCACTTTGAGGCAAATTAGCGATGAAATCGTTTTGCCTGCTATCTAGCCAGGACTGATTAAGAGGTCGGGCTGCAGCCAATGTCCCGCCATTTTTGCCGCCTAATTTGGCAGTTTGATAAACGCTAAAGCCATTGTCCAGCATGGCACCTCTTACAGCGCTGGCGCAAGAATAGGTAAAGAGGGCTGAGGGAGCCAGTGTTAGCATTTGTTTGTAGGCGCCAAAGACTTCGCTTGTCCAGAGTCTTGGTACCTTTTGTGGTGCAAAGGGATCATGATAGATCAGTCCTACCTTGCTATCGCTAAGATCCTCTTGTAGAGCCTGTCTCAGGTCATTATCTAAAAGACGCGCTTTGATATTGACCTTGCCAGCGCTAAAACATTGCCAGTCCTTGCTCTTAAATGCTGCAATTATCTTGTTTTGCATGCCCTGATCAAAACAAGCAAAATGCGGCTGGTCCAACACTAGTGGCAGTGACTGAGCGACAAATTCAGGATCGTTATCCAGAGCTGTAACTGTCAGATTGATTGACCTATCGAGCTTTAAAAGCTGCTTCACTAAGACAAGAGTGTTGTAACCCATGCCAAAGCAGATATCCAGCAAGACTAAATCAGCCTGGTCCTGACTGAGTAGCTCTATTGTCGGCAGGGCATAGTTGAGCAGAGCCTCGCCGTAAGCACCCTGCCGATTATGATAAAGCTCGCCTAAATCTGCCTTTTGGGCAGTTATGGAGCCGTCTTGCGTAGTGACAAAACTTTTCACCAGGTCATCACTATTTTGCCCAGATTGTTGTCTGCTTCCATATGTTTATGGGCTTCGACAATCTGATCTGCACTATAGACTTTGTCAATTACCGGTCTTAGAGCCGGTTTATTGCCGCCAAACAGAGGCATCATTTCTCTGGCAAAACTCTGGGTTACATTGATTTTTTGATTGAGAGAGCGCGCTCTCAGTGTTGTACCAGTAATCTGTAGACGCCTCGATAAAACCATAGACAAATTGATATCGCAATTAGTGCCAGCTAACAGTCCAATAAGTATGATTTTAGCCCTTGGTGCGGCACATTTGATGTCTTGAGCAAGATAGTCACCACCGACTAGTTCGACAAATAAATCGATACCGCTTGTAGTGGCAAGAATTGTCTCAGCAAAGCCCTCTGCATTAACTGGAATAAAATTGTCGCCCAGTAGTTTAGCTGCCTCACTCAATTTATTTGCATTGCGAGAAGTGCCATAAACAGTGGCGTTTAAGCACTGAGCAATTTGTGCTGCGGCCAGTCCCACGCCACTACCCACAGCATTGATTAAGACCCTCTGACAGGACTTTAAATTGCCTTGCAAACACATGGCATCAAAAGCAGTGATATAAACTTCCGGTATGGCTGCCGCTTCTACGGGGCTGAGTTGTGCAGGCACAGCAATCGCCGTGAGTTGATGAGCCACCACATATTGAGCATAGCCGCCTCCACCAAGCAGCCCCAGCACGCGATCGCCTGGCTTAAAGCTGGTTACCCTGGCTCCCACACTAGAGACTAAGCCCGTATATTCCAGCCCTGGCACATCAGCAGGCACGCCAGGCGGGGCGGGATAGCGCCCTTTGCGTTGCACTATATCGGCTCTGTTTATGCCAAAAGCCTGGACTTGTACCAGAATCTCTTCTGGTCCGCATTCCGGCGCGTCCCTGTCCACCATCTCCAGTACTTCTGGTCCACCGGGCTGACTTATTCTTATTGCTTTCATCTTATCTTTACCAAATTTTCAATAACGAATAGTAGCTAATGAGCTTTTAGCTCTCGACAATTCATCCTTACAACCCTATCTTTAAGAGGTGCATTATAAGGGTTTGTCATGGCCAGGGATAAATTTGCTAGCGAAGATCAGGATATAACCGGAGGCTTTAGCGCCTTACCTGCCAATCAATCTGCTACAACTGCTCAAGAATCGGCTAAGCCAGCTAAAGACAACTGGGACAAGCTTGCGGCTATCGCCCCGATAATCTCTGGCGTGATGATTTTTGTCATGGGCGGCTACTTCACCTATTCATACAACCAACAACAGCTCAGGTTGCAAGAAATTCAGACTATCGAGAGATTTATCCCCCATTTAATGGGCAACGAGCAAAGCAAAAGAGCAGCCATTCTGGCTATTTCATCTCTAACCAATGCTGAGCTGGCTGGTAATTTTGCTCAAATCTTTGCCAGCCAGGGTACAGTTTCGGCTCTCCAATCTATCGCCGAAAACGGCAGTCAAAAAGATAAGACCGCTGCTACGACCGCCCTTGCCCAGGCTCTTGAAAATCTGGCAGCGCGCGAAAGCCGCCTCAATGAGATGGAAGATGCTTTTGCAAAGGCTCTCAAAGAGAAACATCAGGGAGCAGAATCCGCCAACCAACAGGGCTTGGACCAGTTAAACGAAGCTACCCGTCTGGAGAGACTGGCGGCAATGTGCAAAGAGCGTGGTCAAACTACTGTGGCCGAAAGTCTATTGAGACAAGCTCAAGCATTTAGAGCCAGATCTGAAGTTAAAGCCGAAAAAGCAGAAGAAAAACTGCCTTTACCTCCGCCCCCGCCTCCTGCCAATAGCAAACAGGCGCTTAAGGAAGAGAAAAATACTGGCGAAGAGACCAAAGTTACAAGCGAAACAAACAGCGAACAAGAAGCACAGGGCGAAATTCACTGATCCTGAAGAGTTGCCTATGCTCGGGACGATGTCTGCTGGCGCCCTCTTGGATATCCTTGAAGGGTTTATTGTATATACTCGGACCAATATTCAGTGCGCTCTTTCCAGTCGCAATTGCCGCAAATTAGCGTCACTTTAGAACCACTGGTCTCAAGATTGCTATCTCCGGCTCCGTCCCAAACGGATTCGGTCATTTCTACAAATTTTTCAAATGATTTGACTGGCTTTTTGCACTCCGGGCAAGTCATTTTGCCTGCGGCAATGGCTTCTTTAATCTTTGAAAGGGACATCAGACACCTACTATTTTCTGCAAAAATTCATTTTAGTGCCTGTGGGGTTGCCGAAGCTTTATCTGAGAGAGAATTATCTGGAAAATTCTCTGTGGGTTAATAGAGTTACCCTTAGACATGGTCTAAAGGATCTCTGGGGTGCCATTTTTAGCCATTTTGCATAAAAAAACTCTGCTTAAGATGACTTCTTACATTTGCTACTGGAGAGCCATGACCGCTATTATTCTTCTGGCTCAATTTTTGAAATTCGAGTCAGCCTGATTTATTAGCTGGTTAACCACGTAATCAGGGCTAATTTTTTTGTTCAATTTGAAGAGGTGACTATGCAAACTCAACTGGAGGCGGCAATCAAGAGATTTCCGGTGACCAAACAGGTGAGAGTGTCCACTTACGACATCGATTATGCCGGACACGTTTCCAATATCAGCTATTTCCGCTGGCTAGAAGACATGCGATTGCTAATATTGGACCAGTATTTTCCTCTTGAGACTTTGATGCAACGTGGCTATATGCCTATAATTGTGGAGAGTCAAATCAAGTACATCAAAGCTATAACACTATTTGACAATCCTCAAGGGGATATGTGGATCAGTGGTATTACCAGTGCCACCATGACATTTACAGCTGAGTTTCAGGTTAGAGGAGAAGTAGTGACACGAGCCTCACATCTAGGTTTGTTCCTCAATCCAAAGACAATGAAGCCCACTCGTCTCCCTCCAGAAATAGTCAGTGCATTTAAAAATCAGTAAGCAGGAGCCACACTAAATGAGTCCTTTTAAGACAAGTGCAAAAGTTGCAGTAGTAACTGGTGCCACAAGCGGCATCGGTAGAGCCGTCGCTCTGGCTTTTGCCTCTAAAAATCTCTCTGTAGCAATTAATGGATTTGGCTCAGAAAGTGAAATCGAGCAGGTCTTGAAGGATCTCAAAGAAGTAGGCGCAAAAGAAGCTATACATGTACCTACTGATATGTCCAGAGTGACTGAGGTAGAGCACTTTATCAATACAGTTACAGATAAACTGGGCTCTATCGATATTCTCGTCAATAATGCTGGTATTCAGTACACCGCTTTAGTTGAGGATTTTCCAGTTGAGCGCTGGGATCAAGTGATTTCTATCAATTTGTCTGCCGCTTTTCACACTATTCGCATGACTTTGCCCCAAATGAAAAAGAATAATTGGGGGCGCATTATCAATATCGCTTCTGTCCATGGGCTTGTGGCTAGCGCTCAAAAAGCCGCCTATGTGGCAGCTAAGCACGGTATTGTTGGTTTGACCAAAGTAGTAGCGCTTGAATGCGCCGAAACTGGTATCACCTGTAATGCTGTTTGTCCTGGCTGGGTGGAGACTCCTTTAGTCGAAAAACAAGTTGAAGCTATCAGTCGTAGCGAAGCTATCAGTCTGGCTGACGCACGTCATCGACTGATTAGCGAGAAGCAGCCTAGTAACCGCTTTGTTTCACTGGATGAGCTCGGTGCACTTTGCCTGTATTTAACCAGTGATCTGGCTGCTTCTATAACCGGTGCCAGTATGCCTATCGATGGCGGCTGGACCGCGAGATAAATATGAGTACAAAAAACTATAAGCCTGTGTCCCTGGCTCTCTTAGCTCTAGTGTCGGGATTGAGTTTGACTTTGCTGACGGATAATGCCGCTCAAGGTAAAACCAGACATCGTCAGGGCAGTGCCGTGAGAACTGGCGCTCCTGCTGCAAATACTAATAACGGTCATGCTAAAACTGCAGGTTCTGCCGCTAGTTCTTCTAAGAGCAATCTGGCTTTGACTGTAGATGCCTGGCTCAGCCGACCGGAGATAAAATATTCGCGCGTGGGCGTCGAAATTTATGACGTCAATAGTGGACAGATACTTTACGAATCAAATGGCAGCAAACGACATACACCTGCCAGTACAGCTAAAGTCCTTACCACTGCCTGTCTTTATGATCTGTATGGCGGTGATTTTGTTTATAAGACCAGACTTTTGACCAATGGATCTGTAAAAGACGATACGTTAAAGGGCGATTTGATTTTGGATTGCAGTCAGGACCCCTCTTTTAGCAGAGGTGATCTGGAAGGTCTTGTTGCTTCGCTTAAGCGTCTATCTAGTGATGGCTTGAAGCGCATCGATGGCAAAATCTATGAATTTGCTCCACCTGAAAGTCGTGATAACTTCCACGTCAACTGGCTTATCGAAGATTTTGGACAAGAATGGATGCCGGTCTCATCGAGCCTGGTTGTGGACAAAAATATTGCATATGTAGGTGGCATCCCCAAGATTTATAAAGTCGAGGACGTTACTAAGTCTGGTCTGGCTCTTGTGGATGGCGTCCTGGCAGCGGATCTGGCTTCATCATTTTTGGCTTTTGATGAGGCATCAGGGGTGGTGCGACTTTACCGGGGTCTGGCTATGGGATCTAATGGCAAACCAGATCCTAAGATTCACCGTGATGGTCCTTTTGTAGTAGGCAATCCAACAGATTACAATATCGGACTCTTTACTGCTTCTCTCACCGAGAACAATTTCAGTTTTGCCAGACCGGTAATTAAAAGTGAAAAAGTATTGGGCTTTTTGAGCAAACAACCGCGTACTACCTTGGTCGAGCACGGCTCAAAACCTCTCAGCCAGCTAATCAAACTCTGCCTGTATGAGAGTGATAACTTGTACGCTCAACAGTTTTTGCGCACTCTTTCTATCAGCCCGGTTGCTGCTAGCGGTGGTGACAAGAAAAAAGCAGTTAGTTCAGCTAGTCTGGAAGAGCGTGGTCTCTGGCGTTTAGGCGAGTGGCTCTCACAAATTGGCGTGCCTAACTCTCAGGTTGTGCTCTTTGATGGTTGTGGACTCTCGCGCAAAAATGCGATTACGCCGCATGCACTCAATCTTGTGCTGGCGCATATGTACAAAACCAAGCCGCAGTATCTCGATTTGCTCAGAGCCAGCGATGTAAAAGGTGGTGGCAGTCGTTACAGCTTTAAGACCGGTGCTATGGATACTGTACGCGGGCTCAGTGGTGTGCTCGAGAACAAAGGGCGAGTCCTTGCTATCACCACATTGGTCAATGGTCACACACCGTCTGTGCGAGATGTACGTATAGTATTGGCTGACTTAATTGAACGAGTGAGACGCTGTGAATTACCAGCAGCCCCTGCAGCATCAGCAGCAAAAGCAGCAAAAGCTATTGCTAATCCCAATACTGTGGCAAAACCAGAACAGGCAAAACTAGAACAAACTAAAACTAACTAGTGGACCTGATGATGTGAATTGACATTGGCAGCCAGGATAGTGTGTGACTCTGGGCGCTCTTGTTCTTCATATACTGCTTTGATACGAGTGCGCAGAGCCTGCAAGGTTCTTGGTAGCTCTGATTTAACACCTTCGCGCACAATCCACTGCGGCACAAAAAAACCAGGATCCAAATACATACTGTACGTCAGTTCTGTTTTTGTACCATTGGCAGTGGGACTCATATCCCAGTAACCGCGAAAATCTCTGAGTGTGCCAGCAATTCTTTTGAATTCGATTCTGCCACCCTTTTCGTTTTGTTCATAACGCGACTCAACTGTGTAGTTGAGTTGTGGTAGAAGCGGAATTGGGGCTGTGTCCATGGTCATGCGCAGCACAGATAGATTGGTTTGATCTGTTACTACTTCTACTTTTTTGACACGTGGAGAAATCTTGCCTTTGAATTCAAAAGGGTTGACCATAATTGGCCAGACTTTTTCAGGCGAGTGTTCGATGATGATTTTGCCTGTGACAAATTTGGTGGCACCAACATCTCTCATACCGACAATGACTTCGCCTTTTTCTAATTTGGCTCTGTCCAGTAAATCCTGTTTGCTGGGCTCTAGTTTAGTAAGTTGCACTTTGGTCAACTCACTGCGAGACAGCTCTTGTAGATGATTGTCGTGAAAAATATTTTTAGCGCTGAGGTCAGCTGGCACCAATATGCAAAGCGATAAGAGACTAGCGAGGAGAATTAGCCGATTATTCCGCAAAATCTCTTTTCTTTCTATTGATGTCATGCGCAACCCTGTTGGAGCCATTTGGCACTACTTAGAACCACGCAAGCGTACTTCAAAGCGAACCTGTTTATAGTCGATCAAATATCTACGGCCGTCAAGAGGGTACCAAATTTACCCAATATATCTTAGCAACCCGGCAAAAGATGACCATTTGAGACATCTTGTGTATATGCTGGATGCCAAGTGCATTTACGCTTGAGAGATTTTATGTAAGCAATTGAGATTTAACTCATTTATTTCTTTCTTGTTGAAAACTTCAAATTTTGCCTGGTATCACTGGCAGTGCTGTCAGGTGGTGTAAGCTAGTCTTTGTGGCAATTTTTCAAAATATTATGTGTCATTCGGCAAGAGCATTTTAAAGACCCTGGTCGGCTGCATTTTAAATTGATAACAAACCATGGCAGGGGGGCTATCTTGACTTCCCTTGTGAGAGTATAATTGCTAACCTATATATGCTGGCCGGTAACTTGTGAGGGATAACATGCCAACTTTCGACAAAGACCAGGTACCTCTTTTTGCAAGAGAAGGTCTCTTCAGGCAAAGATTAAACCAACTTAGAAATACCGGTAACCTGAATCAGGCTAAGGCTCAAAACCAGTCTGACGCCCAGAGCCGTTTTAAGGAATTGGAGCAAGGTTCTTATCTCTCCAATGTGCAGAGCAATATGGGCAAATCGGATCAGCAAGATGCCGAGCGTATTGCTCTATTAGACTCAGTCACTGAGCTGTATAACCGCAACACCATCATGCGCATTATGCGTGACGAGCTTAAGCGCACCAAGCGTTACAAGCACTCCATGGGTCTTCTGGTTGTCCGAGTGGATGATTACACCAAAATTGCCAAGGCTCATGGTCAAAACACAGCTGACAGCGTCATCAAAGGCACTGCCAATTTTGTAATGAGCAAAGTGCGCGACGTTGATATCCCGGCTCGCTACGATCTCGATACTTTTGTGGTTATCTGCCCAGAGACCGATCCTAAGGGTGTTGCTGTACTGGCTGAGCGTATTCGCAGCAAAATCATGCTGGAGCGTGTATCTGATGTCGGGCAAAACTGGCATGTCACTGTCAGTCAAGGTATTGCTGGCTATCCCGGCAATGCACTCAAAGCCGATGATTTAGTCGAAACCGCACTACAAGCCGCACAAAAGGCCGCAGAAGCAGGCGGCAACCAGACTGTAACGGCTAACGTTAGCGCCGAAGCATAATTTACTTAAAAGTTAGCGAAGAAGAGGCTTCCGTCTGGGGGCCTCTTCTTATTTGAAATAAGTAAAGTAATGCCAAGCCAACTGTCTGTAATTGCTTACCAGTCGAGTCCTTATAAACCTAGTTGTCCGCTATTGCTTACCAACCGAGCTGTTTTAATAGCTCAGGCAAATCACCCTGTCCAGATGCCGCTAGAACGTGCACGGCAAAGGCACACTGGTCATCTTCGAGGCGCCCTTCTTGATAAAGGTGATAAGCCTCAAGCACTGACTTTTCCAGCATGGGACTGATCAAGTTAGCCTTTTTGACTGACTCTTCCAAAGTGATTTTTTCTCTAGCGCTTTCTTCTTTTAACTTTTTAAAGTCGACACTCTGAGCCAATCCCAAAAAATTGAGGAAGGCATCCAGAGACTGGATTACATCAGCGCCATTATGTTCCTTTAGTTTATCGGTGTCTGAAAGCGCCTTGGATAATGACTTATTAGACCCCTTAACTGATGAAAGAACAAAGGTGGCATCGTCAGGAGTGAGAGTACGGTTATTTACCATCTCTTGGATAGCGAGAGCCTGACCCAGTTCAGCCTCTGAAATAATACCTACTCGCGTCAATACTTTGCCCAGGGGCTGTTCGTCAGTGAGTCCTTCTTCTACGGCTGAAATAATATCGCGGTCGTCAACCATGCCAGATAAGAGCAAAAGCTCTCCCAGTCTCAAACTATTAGCTTTGCGCAGACTTATATCGCCCGGGCGAGAAGTGATACCCAGCTTAAGAATTTGCTGGAGGTTCTCGTTTACCAGTTTTATTGCTGACATGGCTCTTTGCCTATCAAGTTTGCCATCTCTAATTAGAGTCTGGCAACAAAGAGCGATATAAGCCACTTGCTCGGCTAGATAACCTCTCATGGATAGTACACGTGCTAGAGGCAGACCAGTGGTTAGACTGACCGTCAATGTTTCTTTGAGCATGCTCTCATCGACAATTTGAGCATCAAGCAGAATATCGCCCAGTCGATTAGTTGAATCAAAAAAATCGCAGTTCTCGCCCAACTCTGTCAGTGCTTGAGTTAGCGTTCTTTTGCCGGAAGCTACCAGTTTGAGGGCTTCCACCCCGGCTTCACCTGCTAACAGGTGATCCCGTATAAGACTCTGGACAGTGAGCACTTGCTTAAACTTCTCTTCATCGAGAAATCCTGAGGCAATCAGAACGCGACCAACAGGTAAACCTGTTTTGAGAGAAACTGGCATAGCATCGGCAAATTGAGCCAGTGTGACAAGCTCTGATTTGACAAGCAGATCGCCGACTAAGATCTTGGAAGAGCGTTTAACCATGCTCAAAGTCTACATCAATATAGCCATTTGCAAAGGCTATTAGTCGCCTGAACTGCCTTTTATGCGATCCAGTCGATGCTGTATTTTTTCGCCTTCAGCCACTCTGCCTGCTTCCTTGAGAAAAATCTGATATTCGCGAAGCACAAGTACTTCCTGAGCGCTGCCCTCACCATAGGCATTTTGAAAAGTCTTGATTGCCCTCATAAACAGAATTTCGCCTTTATCATCCTTGTTATGGAAGTGATAAAGCCAGGCCAGGTCAGACAAAAACACCGCATAAGCGCTACTGGTCGGTCCATAAGTGGACTCGGCATATCTCATTGCCAATTCATAGATGCGCTCAGCTTCGGAGCGGTTACCCAGTTTTTCATTGGCTAAAGTAAGTCCAAGGAGGCTATTGATCAGCCCAGGTGAGATCAGATTCTTACTTTCGGCATAGGCAATCGCTTCTTTAAAGCCCTTTTCGGCCTGACTATAATTTTGATCTTTGATGTCTGCCCGCGCTTTATTGTCAAGCTGGAGCCAGGTGCTATCTGCATCGCTACCGCTATACTGGCCAAAAGCGAGGTCTTCCACCTGTCTTGGCACATCTTGAGCAAAAGCTGTGCTGGTGCTCAAAAACAGGTAAGAGATCAGGGCGCCCAACTTTGCCCTAGTGCGCATTGCGTGCCTGGATAGCTTGCAGTTTGGCTTCCAAAGCGCTTGCCTCCTGGCTGCGACCTTTTTCTTTGAGGGTCTGGATGGCAAACTGCATCAGTTTGGGAAAGTTTGGATGATCCTCGCCGTTACCTGTGGGAGAGCGTCTCTGCAAACTGGCTACAGTCTCAGAGATATAGCTTTGCGGATTTGCCAAAATGCGAGCCTTGATTTTGTCCACGGCAGCACTTTGAGTGGGCAAAGGCGCACTACCGGCAGTGGCAGGTTTGACTGTAGTGTTAACGGCTGGTTGAGTAGCCGTCGCTTTAATTGCCTTGGCATTTTTGTAATTTTCTTCGAGCTTGTCCATCACATCAGAAAGATCGCTTATCTTGGTTCTGAGGGCACTCTCTTCCATGGCTTCTACGCCTGCTTCTATTTCTACAAAGCGCGCTAAAATTTGACGCCCAACATTGACTCCTGACTGGCTCAGAGACTTGAGTTTGCTTAAAATCGCCTGTCTTTGTTCTTTGAGGCGACCATCTTTGATTTCATAGCTCTCTAGATTGGCTAAAGTTAGTTCTTCCTGTGCCTTTGCTTTGCTGTCAATGACTATATCTTTGAGTGCTAGAGCGAAACCCTCACTAATTTGTTTCTCTTGCGGGCGCTTCAGTGATACCAAACGGTCCTGTCCATCTTTGCCCGGATCCACAAAAGTGACCTGTACTTCTTCAACTTCTGGTCCCACCGCTTCAAAAGTCTTCTGGGCTAATCTTAAGGCTTCGGCTTTGATAAAGATGTCGTCTAGAGTGGGATCCAGACCGCTAAAAACAAGTGCTTTCTTGCCCTCGATCATTGAGGAAACTTCTTGCTTAGCTCTCAGATACTGGCTCTCTTCCAGATGAGTAGTGAGCTTGGCATTGGGATCTGTGGTTTCTTCTTGCTTGAGGACTAAACCATTGAGCAACTGGTCCTCTTTGATGCTGCCAGAGGCAAAGGCTTTGACGTCTCCTGCCGAAATACTTATCTGTTTAAAGCGATTGAGACTGGTTTGCTCATAAAAACGCACTTCTACCCGGGGAATCTCGGGGGCTAGATCCATCACTGTCTTTGCTAACAGAACCGCCTCGATCTTACAGTCGCGGTCATTGGCTTTGAGGTTTTTGTAGGTAGAGATATAGACTACATCAGGTCTGACCTGGGCGTTGACTCTGATTGACGGGGCCAGTATTTTGCCTTTGTCTATGGCACTGATAATGTCATTGGCGGTCACAGACCAGGCTGGTGTGGGAGTTAGTGTCAGAGCGAGTAACAGACCATAGACACTAAGTTTGACTTTCATTTTTGACCTCTAATCAAGTCTAGGGGTTATCCAAATCATCTATCAATATTATCTGCCCTTTTGCTTTGTCGCGCTTGAGTACCCGACCAACGCACTGAGCTATGCCCGAAACAGCGTTTATTGGGGCAAGTCTTGCTTCAATCTTCTTTTCGGCAAGGGCGCTTTCGATGGCCACGGCTCCTGCTTTGAGGTCGCGGGTGGGCACCACTATTACTTGCTGGGCTTCCTGTGCTAGTACGGCACTTGATAAAAGCCAAAAGCTTGAGGTGGCTAATACGACTGAACGAAAAAGCTTCATGTTCTAGAGACTAAATCCTAAGAACTTAGCTACTTTGATCCACATCTTGCCTTGCAGACAGGCTTTCCAATTGTGAAGTTGATTGAGCTGCTCGGCTGTTTGACTGTGTGCTGCCTTTTCCCATTGCAAGTCACGCGACAGGGCGTCATTTGCTAGAGTCAGGTCAGTCACCATGAGCGCCTTTTGGAATAGCTCTGGCAAATATTTGAGTTGATCCTCTTTGGCCGCCAGAGAAAGATTTTGATGGCGTACTTCGTCATTAGCCATGCGTAGAGAGTCTCTCAAGCTGAGAATTTCGGCTCTCTGAATGTCGACCATGTGCATCAATTTGTCATAGTCTTGCTGAGTATAGTCGTCAGCCTCGATGATGCTCTTAAGCTCACTTTTACTGGCAGTCTCTGCCGCATGGCTCTGCTCAAAAAAGGGAGAAAAATCAAGCAAATGATTGAGTGTGGCACTCTCAGGCAGATTATTGACAGGCTTAGCACTACCTGTGGAGTCAGCGGCTGTTTCTTCTGTTAAAGCTTTTTCGATTTCGTCGTTGAAGATTTTGCCGAGCAATTGCTCGAGTCTCAGTACTTCTGCCGGTACTACAGCTGACACTGGGCTTACTTGTGCAGATGAATGCATGCTTGACATTTAGTCCTCTTGGCGATCGAGAAGTAAATGTTATCTCAGCTTGGATATGTTGTATAGAGTTAATCTGGCGAATTAACTACTTGACTACCACTTCTAATATTTTGGCAGCAATTCTGTTTTTTTGTGGCAGCAGCAATATTATTTGATGATGGTGCCGCTAATTACAGTCACAGCCTTGTCTGGATGGAAATAAGTCTGCATTGCTTTATCCACATCAGCTTTAGTGAGATCAAGGTAGCGCGAAGAAATCGCATCAAGCTCACCAGCACCAAGACCGAGAAACTCAAATTCGGTCAGTACTCTGGCTATGCCAAGAGCGGATGACAGACCGACTTTGAATGAGCCCAGGGCGCGGCCGCTTTCTTTGGCCAGATCCTCTTTATTGATGCCTCTATCAAGATAATCCTTGAGGGTGGCACTGGTCAATTGCAAAGCTCGGTCCACATTTTTGGGATTGGTAGTGAGTGAAACAGTCCAGGGGGCGCCACCAAAGGCAGTATCGGCAAAGCTGGAATAAATGCCATAAGTCAAACCGGCGCGATCTCTTACAACCTGTCCCAGTCTCGATGTTATCGTGTCCTGACCCAGCGCTGCGTTAGCAATACGGGCGGCATAAAAGTCCTTGGCGTCTCTACGCACAGTAGAGGGATGCGCAATGACAATATCTACACTGGACTTTTCAGGCAAAAATACATCGACACGGCGAGCTGCACTGAGTGTGGTGTCCGCTATCACTACTGAGCGATCTTTGAGTGCTGTCTTTTGTGGCTCCCAGTCACCAAAGTAAGTTTCGATTTCTTTGAGCGCGACTGCACTATCGATGTCACCTACCAGAGTAATTATTGTGGCATCAGGGCTGTAAAGCTTACTGTGTGCGGCCACCAAATCATCTCTTGTGATTGCTTCTAATTCCTTGACTTGCAAATCAAAGTCTTTATCGTAAAAAGGATGATCTGGAGCATAGAGGGCTTGTCTCAAACGATTCCAGGCCATTGACTTGGTATTCATTTTAGATTCGACAAAGCGGCTATTCCATTCGACTTTGGTCTTAAGCAGCTCATCCTGGTCTAGTGACGGCTCTCTTACTATGTCAGCAAGCATCTCCAAATATAGCTTTAGATCGCTTGTGACAAGGTGAGTACCAATGCCCACCCGGTAATTGTCTACATAAAATTCCAGACCGCCCGGGATACCCATTTCTTCCAGGTTTTCGGCAAGTTTGGTTTTGTCATAGCGCTTAGATCCGCGCGAGATCAAATCACCCACTAGCTCACTGGGAGAGCAAGGCTCATTTGCTGTAAAGTACCGCCCTGCTCTCATATTCATAGCAAGACCGACAGACTCACTGCCTTTTGCTTCCATTATCAGTACGGTGATACCGTTTTTGAGCACATGCTTTTGCACGCGAGATAGATAATCACTTTTGGCAGCATCTTTATATTGCACCGTCACTGGTGACGGCTTATCTACCAGGAGAGTTTTAATTTCGGCTTCGGTATAAAGCTTGTTAGGTGTTACTACCGTACTTACTTCACTGACTTTTGCTGGTGGCTGTAAGTGATGCTCGGGGCTGCCCATCATATCGACCAATTCGTCGACTAATTCGTCGGCATCTACTTCCTCTTCATCTTCGTCGTCCATGTCAAACTCACCTTCCATGCCTTCTTTGGGCAGGAAGTGACCGACTGTGCGATTAGAGCGCACAAAATATTGCTTGACCACACGCATAATGTCTTCGGCTGTGACAGCGTCAAATTTGTCATCATAGTCAAGCAACCACTGATAGTCAGCCCGTGACTCGGCTTCTCCCAGCATAAATGCCAGGCTCGATGGATCGGCTTTGGCAAGGATGGTGCCTTTGAGGTTGCTGCTCTTGATGCGGCGCAGTTCTTCGTCGGTGGCTGCTTCCACAGCTAATTTTTCGACTTCATCCAGTAGGGCTAGTTCGACTGAGCTTATGTCGATACCAGGATTGAGCACGGCTCCCACAATTACAAGACCTGGGTCGCGCAAATCATCGTGGCGAGCAAAAACTTCTGCCGCCATCGACGTGTCAATCAAACGTTTGTAGAGACGGCTGCTGCGCTCATAAGTGCTGCCCAGTAGTTGTCTGGCAGCAGCAATGGCATAACTATCCGGATGATCGGCCTGAGGCACGTGGTAGCCCACCCAGACTCTGGGTAAATCACCGATGCGATTGATTTCAAAGCGGCGCTCACCTTCTTGAGGTGGCTCCACTGTGTAGACATCGGGGATGGCTTCGGGACTGGAGGGGATTGAGCCAAAATGCTCATTGATAATATCGATGGCACTGTCGGTCTTTAAATCGCCAAGAGCAATTACAGTGGCATTGTTTGGCCAGTAAAAGGTATTGTAAAACTGTCTCAGGCGGTCCATGGCTACGCCTTCGACGTCTGAGCGCCAGCCAATTGTCGGATGGTGATAGGGATGTTCTCTAAAAGCAATTGCGTAAAGCTCCTTTTCGAGAGCTTCTTCCGGATGATTTTCGCCACGCTCCAGTTCATTCCTTACCACGCTCATTTCGCTGTCGTGGTCTTCCTGTCTCAGACGCAGATTGCGCATGCGATCGGCTTCTAGTTCCACACACAGTTCAAAAAAGTCGTTGGGCACTACTTCGTAATAACTAGTACGGTCAAACCATGTAGTGGCATTCCAGTAAGCACCAATTTGGGTAAGCAGGTCGTCAATACCGTTGCCGCTCTCGGTGTTGTGTTTGTCAGTACCCTTAAAGAGCATGTGCTCAAGGAAGTGTGTTGCCCCGGTATAGCCCACACCTTCGTTGCGACTGCCTACCTTATAGACAATTAGCAAGGTGGCGACCGGTGCACTGTGGTTTTCAGCGATTAATACCTTAAGTCCATTAGCCAGTTTATATTCACTGACCCCCTTTACTTCTTGGACCTTTACTGGTCCCAGGGACTTCTTATCCGCGGCTTTAACCACTGTTTGACCTCGCACAACATGTATCTGTCTAAGATACCTTAGAAGAGCTTTGGGCTACAATAGTAAGGGTCTGGAAAAGCCGATGCCTAAGCAAAATCTCTATATATCCTTACTTCTGGCAATTGCACTTTGCCCACCTGGCTATGCCCTGGATGGTGCACAGTGGCTTGAGCTAAACAAAGCTGGACAGCAAGAATTTAAGGCCGGTCAGTTTGGCGAAGCTGAGCGTAAATATAAAGCTGCCCTTGACCAACTTAAGGGCGCTAGCGAAAGCGATATCAGATTTGCCGAGAGCTATAGCAATCTAGGCACACTCTATGCCAGTCGCAATCAAAGCGCTAAAGCTGAGCCTTACTTTGAGAAAGCACTGAAGATTAAAGAAGTAGCTCTCGGTGCCCAGGATCGCGAAGTGGTACTGGCCATGAGTCAACTGGCACAGTTTTATCTATCTGTTGGCAAAAAAGAAAAAGCCCAGGTCTATGTCGATAAACTCGTTGAATATGGCGAAAAAGAAGCCAGGCAGTTTATTGAGATATCCGGCGCTTTTAAAAAGCTCTCTAACTATTATGCTGGACACCGCAAACTCGAATCAGCCGAAATCCATGTCAAACAGGCAGAAAACGAAACTCTACCTGAGGTCAAGTCGCAGGCTCTGGAAACAGCCGTAATGCTCGATAGTATCGGTGTTGCCATCAAGGGTGATGGCGATAGGGGACTGAGACTGGCCGAAAAACTATTTAAATCAGGACTGTCTTTGCGTCAACGCTCACTGAGACCAGATCATGCAGCACTATCGAGTAGTCTAGAAAATCTAGGTCGGGTTTATCTAGCACAAGGCCGAGCTGGTATGGCAGAACCATTACTGAGAAGGTCCTTTGAAATTAGCTACGGTACTTTAGGCATGGAGCGCCGCGAAACCCAACTCAGGCTGGAAGGTTTAGCTCAAGTACTGACCGCCGAAGGCAAATTGGCAGAAGCTCGCAGTCTCTATCTCAAAGCGCTAAATCCAAATGCGGATGAAAAAAAGGGCAAGGGTAAATTTAACCCCAGCGCCGATTTTTTAGCTGGCTTTGCTGGATTACTTGTTAAAGAAGGGCGCTACAGTGAGGCTGTGCCTTACTACAGCCGGGCTCTTAAGTTGCAAGAAGCAATCAATGGACCACAGCACGCATCGCTAGCCAATTTGCTCGATAGCTATGCTTATGCCCTGAGCAAAGCTAACCGTGGTGAAGAAGCTAAAAGACTCACCAGCCGCGCTAAGTCCATCAGGGGCTGATAGCAATTACTTTAGAGGAGTATTTGCTGGCAAGCTTGGATTGTCGTCCATCAACTTATTTACTATCACTCGATAGATAGTAAATTATGCGAGACAGACGCTCAATGCCACGGCGATAGGCATCAAGCGGGATGCGTTCGTCTTTGCCGTGCATAGTGGCTAGATGGGCGGCATCGATTTCGACCGGTGTAAAACCATAGGCTTTTATACCAAGCTCTCTAAACCAGTGAGAGTCGGTAAACCAGGGCACCACTACTGGTACTACCGGCACATCAGCGCCATAGCCTTCAAATTTATTAGCTTTCTCGACGGCTTTGACAAAATCACTGGCAAAGGGGGAAGGGTCTCCTTTTTCCCAGTCCAGTATTTTTACTTCGACACTATCGTCTTTGAGTGCTTTTTTTATTTCGGGGATAAAGTGCTCTGGAGTCTCTCCCGGCAAAAGGCGGCAATCAAGCTCGGCATAGCACTCAGCTGGTATAACATTGGTTTTATAACCAGCTTTGAGCACAGTGAGAGAGACTGTATTAGCCAGCATTGATGATTTTAGTTTGTCTTCTTTTAGTATTTTGCGTTTGGCTTCGTCCTGGGTGCTCGCCAATATATCGCTATAAAGAGCGCCTATTTCTTTAGGCTCGGTATGGGCTATTTTTGTAAAAAACTCTTTGACTTCCGGCAGTAGGGTCATCGGTGGTGGATTATCAGCCAGGCGTTGCAAGGCTGCAATCATACGGTTATTGGCTGAGTCAGGAGATGGCATACTGGCATGACCAGCCAGACCCTTTGTGGTCAAACCAAGCCATAGTAGGGGTTTTTCGGCCACATCTACACCCCAGTATTTGGGCTTGCCGCCGTTATAGGCGTCGATGATAAAGCCTTCGTTGATGAGAAATTCAGCGTCCTGCAAAAGTTCTTTTTTGTTTTTGGTAAACCACTGGGCACCGTGGGTACCACCAATCTCTTCATCGGGTGTGGCGAGAAATATTATGTCGCGGTCTAGTTTGACTCCAGAAGTTTTGAGAGCAAGTAGAGCAGTTAGCTCCATAATGCCCATGCCTTTCATGTCGATGGCGCCGCGACCCCAGAGTTCACCATCTTTAATAACGCCATCAAAGGGTGGATACTTCCAGTCGCTAGCTTGAGCCGGTACTACGTCGATATGGCTCAAAAGTACAAGAGCCTTTTTTTGCCAGTACCTTTTAGCCTGGCGTAAACACAGGACCTGCCTGGTGCGGTTTCATATACCTGAGCAGGGATGCCATTTTTGTCTAAAATCTCTTTGAGGTAGACAGCACCTTTGGTCTCGTTGCCGGGGGGATTGGTGGTATCAATTTTGATGTAGTTGCTGAGAGATTTTACGCTCTCTTGAAAAGCCTCTTCGCTGACTGGTTTTTTTAGGTCAAATGAATATGCCGGGATGCCCAGAAGGCTCAAGCAGGCGGCAATGAGAACGGCTTTGCGGTTTACAAGAAGATTATTTGGCACGACTGAATTCCCAATCACTAGCAACTGAAAAATAAGCTTACTTTACTGTTGCTCTAATTTGCTGGCTATTAGGGTCTTGATTTGCCAAAATGTCTGGTGCCCAAACTTGTAATGAGGTCCTTTTAAAATGTTCAAACCAGCACTATCAGTTTTGTGTCTTGCTGCACTATTTAGCTTTACTGCTGTACGTGCAGAAGATGCCGAGACAACCACAACAACTACCACCACAACCACCAAGAAGCCTGGCATAGGCGCCAAAATGGAAAAAGACGCCAAGGCTATCGGTAAAGGCACCGTCAAAGGCGTCGAAGCAATTGGCAGTGGCGTTAAGAAGGGTGCAGAAGGTCTTGTGCACGGTACCGAAAAAGTTATCAAAGGCACCGGCAAGGGTCTTGAAAAGATGGGTAGTGGCGCCAAACATGGCGTAGAAAAGTTGGCTGGTAAAGGCAAAAAAGCTGATGCCAAAGTCAAAACCACCGAAACAACTAAAACAGAGACCACCACAGTGGCTCCAGAAGAAAGCAAATAATTGCAACTAAAAAAGGTAAGGGTCAATGAAAGCTAAATTGCGTCGCGTCAGTTCCGTAGGGCTTTTATTGTCCCTTGCCTCTTTTGGGCTCATGCCCTGTGTGCCGGCTTTGCCTGCCGCCACTAAAAGTAAACCATTGATTAAGCCTGTGCCAAAGGCTGGGCTCAATGGCATCGAAGAATTAAAACTGGCAAACGGTCTCACTGTGCTCCTGGTCAAGCGCAGTATGGCACCAGTGGTTGCCGTCAATATGATCTATCATGTCGGCTCTCGTAACGAGGCAGTTGGCTATACAGGCTCAACACACTTCCTTGAGCATCTGATGTTTAAGGGCACCAAGCTCCATGATCCGTTGCTTGGCACTGGACTTGATGATGTCCTAAAAAAAGTTGGTGGTATCAATAACGCCACCACATCATATGACCGCACCAATTACTATGAAATCGTACCCAAAGATAGTATCGCCCTGGCTCTAGAGCTAGAGAGCGATCGCATGCGCCACTTACTCTTGCGCAAAAGTGACCGCGACGCCGAGATGACTGTGGTACGCAATGAGTTAGAGCGTGGCGAAGACGAGCCATCTGAGCTGCTCTCAAATATGACTTTTGCTACGGCCTTTCGTGAGCATCCTTACCACCATCCAGTCATAGGTTGGCGCAGTGACGTCGAGGGTGTACCACTGGCTCGGCTCAAACAGTTTTACAATGATTTTTACTGGCCTCAAAATGCCACACTTGTTGTCATCGGCGACTTTGATCGCAGTGCCACCATTGCCCTGATTAAACAGTATTTTGACAAAATACCAAAAGCCCCAGCCAGCTTGCCCGCCGTTTATACCCTAGAACCCAAACAGGAAGGCGAAAGACGCTTTGTTGTCAGTCGTGGCAAGGAGCTACCGCGGGTGATGGTGGCATATCACACCCCTAAGGGGATTGATAATGCTACTTACCCAATGGATGTAGTGGGCACTGCCCTTGGTGATAGTAGCCGTAAATCCACAAGACTTTATAAGAGTCTGATTGAGTCCGGTCTTTGCTCTGAGTGCTCTGCTAGTAACTATACTTTGCTTGATCCGGGTCTCTTTATGGTGCAGGCCACTGTGCAGCCTGGTAAAAATCCCAAAGAAGTAGAAGCCGTGATACTGGCTGAAATAAACAGAGTGATTGCCGAAAAGCTTACTGAAAGCGAAATCGCTCGCTCCAAAGTGAATATCATCAAGCATTTCAAACTATCACTGTCAGATCCCATGGGTATGGCACAGTCTCTGACAGAAGGGATTGCTGTAGGCTCCTGGAAGTGGTGGGCTAATTATCCTCGCGAAATTGAAAAAGTTGATGCTAAAGGTTGCCAGGCTGAGTCCGCCAAAATATTCACCGAGAATAATCGCACTGTGGGCTATTACTTGCCTTCTGAGCATACTTTAGGTGAGTACGAAGACTACAAAGTAGCGCAGGTAAAATTGCCTCCGGTAGCCCAGGAAGAGCTGCCTGCTACTGTCAAAATGGCTGAAGATAAGCCAACAACAACTGCCTCTGCCACAAGAGCGCTAGCCCCGCAAATACGTCGTATCACCCTCAATAACGGACTGACTGTCTTGCTTTTGCCTGCCACTGAAGGCAATGGTACAGTCGCTGTCTCGGCAAAAATCAGGGCAGGTGAATATTTTGCTCCAGCTCAAAGCCGCATGGTGGCCGATATCCTTGCCAAGTTAATTAGCTATGGCACTAAGACCCTAAACAAACAAACTCTAGCCAGCAAGCTGGAATTTATGGGCACATCTCTTGAGATGGACGGTGGTAATTTCTTCCACGAATTTGATACCGAAGTGGTAAAAGAAGATTTGCCCGAGCTTATCGGTATTATCAAATCTTGTCTGACTGAGCCGCTTTTGAGCGATGCTGACTTTGAAGAAGTGAAGCAACTATCAATTGCCCAAATAAAAGAAGAATCAACTCAAACTGGGCAGCTAAGCTGGAATAAATTGCTTGGCAGTCTCTATACAGATAACTGTGTCTATCATGCACTGAGCTTTGATGATCAGATAAAAGAAGTGCAGAACCTCACTCTGGATAGTGTCAAGGACCACCACAAGCGCTTTTACAATCCAGCCAACACAGTAATCACCCTTGTCGGTGACTTTAGCCCTGAGGCAGTGGAGAGTCTGGTCAAGACTAATTTTGATGCCTGGCCAAAAGCCAGCAAAAATACTATCGTCCTGGACAAATCAATTCTCAAAAAAAATGTACCAGCCAGGCTCGATAGCAATCTGGCGGACAAAGCCAATGTCGACATCGTCATGGCTAAGCCAGTAGATTTGAGCATGACCGCCAAAGATTACATGGCGTCATTAATCGGCAACTCGGTGCTTGGTTACGACAGTTTTGCTTGCAGGTTGGCTCCGGTACGTGATCGTTATGGCCTCACTTATGGCATCTACAGCCGGGTGGTCGACCCTGAGTACACACTCAGCCCGTGGGCCGTGGTTCTCTCCACAAACCCTCAAAACGTCAACAAATCTATCAAATTGGTAAATAGCATCGTCTCTGATTTTACCGCTAAAGGCATAACGCCTGAGGAGCTGGCTAAAGAGCGTTCGCACCTGGCCGGGACCTTCCAGGTGGGGCTACGCAGCCCGAGGGCATTGGCAAAAAAAATAACTGAATATGAGCAGCTCGGTTTGCCCATGACCAATTTGGATAATTTTCCTAAGAGAGTCAATAAAGTCACTCTGGCTGATGTAAACAACGCCATCAAGCGCCATTTTGACCTTAAGGGCTCGACCATGTCTATTGCCGGTGATTTGAGGAAGATCAAATAGGTTGGCTCAGTTAAAATGGCTCTTTTGCGGGTAGGATCCTTTTGTAGCGACAGAAATCAACAAAAATGCCTGATAAGTCAGATAAAAAGCCAAAAGATAAAGAAGCCCATCTTGATCCCAAATCCTACGATGTGGATGAGGGCTGGGCCTTTAATAAGCAAGACAGTTTTGCCAAAAAAATGGGCGAAACTCGCAGCGATATGAAAAAATTTGCCGCCTCCAAAAACCGTGTTACTGCCGAGCGCGAGCGTAAGCCTCTGACCGAAGAAGAAATGGCTGATTTTGAAAAGGCGTCGATGTATTGTCCTTTGACCGGCATACTCAACGCCAAGAGCTTTTTTAAAAAACTGGATTACGAATTGCGCCGTGCCAAGCGTTATAAGCGACCACTGTCATTGATGATGCTCCAGGTAGACAACATGGACCATTACAAAAGACAGTACGGCGCTATGGTTGAGGACGAAGTCGTCAAATCTGTAAGCAAACTTTTGCAGACTTGTATCCGCGATGTGGACGTGCCTGGTCGCGGCGAGGGCATTTGCCTTGGTGTTATTTTCCCTGAGACTTATTCATCAAGAGCGATGGTTGTAGCTGAGCGTGTCAAAGAAAAACTGCGCACCGAAAGCGTCAGTAGTGACCTGCGCCATCTCAAAGTGACTGGTAGCCTTGGCGTTGTCTCGTTTCCTACTCATGCCAGAGATGAGCATGAATTGATGCGCAAAGTTATGGAATTTGTTGAGCACGCTAAAAGTGAAGGCGGCGACAGAGTCCATAACGGCTAGGGCCCTAACACTCTGAGCTTTGTCTGCAAAAGTCATTATTAGAGATCCCTATTCGAGATCTTTCATTGTCTTTTCTTCCACTGAGTTTTTAGTGGGAGTTTCGGTGGCAGGCTCGGTGGTCGTGGCCGGTGCAGGAGCTGAGGGCGGCGGTGCTACTGGTGGTGCCGTTTGTGTTTCTGCCTTTGGCGCTTCTTTTGCTACTTCCGGTGAGCTTTCTACTTTTGCCCGTTCTTTTTTGCCAATGGGATAGCTGTTATAGAGCTTGCCATCAAAGTAGACCTTAAACTCAGTTTTACCGTCAGCTTTAACTGAGGCACCGCCAGTAATGTCAACGTTTTTGCCTTCTTTGGCACCCATGGCAGGTACATATTCGTCCACTACTCGGGTCTCTTTGGACCACAGTACATTGCCGCTATCGCCCACCATTTCTACTTTCATGCTGAGGGCGCTGATTGATTGATCGGTGGGGTTAAAGACCTGTCCAGATATACGAGGCATGCCACCCTCGAAGTCTATTTTGACTGACTTCATTGTTACTGTTGGCACAGTGTTATTGGGGTCGACTGATTTGGCCTGTTGCATATAGCCATAGCCAGTGTCATAGTCGCCGTTGTCCATCAGCTCTTTGCCACGCTTGGTGAGCAGTATCGCCAGTTTACGTCTGATGGCATCATCGCGGCTCGATAGCTTGCTGGCTTTGCGCAGCTGATCGATAGCTAGTTCTAGTTGACCGGTGCGCTCATAAATTTCGGCAGACATCTCGTAGTTGCGTGGATTGTCAGCGATGGCATTGAGCTTAGAGAGATAGTTGAGAGCATCTTTGTCGTTTTTACCGGCTGATGATTTTTCGGCTAACTTTTGATAGATAGTGGAGAGTCTGGCATCTGATTCGCTGTAGCGAGAGCCTTCTTTTAGCTCTTTTACCTCTTCCCAGAGTCTGAGCGCTTGCTCCAGGTGTCCATTGCGCAACTCATCGTCACCCCAGAGAGCCGCCAGGTCAGCCAGTTCAGCGCGCTTGCCAGGGACATTCTTTTGGGCCAGTGGACGCAACAGCTCTATAGCTTTGTCATAGTGGGCGTGCAGTCTGTAGTAGTTAGCTAGTTGCGAGGCAAGTTGTGGGTCTTCTACAACACCCTGACCTTGCTCTTTAGCTCGGGCAATACATTCCCAGGCTTTATCAACTTGATCAATACCAATATAAGCTCTCGCTAGAGCAAGTTGTACTCTGGGATTGTCTTTGCTTGTTTCGGTGGCTTTATTGAGAGTTTCTACAGCAAATGCAAACTGACCGTTTTCTAATTCCTTTAAGCCTTTGACCAGTAACCTGTCGGATTCAGGTGCTTTGGTCAAAAAATAAAATGTGGCTCCAGCAGAAATCAAAAGAATGGCGATGGCAGTAATTGCTCCAGCTGCCTGAGGCGCGCCGCTTTTGAGCATATGCTTCATGTTAGCTGAGCGTCGTTTACTTACTGGAGGAGCTTGATCAAACTCCCAGCTAGCGCCGTTGCGATTGATATCGTGTCTTTCTTTTGCCTTTTGGGATACCAAAACGGCTCCCTCATCGAGCGCTTGATTAGCACTCTGGGGAGCCGTTTCGATATTTTGGTCGGCAGGTTCAATTTCTTGTTCCTGGTAGAACGCCTGTCCACATGAGACGCATTGCTCATACGATGACGGATGGGATGTGCCACAAAATGGACAGCGCATAGTTTGTAATCATCCTCAGAGGGAATGGAAAACTCTCACTAAGGATAGATCATACATCCTACTTGATTTCTACTTTGGCGCCGGCAGCTTCGATTTTCTTCTTCATCTCTTCTGCTTCTTCCTTCTTCACTTTTTCTTTGAGTGGCTTAGGAGCAGCGTCGACGAGGTCTTTGGCTTCTTTGAGACCAAGACCGGTTACTTCGCGGACGACTTTGAGGACTTCAATTTTCTTGTCGCCTACAGCGGTGAGGATGACGTCAAATTCAGTCTTCTCTTCAACAGCAGCAGCACCAGCGCCAGGACCTGCAGCCATCATGGCCATAGGAGCAGCGGCTGTTACGCCAAATTTTTCTTCCATTTTCTTCTTGAGGTCAGCGGCTTCAAGAAGAGTGAGGTTGCCGATTGATTCCAACAAATCATCTACGGAAACTTTAGTAGCCATTTGAATTTTCTCCTTTGTACACTGTAAATACAGTGCTTTTACTCAGCGTGATTGTTTTTCTTTGCGACTTCTTCGGTCAGGATGGCAATGTCTCTGATCAAGCTCTCGAAGATACCAGCGATATTTCTGGCACCAGAATCGAGACCACCCATGATGGAGGACAAGAGTTGTTCCTTAGAAGGCAGGTCTGCGAGACCTTTGACTTCATCTTGTGAAAGGCATCTGCCTTCCATAACGCCGCCTTTGACTTTACCTTTCTTGAGGGCTTTCATTACCTCAACACAGGTCTTAGCTGGGGCAGCTGGATCATCGTATCCAACCACAACGGTTGTGGGTCCCTTAGCGATTTGCTCGATAGCTTCAAACTCAGTGCCTTTGCTGGCAATTTTTACCAGAGTGTTTTTTGTCACTTTGACTTTGGCGTTAGCCTTGTCTAGTGAGCGGCGGAAATGAGTTAGTTCAGCTACCGTGTAACCGCTGAGATCAGCAACAATAGCCACCTTGCCGTTAGCAAAGAATCCTTCAAGATCAGAGACGACCCCTTTCTTGTGTTCTTTGGTTGGCATGTTGGCCTCCTTGTTCTCAGGGTTGACGGGAGCTAAGAGCGCCTTTGGAGTGGTTTATAAAATGGCCAAAAAAAAGTCCCGACCATGATTTACACCAATCCGCCGGGATCACAAAAAAATCTGAGTTGATTTTGTGACCTAAAGCAGGCTTACATTAAACTCCGAAGAGTGCCTAGCTATCTGCGGTCTTAGTTGTCACACATACTTTACGCATATGCAGGGGGCATTGTCGTCTTTACGTCAAGCTTTCGTCAAGGTCAGATTAGCTGTTATAAAGTAGGTGTTACGTCCCGCACATAAGTTTTATCCAATGGAAATCTTTGAAAAGCACGTTTTTGTTTGTACCTCAGGTAAGACCTGCTCCCAAGAGGGTGGCGAAGAAGTCTGCTCTCAGCTGCGTAAAGCAGTAATTGAGCATGGTTTAAAAGGTAAGGTCAGAATCAATAAGGCTGGCTGTTTTGACCAGTGTGGCAACGGACCACTTGTTGTCGTTTATCCAGAAGGCACATGGTATGCCCACGTCAAGCCAGAAGACGCAAGTGAGATAGTCGAGCAACATCTGGCCGGCGATAAACCTGTGCAAAGACTCTTGTACGACGGCCGTGGGCGCATCACTTAAGAAAATGGCCGGTGGGAGGCGCCCTCAAGACAATAGTCGAATAGAGGCAGCAGCCAGTCCCACCAGCTATTTTTTCAATACCCTGACAAGCCTCGCTTAAACCGCAAATTTCAAACTTTTTTTGAGATTTATTTTGCTGGTTTAGCTGGCGCTAATTTGGCAGCATCGCCTGCTTTTTCTGGGACTTTGGTTTCTGTTTTAGCTTCGCTTTTGGTCTCGGTTTTGGCTGCCGCTTTACTGTCAGTCTTTACTTCCACTTTGGCTGCGGGTTTAGTCTCGGTTTTAACTTCAACTTTGCTGTCGGAGTTTTTCACAGGTTCACCTTTAGCAGGCTCAGCTTTGGCATCAGTTTTGCTATCTGCTTTAGCGTCGCCCTTAGTCTCGGTTTTGGTTTCGCTTTTAGTCTCTGCCTTAGCATCGGTTTTGGTTTCGTCTTTGCCGGCGTCTTCTTTGCCTGACTTTTTGTCGTCACTGGCTGGTGCATCACCGGTGCCAGCGGCCGTATCTGAGCCAGTGGCTGTACCTGCTTCTGTCGTGGTGGCAGGCTCGGTGGGCTTGACCATAGTGGCGTGAGGGTCAGACTTTTTAGCGTCTTCGATGGCTGAAGCCGAAATGGAGCCATCATCACCCACAAGGCGAGGGTCGATTTTTACTGCAGCAAGTTTGTCTGAAAAACTAATTGCTTCGTCAAAAACTGGAGGTATGACTAGTTCGCCCGTAACGTTTATAAAGCCACGTCTGGCGTTAGCCACACCTACCACAGCCAGTCCTTCCGAAAAGTCCTCGGCATAAGTGAAGCGTCTCTTGATTACTGTCTTTCCGGCTTTATTCATAAAGCCATATTTGCCCTTTTTGCGACTGAGTCCCAGTCCATCATGGAAGGTCGAGCGAGATTGCAGCGGGTCGCTCATTGAAATAGTGCCAATATCACCGATGATGACAAAGTCTGCACCGAATTGAGCTTCGGCAACACGATCTCTAAAAGGACTGACCTGGTCAAACTTGAGATCTGTAATCTGTTTGCCGGCTTTGTCGATAAAGCCCCACTTGCCCAGTTGGCTAACTCCAGCAAAGCCTTCAGAGAAAGGCTGAATGTTTTCGTATTTGGCCTCAATTTTAGGTTCGCCGGCCAGGTCAATGAAGCCCCATTTGGCATTTTCACGGTAGGCGCAATAGATCAGGTCGTTTGGCTCCAGAGGAGTACTGGCTAGTCCGCAATCACCGAGTTGCTCAAATTTTGCCAGGACGACGAGGTTACCGGTTTTATCGATGATGCCCCATTTGCCGCCAAAAACTTTTACTGATGCGTAACCTTTATGAAAGGAGCCAACTTCTTCATATGCTCTTTCGATGACAAATTTGCCGGTGGTATCTATATATCCCCAGCGTGCCGAAAGATCAGCACCAGCTAGACCTTCCGAAAAAGCGAGGACGCGTCTGAATTGAGGCTTGATTATAAACTTGCCTGAATGGTCAATAAAGCCCCACTTGGGACCTAGCTCCGGGAGCGCCTGAAATGAACTCTCAACTTTTTTCGGTGCACAGCCTGTCAAGGCTGTAACTAGTAAAGTGGATAAGAGAGCAGCACCGAACTTAAACTTAGAATTTCCTGACATATTGGCAAACATTACCTTCCCATTGGAGCGAGTTAAATAATAAGCTCTATCATTGACGTTTGTCCAAACGGTAGAAGCTATTTAGGTATTAAGTAAATGTCCAACTATCTCGTCGAAATTGGTGTGGAAGAACTGCCAGCTGGCTTTGTGCCTGAGGCCGTCGGTCGTCTCAGTGAATATCTGGCCACTCAATTGATGCAAAATCACATCAAATATGACGAAATCAAGACCTTGGCTACCCCTCGCCGCTTGACTGCTATTGTCAAAAACATTGCGGCAATGCAAGAGACCACAAGCAAAAAAGTAAAAGGACCACCGGTCAAAAACAGTTTTGACAAGGATGGTAATCCTCTCGATGCCGCCAAAGGATTTGCTCAACGCAATGGTCTGACTGTAGATAAGCTGACAAAAGAAGACTTGCAAGGTGTCACCTACCTCTATGCCGATGTTGTTACAACTGGCAAACCGACAGAAGCTGTCTTGCCAGAAATAATCGAGAAAGTGATTGCTCAGATTTCGGGCGAGAGATTGATGCGCTGGGGTGCTTGTGAAGTGAAGTTTAGCCGTCCTTTGAGATGGTTTGTTTCACTTTTGGACGATAAAGTAGTGCCTTTTAGCGTGGCTGGCGTCACTGCTGGACGTGTCAGTCGTGGTCATCGCATCCTTGCTCCCGGTGAAGTAACAATCAAAGACGCAAACTCCTACGAGAGCGATCTGGAAAAGTCCTTTGTCATGGTGGACGCTCAAAAGCGCCAAGAAAAAATCAAAAATGAAGTCCAGAGTGCTGCTAAATCTCTTAAGGGCTATCCGCTCAGGCTCAATGATTCTGGTTTGCTGGAAGAGGTTGTCTTTCTAACTGAATGGCCAAAAGCGGTTGTAGGTGACTTTGAAAATGAATATCTAAGTTTGCCTTCAATGTTGATTGAAACAATCATGGTGCACCATCAGCGGTATTTCCCTGTTTCACAACTGGAGAGTGTCAAAGAAGGGCAAGATAGCAAGCTATTGCCACATTTCATCACTATTTCTAATAACGATATCTCTGATTCCGCACCTAAAATAAAACAGGGCAATGAAAGAGTATTGAGAGCACGTCTGGCTGATGGCAAGTTCTTTTATTTTGATGATGGCAAACAAACACTGACTGAGCGCAAGCCCAATCTCGCTAAACTCAACTATCAGGAAGGTCTTGGTAGTTATCTTGACAAAACCGAAAGACTGGTCAAAGCCGCCCAGTTTTTATCCAGCGAGCTTAAATTGGAGAAAGACGAAGCTAGAGATCTTGAGCGTGCTTGCGAGCTTGCCAAGCTAGACCTGGTTACTGGTCTTGTGCGTGAACTGCCTGAACTACAAGGTTATGTTGGTAGCTGGTACGGTGCCAAGCAAAATGAATCACCACAAGTAGTGGCGGCCATTGCCTCACATTATTCGCCGCGTGGCGGCGGCGACAGTATCCCTGCCGATAAAATTGGTCAGTTAACTGCTGTTATCGATAAGATAGATCATGTGGTTGGACTCTTTGCTCTGGGCAAAAAGCCCACTGGATCAAGCGATCCCTTTGGTTTAAGACGCGCAGCTCAGGGTGTTATCGATATCCTGGTGGACGGTGTCACTGGTGGTGTCGACATCTCCAGCCTGGTGCAAAATCTTTTGGGACAATTTGAGGGCGCTCTGGGTCAAGCCAAGTTTGATCACAAAGCAGTACTCAGTGATGTCAACGAATTTTTGCAATTGCGTCTCAAGACAAAACTGCTCGACAAACAATACTCTCGTGAGATTGTTGATTGTGTGCTCGGTGCCGGCGATCCCCTCACCAATGTGTCAGGGCTTGCCACCAGGCTTACTGCTCTTAACTGGCTTGTTAACGATAAAGGTGGCACCAGTATTGTGCGCATGGGCGTGCGTGTTGGCAATATTCTCAAGGCTGATTCACCAGCCATTGTGCACGAAGACAAACTCAGTGAAGTGCCCGAAAAAGAACTCTGGCAAGCTTTTAAGTCAGGAGTTGAAACGCCCTGGAATAAGTCACAGACTAACTTCAGGACTCCTGTTACACAGATGGAATATGAAGAGATGCTGGGCTTGCTCGGCACTCTCACTGGTCCGGTTGAGAACTTCTTTGAAAAAATCCTTGTCAATGACGAGGATCAAGATAAAAGAAACAATCGCCATGCCATTCTTAAAAACATTGATATGTATCTCAAAACACTTGGTGATTTCACTAAACTGCAGCCCCTCATTAACTGAGCCGGTTAAGTAAACCTGGAACATCCAGGCTTATCTAAGCTTCTTCTCCTTTTGCACAGCAAACACTGTGCGAAAATAATGGCGGCTTTGAAAGCTCAGAGATTGTAGGTAAGAGTGGATATGTCTGTTTTGTGGCGCGTTCTGTTAGCAAGTTTGTTGGTCTTACAAGCGCCAGTTGTCCAGGCTGCCTCAATTAAAGACCTGCCACCAGAGTCGATGCGCACGCCGCCACTGGCTAAAGAACGTTCGGTCAGCACCTATGTACCTTCTGAGACTGCTGATGGCAATGGTCTGGCTGTCAACTTGCTCTTTGGTAACAAGCCTCGTTACCAGGATGGTGCTCCAGTGGCTGTCGTGGTCCCTGGTGGGACAGGAGCAGATGGTCTCACTTTTAATATGCATGCCGCCCAGGTTGGCTTTATCGAAGTGCGTTTTGCTTTTCCCGGGGGCGGTAGCCCTGAGTTTGGCAGCCGTGGCAGTTTTGACAATCGCGGTAGCGCTTCGGTCGAGGCTTTGCGTGATGTTATTCTCTTTGCGGCAGGCAAAAAGCCCGATTATAAGGGGCGTTTTATCAAAGACCTGTTGGCTGGTCAATACAAAGTCAGCCCCAACAATGTCGGACTGGTTGGTTGGGACAACGGTGGCAACCAGGCTCTTGTCGCTTTAGCCAAATACAAAAGCGAACTAGATTTTGTCTCATGGCTGGCTTTTTACGAGAGTCCTGTCGGCTCTCTATTTAGCCCTGCTAACCTGGGCTGGCAGCAAGATTTGCTCCTCAATAAGCACTACCGCGAAGGCTCAGCTGCCACTGGCAATTTGCTTATTGATTATCGTAAACTCACCTGGAGTGCCAATGCTTTTCGCAATCCTAACCGCATCACTGGCAAAAAGCGCGGTATGCCAGGGCTTAAGGGTGTGCTTTTCTTTGACGAAAACAACAACAAAGTCTGGGAAGAGTCTTCCGAATACGCCTTCAACTCTACAATAGACCCCACCCTAACCAAGCAATATTTCCCACCGCAAGTGACTGCTGCCTGCGAAAGATTGCATATATTTCCCAAAGAATGGCCTAGCAATGTCGCTACACTGACTGAGTCTGAAGACTTTTATCAGGACCGTGATGGCTCACTTTATGTGAGTGATATAGCCAGAGAATATCCCAATCTGGCAGTCGGCATGTTTGGCTCAGCCGTGGACCACAGCCAGCAACAGCCAGACCATCCGCATATTGCTTTTTTGTATAACAAGTTTTTGACCGCCAAGGTCAAATGGCTCAAGCTCAATCCAGATGCTTGCTACATGGCAGCAATCAGTCAGATGAATTTGGCCAACTTTGTAAACAATCGCCCCAACACCTCTATTGATGCCGGTACCGAAGCCGGTGGACTTTTGCGCCACCTGGAACCGGAAGGTATCGTGCCTGATTATGTCTATATGCAGGCGATGATCTCAGAAATGGCTGATAGGCTCAAGGCTAAGAAGCTCAAAGAAATACTTGCTGTGCCTCTGGTCAATTACACAAACGGTGCTTCTGACCCGTCAGCACTTCTCAAGGAAAAGGAAAGAAGCAATAAGTAGCTGTGTTACTATCTAAGTAGTGCAGATAAAGCAAAATAAGACGACGCTAAGCTGCCTTCGAGGACAAGAATTATGTTTAACAGCCCAGTTGATATAGCCATGGTAATGGGAGTTGCTCTTCTCATTTTTGGACCTAAAAAGCTGCCTGAGCTGGGTAAATCAGTCGGTCTTGGTCTCAAAAATTTTAAAAGAGCAATGTCTGATGTGACTGAAGAAGTTAAGTCCGCAGTCAATAGTGATGAGCCAGCCAAGCCAGCAACCTCCGAAAAACCAGCTGAGACTGCCAAGCCAGCTGAAGAACAAGGCTCAGTAGCCAAAATAATCACCTAATCAATTTAACCAATGCCAGATTTTGAAGTCGTCGCCAATTTTAAACCGGCAGGGGACCAGCCGTATGCTATCGATGCACTGTCGGCTGGCATAGACCAGGGCATGCCCTACCAGACTCTTTTAGGAGTGACTGGCTCAGGCAAGACCATGACCATGGCTTCAATCATCGAAAAGACCAAGATGCCAGCGCTCGTCCTGGCACACAATAAGACTCTTGCTGCCCAGCTCTGCAATGAGATGAAAGAGTTTTTTCCCAAAAACGCAGTTGAGTATTTTATTTCTTATTACGACTACTATCAGCCCGAGTCCTATATTCCATCGACTGATACTTTTATCGAAAAAGAAGCCAGTATCAACGAAGAGATAGACAGGCTGAGGCACTCCACTACGCGCTCGCTATGGGAGCGTCAGGATGTGATTGTGGTGGGCTCGGTCTCCACCATATATGGTCTGGGTGTACCAGAGCGTTATTTGTCGGCAGCTCTTGAGCTTAGTGTGGGGCAAGAAGTCGACAGACAGGAGCTTTTACGTAAGCTCGTCAGTATTCATTATTCGCGCAATGATTTAGTGGTGGAGCGTTCACGCTTTAGAGCGCGTGGTGAAATCCTGGAAGTCTATCCCAGTTATGAAGAACGCATTGTCAGAGTAGAATTTTTTGGCGATGAAGTAGAGCGCATCACCTATGTCAATCCAGTAACTGGCGAAATAGACGAAGTCCGCAAGTCAGTCAAAATCTATCCAGCAAAACACTATGTAGCTGAAGAAGAAGAGATTGAAAAATCAATCAAAATCATCGAAGAAGAGCTTGAAGAGCGGATTGGCGAGCTAATCGGTCAGGGCAAACTGGTCGAAGCGCAAAGACTTAAACAGCGCACCAGATTTGATATCGAGATGCTCAAAGAAGTTGGCTATTGCAATGGTATCGAAAACTATTCGCGCATCCTTGAAGGGCGCAGTCCCGGTGAGCCGCCCAAGACTTTGATTGATTATTTTGTGCGCAAATTTGGCAAAGACGGATTTCTAACCTTTATAGATGAGTCACACGTGACCGTACCGCAACTTAGAGGCATGTATTTTGGTGACCGCAGTCGCAAAGACACTTTGATTGATTATGGCTTCCGTCTGCCCTGTGCCAGAGACAATCGCCCCCTTACTCCCGATGAGTTTTTTGCCCGAGTCGGCAAGGTCCTGTTTGTCTCAGCTACGCCTGGCGATTGGGAGCTATCTGTTAGCAACAAAATCGTAGAGCAAATCATCAGACCGACAGGTCTTTTAGATCCTGTTATAGAGATAAGACCAATAACAGGCCAAATTGATGACCTCATTGGCGAGATCAAAGAGCGCGCTGCTAAGGACGAGCGCATCCTGGTCACTACACTAACCAAGCGTATGGCAGAGGACCTCACCGATTATCTCGCCCAGCTTGGCATAAGAGTTAAATGGCTGCATAGCGATATTAAGGCTCTTGAGCGTGTTGAGTTACTGCGAGATCTGCGTCTCGGTCTCTTTGATGTACTTGTGGGCGTCAACCTGCTTAGAGAAGGTCTGGACTTGCCTGAGGTATCTCTTGTAGCCATTATGGAAGCAGATAAAGAAGGCTTCCTCAGGGCTGAGCGCTCACTGATTCAGACGATAGGCCGTGCTGCACGTAATAGCGAAGGCAAAGTAATAATGTATGCCGACAAAATTACAGACTCAATAACTAAGGCAAGAAGCGAGACTGAACGCAGAAGAACATTACAGATTGCTCATAATACCAAGCATGGTATCACCCCCATGACAATCATCAAGGATACGACCAATACCCTCTTAGAATCGATGCGTGGTAAAGAGGAGCAAAAAGCTCCGGAACGCCCACGGGGTAAGGGTAAGAAAGAAAAAGTAATGGTCCCCGAAGCTATCCTTGAGCTATCCGATCGTGAGCTTAAGAATGCTATAAAGCGTATCGAGAAGGAAATGAAAGACGCCGCCAGGGAGCTGGATTTTGAGAGAGCTGCTGACCTGCGTGATCAATTAAAAGTATTACATGAACGCAATATCCAAATGCGAAAAGCACAGCCTGACTGATTTGCGGGCGATTTTGCCAAATATGTAACGCTACTTAACGAGATGCGCACAAGTGCCATACCGCACTTATACTTGGTCCAAGAGGCGTTGCCAAGGCATGGCAACAATCGACCCCGAGTTTGCCAACTCCGAGAGAGACCTGCATTTAATATGCAAAATCAAGGCAAATATTATGGAATTGTTGATTTTCCTCTTGGATACATAAATCACACATACGATGATTTTCCAATCAGCTAACGCAACTCAAGCAATACATCCACGACACAGTCCTCTGCGGACCGCCAAGTAAGCAACACTGGATGATAAGGATTGATGACGGCAGCGGTAAATCACCCGTAATAGTCAATACATTTCTCGAGGCATCTTATGGCAAAAAGTAAGTCCCCGGACGCAGAACGCGGCATCGGCGCAGCTCTCATCGAAGACGAAAACATGGCGAAGAGAAACGAGATGGAAGAACTCGATCTCATCGATGAAAATGATCAATTCACAATTCTCGACGATGAAGAAGGCACCATCGATGATGACGATGAACCGGTCGAACTACCTTCAACACGTGAAATAGCAACCGAAGACTCTGTACGTCTTTATCTAAGAGAAATCGGTCGCATTCAACTGCTTAAACCAGACGAAGAAATCGAACTGGCTAGAAAAATTCTGCAAGGCGACATGATGGCTAAACGTAAGCTGGTTCAAGCCAACTTGCGACTGGTTGTATCCATCGCCAAAAAGTACATCGGTCGCGGACTTTCCTTCCTTGATTTGATTCAAGAAGGTAACCTCGGTTTGATTCGTGCTAGCGAAAAGTTTGACCATGAACGTGGTTATAAGTTCTCAACTTACGCCACCTGGTGGATTCGTCAGGCTATTACAAGAGCCCTGGCTGACAAATCTCGCACCATCCGTGTCCCTGTACACATGGTAGAGACCATCAACAAACTCAAAAAGGTCACTCGTCAGCTCGCTCAAGAACTTAACCGTAAGCCCACTGAGCAAGAACTCGCTAAAGCAATGGACGTTTCAATCGTCAAATTGCATGAGATCATCAAAGCTGCCAAAGAGCCCATCTCCCTTGAGACACCTATCGGCAAAGAAGAAGATAGCCGCCTTGGCGACTTTATCGAAGATGCTGAAACCGATAGACCAGAGACAACTGTTACACATGAACTGCTCAGACAGGACTTGGCCAAGATGCTAAACGAGCTAACACCTCGTGAGCGTGATGTGCTGAGACTGAGATTTGGTCTGGATGATGGTCGTCAACGCACTCTCGAAGAAGTAGGACAACTCTTTGCTGTCACAAGAGAACGTGTACGTCAAATCGAATTCAAGGCCCTCAGAAAACTGAGACAGCCAGGACGTAGCTCAAGACTGAGAGAGTATCTCTAAATCTATCTCCGGATAGGGATAATTAAAAACAAAAAGAGGACGATTTCGTCCTCTTTTTGCTTCTTTAGTAGATGTTAAGAGGGTTTCGGGACATTTGTTGTATATTTAGGCCATGACAAAATCAACCTTACGAACAGACAGAGAAGCCAATCTGGAGACCCAATCGGGCTTTTTGATTGTGCTTAAGGGCGCCGGCGACAAACTTACCCTTTCGGTAAGGCGCAGGGTAGGCACACCCCCCACCAGCAGCGTCACTCTCACTCCTGACGAAGTACGCCATTTTAGTAATCAACTGGCAGACGTATTACCTCAATCTCGTAACGAAAAAATCGCTGTTGGTCCTGAGCGCAATGCTGAAAATCAACCGGTTGGTGAACTCGATCTCTTTATGGAGCGCGAATATCCCGGTCTGGCTGCCAAGAAACGCCATCGCACAGGTAGCAGTGGTGGCTTTACCCTGCCTAAAGAAGCAATCAAAACAGGTGTTTTGGCACTGGCATTAGTGTCAGTGGTTGGTGGCATGGTGGCATACTTTGCCATCAAACCAAAGAGCAAAAAGGTGGTAGCCGAAGTAGCTCAAGTACAGGAAGTAACACCTGATGTAGAAGGCTTTAGCCGTAAATTTATCGGCAGCATGCTCGATTTTAAAAGAGAGTCATATCGACCATCTCAAATCAAAGCACTCTCGATGATGACCCCAGAATTGCAAAAGGCCCATTGGGCAGAGACTGGCTTTCCTATGACCAGAGCCCAGATAAGCAAGCTGCCAGCCGAACAAGAAGTACGAGTAGAGAGTGTCAACATCGTTGCTCTCGATCCTACCAACTACGAAGTCGATGCTACCGGTGGTGTTGTTACTGGTGGCACAACAGGCTCTGAGAGCATGCCCTTCCATCTCAAGCTCAATGTTGTCAAAACCGACGATGGCTTGCTGGTTAGCTCCCAAAAAGATATGACTGCCGAAGCAGCGAAGTAAAACCGCTATTTGTTTTTAATTGATTGCTTCTTTGTGATCACTTGCCATAGCAAGCAGACAACTAGCCCAATTACACCACCGGCAGTATCGACCAGTACATCGAGATCTGAGCTGGAGCGACCAGGCACAAATGACTGATGCCATTCATCACTTTTGGCATATAGTGCCACCATAATCAGTGTCAACAAAAGCTTCAGGACAGTCTTGCCGGACCAGAATGAGAGACGCTTCAAAACCTGCCAGTAGAGACAAAATAAAACAGCATACTCAGTCACATGAGCACTTTTGCGTACCAGTACATTGGCATCACCCAGTACTGCTTCGGTCATGGCACCACTATTGGCCTGGTGGCTAAAGCCAAAAATTACTGCCATCCAAATAAGACTTAGTGCAATCCAGAGATAAGGCACCGTAGACTTTGAGGTCACTTGTCCCTGCTCTTCTTTGCCTTGTAGGTGAAGCGCCAATGGTGTTCTTTGCCTTTACTGATGCCGATGCGGGGAGTGGCAATAATTTCACACTCTTCATTTTTAGCATCCCCGGCAGTATTTAGCGCGTAATGCAATGAAATGGGCGACGAGTTTTTAAAAAGTGGCAGTCTGTTGTATGTCAGATCGATATCCAGGTTTTTACAGAGCTTGCCAGGACCACTCAGGTCCACTAAGCCCATCCCATCGAGCCCTCTGATCAGTACGGCACAGCCTCGGCCAGGCGCTTCGGTGACAACATTGAGGCAATGATACATTCCGTAAATGAAATAAACATAGCTATAGCCAGGGTCTTCGAACATCACCTGGCTGCGCTTAGTCGGTCCATTAAAGGCATGGCAAGCCGGATCTTCTTGCGTATATGCTTCTACCTCTACTAGCCTAAAAGCCCGACTAGTGCCGTCTTGCCAGCGTCTGACCAGGACTTTGCCGAGTAGATTTTGCGCTACCTCGACTGTGTTGCCTGCAAAAAACGAGGCTGGCATGCAGGTTTTAGAATTATAATTCTTCACTCAAAATCGATAAAATCAAGGAAAATAGGCTGGCGGATAACAGGTAAATAAAATGTGCGGCATCGTTGGCTATCTAAATCTCAATAAACGAGAAATCGAAGAAAAAGACAATCATCTCGCCTCAATGTGTCAAAGCATAACGCACAGAGGTCCTGATGAAGAAGGCTGGAAGCTGATTGGACCATGTGCAATTGGTATGACCAGACTCTCGATTATCGATGTGTCGGGCGGTCAACAGCCCATACCCAACGAAGACGGCACTATCTGGATCGTCTTTAACGGTGAGATTTACAACTACCAGGAGCTGCAAAAGCTCGTCCTGGAGCGCGGTCATACCCTCAAGACTAAGTCTGATACTGAGACTATCGTCCACCTCTATGAGGAGTTTGGCGTCGACTGTCTCAAATATCTAGAGGGCATGTTTGCCTTTGCCATCTGGGATACAAAAAAAGAAAGACTGTTTATAGCCCGCGACCGCATGGGCGAGAAGCCCCTGCATTTTGGTGTTTTTGACGGCACTCTTATTTTTGGCTCTGAGCTTAAGACTATCTTGAGCCATCCCAAAAGCAAGCGTGAGCTTAACGACGAAGCAATGCAGCGCTATCTGGCGCTTGAATACGTGCCCAGTCCCCACAGTATGTTTAAGGGCATAAGCAAGCTGCCGCCCGCTCACTTTATGCTGGTGCAAAACGGCGAAGTGCGCATTGAGCGCTACTGGCTGCCCAAGACCGATGTCATGGATATTTCGGAACAAGAAGCCGGCGATAAGCTAATTCAGTTGCTTGGCCGCTCCACTGAGTTGCGTCTGATTTCCGAAGTGCCCCTGGGTGTCTTCCTTTCAGGTGGTATCGACAGTTCAGCCATTGCAGCTCTGGCTCAGACTTACTCTGCCAAGCCAATCAAGACCTTTTCGATTGGATTTGCAGACAAATCATTCGACGAATCAGAGCACGCCCTGGCTGTCGCCAAACATATAGGCTCGCAGCACGAAGTAGTGACCTTTTCGCCAGAGATGGGCTTTGAGACCTTAAACGAACTCTGGGACACTCTCGATGAGCCCCTCGCTGACGCCTCCATTGTGCCTACATTCTTTCTCTCCAAAATGACCAAGCGCCATGTCACCGTGGCTCTGGCTGGAGAAGGCGGAGATGAGCTATTTGGTGGATATCCTACTTACCAGGCCCACAAATTTGCCCCGATGTGGTCGATTTTGCCTGATTTGCTCAGGGATAATGTCCTGGAGCCAGCTCTCAATAAGCTGCCTGTCAATATGAACAATTTGAGCTTTGACTACAAAGTTAAACGCTTTATCCGCTCAGCTGCCGAGCCGCCGGTGCGCCGCCACCTCAGGTGGATGGGCTCGATATCGGTCAAAGAGCAGCAAGCTCTTGTGCAAAAGCTGCACCAGGTCTTGCCTGCTGGTATGACAGAGGAAGGTCTTTTTGATAGTTTGCCCCTGGTCAACATGAACGGTCATCCGCTCAATGGCATCAATACATCGAGTGCCAGTGGAGCCAGCAAGGCGGCAATCCTGGACGTTGTTAACAACATCATGCGTCTGGATATGACCACTTATTTGCCTGATGACTTGTTAGTTAAGTCAGATAGGGCTTCGATGGCCGCATCCCTCGAGGTAAGACTGCCATTTTTGGCTTATCCCCTGGTTGAATTTGCCCTCGGTTTGCCACCCAGTCTTAAAGTCCGGGGTATGACCACCAAATATCTACTTAAAAAGTCTGTAGCGCCCTATTTGCCTGAATACATCATGAAACGCCCCAAGAAGGGCTTTGGTATACCAGTGGCTAAATGGTTGCGCCAGGAGTTCCGTCCTGTGGTGGACGAGCTTTTGTGCCAGTCATTTGTGGAAAAGCAGGGTATATTCAAATGGGAGTATATTCAGGCGATGCTTGACCAACATATGAGTATGAGGGCAGACCGCCGCAAAGAGCTTTGGACCCTGCTGATGTTTCAGTGGTGGTGGCGTAAGTTTTTTGCTTAGACTCGTTGAGTTAATCATCAGTCTGTTAGACTCAATAATGGTGCCATTTCAGCCATCAGGACAAACGTGACCGCCGAAAACATATCATCGGACAACGTCAGTATGCCTCCCGCCAAGGAGGAATACCTGGACGCCGTCGAGCGTCACATTTGTCAGGTCCTGGGCTTTGATTATGGCTTTATCGATATCGTCTCCGGTCACGACATCGAAAACGTGGTCAGTTTTACTGCTGCTACCCATGACGAACAAGTGGACAAACTGGTCCATGAGCTTATCGACGAAAATAAGCAACCACTGGCAGTGGCAAATACCCTGGTGGCACAAAAGGTAAAATCAACGCAGCGCCCCTGGATAGGCAAAGCTTATATCAAAAACAAAGGTCAAGACGATAACGAGCTCCCCTATGCCATTATCCCTGTGATGAGCGATGCATCAGATAGACAGGGTGTGGTCAAAGGTCTCATAAGAGTAGTTTGTTTTGATTCTTCAAGAGAAATAAACAACCAGGACCTCTCGACTTTGCGTCTCATGGGTGAGCATTTAGCTAACCGCACTCAGCTCTTTTTTAATGCCGTGGTAGAGCCACAAAAGGCTGGCAGTGCGCCCACCCGCAAAGAAGGTGAAGTAGAACAGCAACAAATCATGATGCTGCACAGTAACCGAGTTATACGGCGGCGGTTTTCTCGCATATTGAGCGATCGCTATAAACTTTTTGAGTGTGACAGCGAAGAGAAGTCTCTCTCCATCCTCTCTGAGAGCCGCATTGACTTAATAATAGTGGATAGCAATCTCAACGGCACATCGGGCTTTGGCTTTTGTAAAATGCTCAAAGAATCCCAGGAATGGAAGCACATTCCTATCTTGATTGTCACTCCTGATAGCAATCCCGCCGCCCGCGTGGAAGCCCTAACCGTGGGCGCAGATGATTGTTTGAGTGATAGTTGCTTTGATTCTGAGTTGGTTGCTCGAGTGCAGTCATCGATGCGTCACCGCAAAATCGAAAAAGAACTGGCTTTTCAATTGGGCTTGCTTGAAGACTATTCACAGCAGCTCGAAAAAGCTCATGAACAGATGTCTCAAGATAGACAATCACAGTTGCAACGCAATACATTGCTTGAGCAATTGAGACGTGAGTCGGATATTTTGCGCCATCAAGAGTCGCTCTTGCACCGGATCTCTAATACTATTAGACGCTCTTTTACCATCAAAGAAAACCTCTCTGAAATGCTGGAAGAGCTTGCTGGCTGGTTTGCTCTCGATTGTTGCTTCCTGGTATTACCATCGGAAGAAGAGCCTGAAGACACAATCCGCATTGAATATGTCACCGATGACATCTACCGTGTTGTGGCTTTTGATCGTGATCTTGCTACTCTCGATCTCTATAGCAAGCTATTTGCTGCCGACCAGGCCATCATTGCCAATGATGTGGCTAATGACCGCAGGCTCGATGCCTTCCGTTCGCAAGTCTTATCTGGCTACAACATACTCTCGCTCTTTTATATCCCCATCCATTACTCCGAAAAATTACAGGGACTACTGGTGGGCTTTAAAGGCGAAGTCCAGGCTAACTGGAACCGCGCTAACGAAGCCTTTATGAAGTCGGTGGCTGACCAGGTAGCCAGCGGTGTGACCAATGCCAGACTCTATGCCCGAGTGCAAAGACAAGCCACCACCGACGGTTTGACCTCTCTATATAATCACCGCACCGGTCAAGAAAAACTAACAGAACAGTTGCGTATGGCAGAGCGCTATGAGCGTCATCTATCTGTCTTGATGGTGGACGTAGATCACTTCAAACAAATCAATGACAATTACGGTCACCCTGTTGGCGATACAGTACTAAAAGCGGTGGCAAAGCTGATTAAAGGCAACTGCCGGGACGTCGACATCCCAATACGTTATGGCGGCGAAGAGTTTATGGTAGTCCTACCAGAAGTCAGTCGTGACGGCGCTCTTGTGGTCGCTGAACGTATTCGTAAAAGCCTGGCGCAGGAAGTAATCAAACACGACAACTTTAATTTGTCGGTTACTGCCTCTCTCGGTATTGCCACGTTTCCTTTAGATGCAGCTGAGCAGCATATCCTATTAGAAAAGGCCGATAAATCGCTTTATCTGTCCAAGCGCATGGGACGCAACCAGGTCCACTCGGCCGATGAGCTGGAGTTTGATCAGTCGCGTGGTGCACCCAAGGCTGTAGATAATTTCGGCTTTGATGTGGATAAAATTTCGGAAGAAGGTCGCAACGGCGAAGAGCTAACTGGCGAAGTCGTGGAGATGGTCAAGGCCCTGGCGCAGAATCTCTATGCCCGCTCTGACTATAACAAAGCCCACCATCTGGAAGTATCCAGGCTATCTGAATTGCTTGGCAAAGTGATGGGTCTATCTAAAAATCAGATTGAACAAATTAGAGTCGCCGGTCTTTTGCATGATGTTGGCACACTCAAGCTGCCAGAAGATCTGATGAAAAAAGCCGGTGCCTATACAGACGAAGAAAGAAGAGTGGTAAACCAGCATCCAGTCTTGGGTGCTGAGCTGCTTCGCCCGGTTAAAGCCCTTAGAGACATTTGCGAAATCCTGGAGAACCACCACGAAAAATGGGATGGTACTGGTTTTCCACGCGGTTTAAAAGGCGAAGGGATTCCTTTGCCAGCTCGTATTGTTTCTATTGTGGACGGCTACCATGCCATGATCTCGGATCGCCCTTACAGACCAGCCATGAGCCGCGAAGAAGCGATTCGCAACCTGCGCCTTGGTGCCGGTAAGCAGTGGGATCCATTTTTAGTTGATATTTTTATCGCTGTACTGGCTAATTCTTAGCTAGTGAGCAAGACGCTAGATGCATTTGCTACCGCAATATTTTGAGTTTGCCGCTTTCTAGCAAGGCTCTAGTACCCGTAAATCCAATGTTCTCATAGGCGGGATTTTCTCTCATACTCTTAAACCATAGCTCTGCTATTGCAAACGACGCCTGAACCTCTGCATCACACTCAGCATATCTATCGCCGCTAAAATCAAAATGGTATTCGGGATAGTTTGATTCCGCATGAATATTTTGAGGATGCAAACGTCCGCGAAAATCCGGATGATGTAAGTGTATGACTATCACGGATTTTTCCGTCACTGGGGCCATTTGATCTGATGGTCCCCCATGCCACCTGGTGAAACGTCCGGTATATCCATATTCCACGACAAAGTATGGCTGAATAAATTTTGCAAACTGAAAACGAATTAGATCAATGCCTATATCGTGCACTCTGCGAAAGTTGGGAAAGCTACCTTTAAACCCAGCTTGCCGGAGGTAGTTCGCTGTCCCTTTCTTTAACTCTTCACGCATCCTGTCGTTTGGTTTCATGACAATCCCTGGATCAAATATCTATTTGTATCTGAACTAATGGCTGCCGTCGCTGTCCATCATCATTTTAATGGCATCACCGGCTGATTCGTTCTGTATTACTTCTTCGATGTGTTTAACGAGTTTGAGTCCACTCGGCACTTCAAATTGTTTGAGTATTTGCTCGCTTGCTTTTATGTTGCTTACTTTGCTCGTACTGAGATATTTGATTTTTTCGTTACCGAGTTCTTCCATGTCCATTTCTAGACAAATGGCGTCTTTGACTTCGGGGATCGCCAGCATGGCATTAGCAAGATTGAGTATGGGCGCATCAGCTTTGAATGGCAGATAACTACCCAGGCATTTCTCAGGTTGGCTACCTGATACTTCGCGGCGCAAATAGCGACTCCGGATATCGGCGCTGTAAGCTTTGCTCGCCATATAAGTCTCGGTTTTGAGCCCCAGCACTTGCTTTTGTCCGGTTTTGATCATGGGGATATCTTTGTAGATAGCACCGCTCAAAAAGGCTTGTGATTTGCTAAAGGGATTTATAAAATGTGCCACGTCTGATTCATGGCGCTTACCGGTCTGGCGACAATACGTAGTAACCGTCTTATAAGGCTTGCGCAAACAAAAAATCAAATCGGACTTGTGCACGCGGATAGCAATTTGCTCAGGACCGATAAGCACGGTGCAGTCACCAATGAGATGCTGATTCATGCTGAATTGCATCAAGCCATGTGTTTGCTTTTGGGCACTCGCTTGGGCACTGGTAGCACCAGTAGTGGCGTCCTTGCTCTTGGCACTCGCCGTGATATTGCGACTAGAGGCACTGGCAGAGACGGCTTGAGTGGTAGCGGCGGGACTTTTGACCGGTGGCAAAGCCAGAGCACAAGGACATGCCGCAAGCATCAAAATAGTCAGTAAGTGACCTGCTTTCATCTGTTTACGCCAAAAGCCATCGACAGGCATTGATATGCCACGGATTCCCTGATTTGAACCGCTACTAAATACTGGCTTCGTTACTCTCGAACAATGCTGTAGAGAGATATCGTTCACCGGTACTGCAAGCAATAGTGACAATTGTCTTGCCACTATTTTCAGGGAGCCTGGCTAGTTCAATGGCAGCATGGACATTGGCGCCACTGGAGATACCGGCCAAAATGCCTTCTCTTTGTGGCAAGAGTCTGCCCATGGCAAAAGCTTGATCGTTTGTCACATGCAATACAGTGTCGATTATAGACAGATCCAAAATCCCCGGGATAAAGCCTGCACCGATACCCTGAATCTTATGGGGACCTGGTTTGATTTCTTGCCCGGCTAGTTTTTGACTGATAACAGGGCTGTCCATGGGTTCGACTGCCACAATCTTGATTTGTGGATTTTGTTCTTTGAGATAACGTCCGGCACCAGATATAGTGCCGCCAGTACCAACTCCAGCGACAAAGATATCGATTTTACCCTGGCATGCCTGCCAGATTTCTGGACCGGTGGTGCGGTAATGTGCCAGAGGATTGGCTGGATTGGCAAACTGTTGCAGCATATAAGCTTCAGGCAGCTCTTTTACAAGGCTCTCAGCACGGGCTACAGCGCCTTTCATGCCTTCTGAGCCGGGAGTCAGTACAAGCTCAGCTCCCAGTACTGAGAGCATGCGTCTACGCTCCAGGGACATGGTCTCTGGCATGGTCAAAATCAGCTTGTAACCGCGGGCGGCAGCGACAAAAGCCAGTGCTATACCGGTATTGCCTGATGTCGGCTCGACCAGTGTGGTTTTGCCAGCCTTGATTTGCCCTCTGGACTCGGCATCCAGCACCATCGATATGCCAATGCGGTCCTTGACGGAGCCCAGTGGATTCATTGACTCAATTTTGAGCAGCACTTCTGCCTGGACAGCTCCTGTGATTTTGGCAGAAAGCCTGACCAGTGGCGTGTTACCCACGCCCTGCGAGATATCTTGGAGGACCGCCATTACTGAGCCGTCGATTCTTCAGCCCTGGGGGCGTTGATGCCAGACCTTGCTTCAGGTAACGGGTTGTTGCTCTTGAGATTGTCGAGAGTACGCTCACCAATGCCCTTGAGGATTTTGCCCTTCTTGAGCATCTTATCGTCTTTTTTTGACTCGCCGTCTTTGATCAGCTTATCGCCTTTGGCAATCAGTGTCTCAGCATGCTTGATGCTGGTTTTGTACTTCTTGCGCATGCGCTTTTCGTCGTCAGTATAGTCCGAATGGCTGCTGGTGGACGGTGACTGCGGCGCTAGTTCACTGGGCATTGATTGGGCAGCACCTGAGCCTGATGTGCCGTTGATTGATGGAGAATCAGAGCCAACAGTCGGGATACTACTACCAAAGAAGTCGTTGACGCCAGCATAGGCAGGCGCTACTGAGCAAAGCATCAAAGTCAGGGTCACAAGTCTGTGTTTAAATACAGTCGCCATATCATCTCCCATGTATTTACAGGTATTTTAGGCCAGGTAGTTAAGAGGCGCTCTAATTGCTCTTAATTTTTGCGATAAAGGGGCTGGCGCAGTCTACCTTGAGGATAGTCTCGAGACCCTGGGCCACTTGCAGGATAGTACCATCGCTCAGAGCTGGTCCCACTAGCTGTAAGCCAACAGGCATGCCATTCTGAGAAAATCCGCAAGGAATGGAAATACCGGGCAAACCGGCCAGGTTGGCTGGTATCGATGCTATATCGGACATATACATTTTAAGTGGGTCTTCTGTTTTTTCACCAAACTTAAAGACTGATTGAGGAGAAGTCGGCGAAATCACCATGTCAAAGTTGGCGAATACTTTGGCAAAATCATCGGTAATAAGATGTCTGACTTGTTGGGCTTTTTTGTAATAGGCATCGTAATAGCCTGAGCTGAGAGCATAAGTACCAAGCATGATGCGGCGTTTTACCTCGGCACCAAAGCCAGCTTGCCTGGTGGCATAGTACATGGCGTGCAATTCTTTGGCATCACTATCACGTAGTCCGTAGCGCACACCATCAAAACGAGCCAGGTTGGCTGATGCCTCTGCCGTAGCAATGATGTAATAGACCGATAATGCATAACGAGCGTGAGGCAGCGAGACTTCTTCTACAATCGCCCCTTCTGCTTCCAATTTGGCGCAAGCCTTGAGAATAGGCTCTCGTACATCTTGATCGATGCCTTCGCCAATAAGCTCTTTTATAAGACCGATGCGTTTACCTTTGAGATTTTGGCTGGCACTCTGACTGGCAATTTGCTCGATAAATCCTGGAGTTAGAGGCTCTTTGGAGTTTTTGAGGCGATAGTCATCAGGCAGACTGGTGCTATCGCGACCATCATGACCTGATATTGCCAGTAGTGTCAGTGCGCAATCCTGGACGCTTCTGGCAAAAGGACCTATCTGGTCCAAACTTGAGGCAAAAGCAACAAGACCAAAGCGAGATACTGTGCCATAAGTTGGCTTCATGCCGACCAATCCACAAAAACTGGCAGGCTGGCGAATAGAGCCACCGGTATCGCTGCCCAGTGATGTCACACTAAAGCCAGCACTGACTGCTGCGGCTGATCCACCCGAGCTGCCACCGGGCACATAGGCAGTATTAAAGGGGTTTTTGGTTGTTTTAAAGCCGGAGTTTTCGGTAGAAGACCCCATGGCGAATTCGTCGAGATTGGTTTTACCAATCAAAACAGCACCACTGCTTTTGAGCTTAGCTACAGCTGTGCCATCATAAGGGCTGACAAAATTTTCTAATATTTTGCTACCGCAGGTAGTGCGGGTACCAGTGGCACACATATTGTCTTTGATGGCCACAGGTATGCCACCAAGCAATGGCAAGCTCTCGCCCTTAGCGACAAGAGCGTCTATTTTAGTGGCTTCCGCTCTGGCAGCGTCAAAATCATTGAACAAAAAAGCATCAATTTGTGCTTCGTACTTCTGGATTTGATTGATGTGAGCTTCGGTCACTTCAACAGCTGAAACTTTTTTTGAGCTGATTAGATTTTTTAGCTCACTAATTGATCTACCGGTAAGCTCAGTCATTTTTTTTGTTAGTCCTTGAAGCGCCTGAATGCAAGAGCCGCATTGTGTCCACCAAAACCAAAACTATTGGACATGACCACATCAACTTTGGTATCACGTATCGCTACGTTGGGCACATAGTTGAGATCGCAGTCTGGATCCGGGTCTTCCATATTGATGGTAGGTGGGATTATCGAGGTCTCTATGGCCATGATAGCTACGGCGGCTTCGATAGCACCGGCTGCACCAAGCAAGTGCCCGGTCATTGATTTACTACTGGAGATGCAGAGCTTGTGACTTGTAGCATGCTCACCAAATACTTTTTTGATGGCATTGGTCTCAGCTTTATCACCAAGCGGTGTGGATGTGCCGTGAGCATTTATATAGTCGACTTCTTCGGGTTTGATACCAGCTTGATCTAGAGCACATTGCATCGCTCTTGCTGCGCCCGCACCGTCAGCACAGGGCTGCACAATGTCATAGGCATCACTGGTACTGCCAAAACCGACAATTTCAGCATAGATGTGAGCACCGCGAGCTTTAGCGTGACTGAGCGATTCTAATATCAATATAGCGCCGCCTTCTCCCATGACAAAGCCATCACGCTTTTTGTCAAAGGGTCTGCTTGCTTTGGTGGGCTCATCATTGCGCGTACTGAGTGTACGAGCTGAGGCAAAGCCTGCCATCACAAGAGCAGCTATCGGAGCTTCAGAGCCGCCAGCAAACATAATGTCTGCTTCGCCACGCTCAATAATGCGATAGGCATCACCAATGGAGTGTGAAGATGTAGCACAAGCTGTCACTGTGCAAGTATTTGGCCCCTTAGCACCGTGCAGCATAGAGACCCAACCAGCCGCCATGTTGACGATAAGCATTGGTACTGTAAATGGTGAACATCTATCAGGACCTTTTTCCATGAGCACGCCATACTGGTCTTCAATTGTTTGAAAACCACCAGCAGCAGAACCCACTGCAGTACCAACACGCTCCATGTTTTCTTTAGAAAGATCGAGCTTGCTATCAGCTAACGCTAGCTTGGAAGCAGCGATGGCGAATTGTATAAATCTATCGGTCCGTTTTACAGCTTTATGATCCATGTACTGAAGCGGATCGAAGTCCAACATTTCAGCAGCGATTTTGCAGGATGGCCGAAGTTTTTCGGGGATGCGCTGCACCAGTTTGACGCCAGAGCGACCGTTTACGATGCCATCCCAAAATTGCTCTTTGCCAGTGCCCACAGCTGATATGGGACCCAGACCTGTTACTACTACACGCTCTTTGGTCATTGTCTAAAAAATTTCTCTATTAAAACCATCAGAAGGGCCGACACCCTAAGGGCGGCCCACTCTGACTACAACAATTGCTTAGCAACTTTCTTTTTAGAGATGCGATGCAATGTATTTAACTGCTTCGCCGACGGTGGTTATCTTCTCAGCGTCCTCATCTGGAATTTCCATTCCAAACTCTTCTTCAAGAGCCATAACGAGTTCGACTGTATCGAGAGAATCTGCACCAAGATCTTTGGTAAAGCTTGCTTCCATCGTTACTTCGTCGCCGTTGACGTTAAGCTGGGCCACGGCCACCTTCTTGACTCTTTCGAAGGCTTCCTTCTCTTCCATGAGTGTTTAACTCCCTCTGAATAACCACGTGAAACTCTGCTGGACGCAATCGCGCCAGGGGCAATTAGAATAACACGTTAGTGTAACTACTCGCCCGATTTATGTATAAAGTCCGCCGTTTACTTCAATCACTTGGCCAGTCACGTAGGCAGCTGGTCCAGCAAAGAAAAGAACAGCCTGGGCGATATCATCGGGTGTGCCCATGCGCTTGAGCGGGATGCGCTCAAGGTACTTGTTTATAATTTCCTCACCAAGCGCTTTTGTCATATCTGTATCAATAAAGCCTGGGGCTACTGCGTTAGACGTGATGTTACGGCTGGCGTATTCAAGAGCCACAGTCTTGGTAAAACCAATCAGACCAGCTTTAGCAGCGGCATAGTTGATTTGTCCGAAGTTGCCATGGACACCTGTCGTACTGGCTATGTTGACTATGCGTCCGCTGCGTTGCTTAGACATAATCTTTAGTACTGGTTGAGTGACCTTAAAAGCTGAAGTCAAATTTGTATCTATAACTGCTTGCCATTCAGCTTCACTCATCCGCATAAATAAGTTGTCGCGAGTAATGCCGGCATTATTGACGAGGATGTCAATGCGACCCCATTTAGCCATCACAGCTTCCACCATTTTGGCGATGCTATCTGACTGAGTGACATTGCAGGGTACAGCTATTGCTTCGCTGCCTGCTGCTTCAAATTCTTTAGTGGTCTGATTGCAAAGCTCTTCATTTATGTCGCTGATTACGACTTTGGCGCCTGCCTTAGACAGCACCTGAGCAATTGCCTTACCAATCCCACGTCCGGAGCCGGTTACAACTGCTACCTGGCCTTCTAGGATGCTCATCTTTGGATTTGTCCCCTCTCTTTTACTTATAAATAGTCCTGACGACTCCACTCTAATTTAAAGCCTGGGCAATCGAGCCACCATAAGACTTCAATAATGCAAATAACGTGACAATTTCGCTTTGTGATAGCCAGCTAATATTATTTCTCACCGTTTGGTGAGCAAAACCAAAACTATCAGTGGGGTTTATACGAACTTTGAGAGGTTTAGCATTAGTGACATGAAGTTAATTCTCCATTAATCTCCTTACATAACCTGCGGGCGTCACGCTAGCTACACACCCAGGGGTGTGGAACCGACGTAGCGACCAGGCAGGGGGCACGTAAAGTGCAAATAGGAATCTGGAGAACAAGTAATGACTGACCGCAAACTGGCTACGGAAAGTGATGACAAACTAAAAGGTCAAACAGATAAATCCACTGGACATGAGCAAGCCGACGATGCAGCCAAAGCTGCCCAGGCTAAACTCTCCCAAGAAAGCCAGGCGGCTTTACTTACTTCTTCTAAAGGCAGTGAACTGCCAAGAATCAATGACTCGCTGGTGAGAGTGGCAGCTGCCGACAGTGTCGTAGCAGGACCTGTACAAACCGCCGCACGCATCGCTCCTGGGTCTTCTATGGAGCGTGTAGCAGGTGTGCTGAGTTCTGGTGTCCTGAGGACCCCAGAAGGCATTAAAAACGCCATTGTGCACGACGCTAACAATCTACCAGAGGCAGGTATCAAACTGGGCGTAGCAGCCTCCATAGGGGTCGCTATGAAGACTCTTTTGCCCAAGACAGGAGTGGGCAAGGCCATAGTCGGTACAGTGATGATTGGCGCTATGGTCAAAGATGTGGTCAAACCACTCTGGGAATCAGTCGGCGAAGCCAAGGCAGCAACCACCAATGAGCAGCTCGATAGCGCTGCTACAAAGTTGGGCAACGGGCTTGGTATGTTTGCCTGGGACGCAGCAGCTGGCAGCGTAGTCGGTCTCAAAGCCGAAAAGCTCACCGGTCGTGTCCTGGAATCCACCATGGGATCTGCTCGCTATGCCGCCTTTGAAAACAAAAAGGTGGATATATTTAGCTCGGACGAACATCTCATTGGTCGTTCCCTTAATGCAGTGACTAGACCAATCGATAAGTGGACCACAGAAGTAAGCCAGAAATTAGCTCCCAAACCGCCAGAAATTCATATCACTCCAGAAGCAATGAAACAGATTGTGGAAGCGCAAGCAAAACATGCTGCCGACTACAAGTCTGTTGAGATGTATTTAAATGGCGTAGCTGGTGCTGATGGCAAATCCCACGGTTTTTCACAGACAATGGACTTGCTCCAGATGGGGCTTGATCCGCGCAAAGTTTCCTCTGTCGAAGCGGAAGCGATGTTGGCAAGACAAGCAGGTAGAGTCTCGGCTGGCGAGCCCAAATCAATCATTGGACCAGAGGATCACTTCAAGGGCAAACCTGATGAAGTGCCTGGCAATGGCGGTAATACTCCTAAAGGCGATGGTCCCCATCCCGGTGATGCAGCCAAAATACCTGGCGATGCCATCCCCGAGGTAAAACCACCCGCTGGTCTCAATGCCACTTATGTGACAGCCGCTGAGCGTGAGCTTAACGTAGTGACTCTCGGTAAGATGGCCGAGATGAACAAGCAAGATATGGCCAAATGGACCGATGATGCTGTCCAGATTGAGGATGCTCTTGGTCAGATGATTGGTCCAGTGCATGCTGCCACCATCCCCAGTTACAAGCCTCTAGATCCTGGCTACCTCACCATCCGCAACGCCATGGTGCAAATTAGCCAATCAATCACCAAGCCTGAGCACTTGCAGCAAGTCTATCCACTCTTTAGCCGCGCCTGGCAAGCCACCAACCAGCACATTGGTATGGGTCTATCTGACGTCAATAGCTATAGCCATGAGTTTAATCTCTTTGGTAGAGAAATCCACTCATCGCTCGTGGCCAACATGAAAAAAGCCGGTATTGATCCCGATAGCGTGTTGCGCTCCAAAAACCCGCCACTTTTTAGCATCAGCGCTGATGGCGGCTCCGGACCTCACACCATGCGTCAAATCGATGGCGTCTGGCCTCTCGACCACGTCCTCTATCCACGCAACATGGTCGGCACTCGCAGCACCACTAGTAGCGGCATTTATGGTCACGAAATCGGACACGACCAGTACGGTGGTATCCTCAAGTTTGACGAATCTATCCGTGAACAGGTGATCAAAGACGCTGTCAAAAACGGCTTGATTGCCCTTGAGAAAAAACTCTATGGTACTGAGACTGGCAAAATCGGAGCAGAAAAAGTGACAGTGCCAGGTCATGGCGAAATGACCAAAGCTGACCTCTACGAAAATATCTTTAAGGCACAAGCCGACGAAAACACTGCCGACATCTGGGGTGCAGCCTGGACCGGTCACAATGGTGGCGGTGCACTCGGTATACTTTTGCAGTCATTGCGTAAGGGTGGCAAACTTGAAACCCGTAACGTTTATGGCAAAGAGTTTGTCGATCCTGTAGAAAATCCACTGGGCTTTGAAGTGCATGCTTTTGACGCTATCAGACCAAAAATCGTAGCTGAGACTATGCGTGCTAGAGCCAATGGTGATAAGCATGTACTCGAGCAGGCCGATGCTCTTGACCGTTATGCCAAAGAAGCCTCCAATCCTGGTGACTACGTATTTGGCAACATACAGACACCAGCCGAACGTATCGTCATCCCCAGACAGGAGTTAGAAGCCGTTGTGCCCGAGCTTATCCGGGCACAGATGAATACACCACTGCCAGCCTTGCAAGGCAAGACTTTTGGTGATGTACTGCCAGATCTACCCAGCCACATGGCAAAAATGGAAGCACTGGCTTCACTAATGGCTGATGCTATTGTCAAAGGTCGCAAACCAAGCGAAATCCCCTTTGATACAAGTCAGTACACAATTAACCAGGTCTTTGGCTCCGGTATGCCAGCTGCTCTCAAACTGGTATCACAGGGCATGGATGCCACCAAAGCTAATGCCGAAGTCAACCGCATGTCTGACTATCTAAGATCCCAGTATCATGCCAATGACCCTCACATCACCCCACTACGCACCACCTCCATCCAGGCTCTTAAACTGACATCACCCCGTTCACTTTTGCAAAGCGGTCGTATCCTCGGCGAAGACGCTCGTCACATCACCAGTCGTGTACTTGGTGCCAACGAACAAATTAGAGAAGCCATTGCTGCAAGAACTGGTTATTTGTCTGCTGCGGCCTTCACCCATGAGATGCAGTTGATGATGGACCAGGGCAAGGAAGTCAACAAAGTCCAAACAGCTCCCGGTACAGCACTTGACCGTGCCAGAAGCCAACCCACCGCCGCCTGGCTCAAAAACAAAGACACCACCATTTCTCAAATCGTGGCTGATCAAAAGGCAGCTCAGCAAGTATTGGGTCAATAACACTCCAATATCGAGAGCAGCTTAAAGATTGATTTGCTATCATGAAGCAGTCAATGCTATGAGATCTGTATGTCTTTTAAAAAGTCATTTTGTCTAGTATCAGCGCTCAATTTGCTCCTCATTGGCAGTAGCCCGGCCCTGTCCGCGCCTCCTGGCTTTGCCGAATCAGCTGCTAAGGGCAATGTCCTTTTGCAAAGAGCTGTGCAAGCATTTAACGCTGCCGATTATGCTAGCTGTGTGTCTTTGTGCAAGCAGGCTTTGCCACTGGACCATTTCAACAAAAATATCGTCCATTTGATGGCACTTGCCTATTGCGAAATGGACGATAGTTACAATGCCAAATTGCAGTTCAGGTCCGCTTTGCAGCTTGACTATCACTTTATCGAATGCCGCAACAACTACGGCATTATGCTCAAAAAGATCAATGACCTGGATAATGCCATCAAAGAATTCCAAGAATGCATCAAGATCAAGTCCAGCTATGCACCAGCGCACTACAACCTGGCTCTTTGCTATCAGCAAAAGGGCGATCTCGATGCGGCAATCACAGAGTTTAAGACTGCCACACATCTCAATCCCCGCTACTTTGAAGCACAAAGAGATCTGGGACTGGCAATCTATCAAAAATTCGAACGCGGAGACGGCGGCGATATCTCAGAATGTCTGGATAAGCTATTAGCAGCCGCTCAACTGATCCCAAATAATCCAATGATTCACTATCATCTAGGCAATATTTACTGTGCTGACGGTGATCTCGATGAGGGTGAAGCCGAGTTTCGCAAAGCTCTCATCCGTGACCCTCAGCTCTCAGCGGCTCATTATGAGCTTGCCCGTTTGCGCTATTTGCGCGGCGATCCTAACCGTGCCCTCTTTGAAGTCAAAGAAGCACAAAGGGTCAGTCCCACCTATAACGAAGGCAAGAAATATCCAATAGTTGACCGCATCAAGCTTAAGCAGCTCGAGGCCAAAGCGTCAGAACTGACTGAAGATTACGAGACCTCCCTGGCTGCCTGGAGAGATGTCTCTACTTTGATTGCAAACAACAAAGAGACTTTAAAGCACATCCAGGAAGTCTCACGGATGTCCAAAAATAGCGGCTCGCGTAGCAAAAAGGATGTCGACCCGGAAGAGATTAGAGCACTGATATCAGCAGGTATCCACGACACTGAGCAAGGCTCACTTGATACGGCCAAACAAGCTTTTGCCAAAGCTACCGAGCTTGATCCCAAGTCATTTATCGCCTGGCAAAATTATGGCGCCTTACTGGAAGCGGAGGGTGATTTGCAGGGAGCTGCTGCCAAATATCAGGCGGCTCTTGACTTGAGACCCAAATATGACGGACTTTATTACAATATGGCTTATCTTTTAGAGAAGCTCCATATGGGCAATGATGCCGGTCAGTGGTACCGCAGATTTCACGAGCTAGCGGGCAAATATCCCTATGATCCCAAGCACATTGTCAGTCTCCAGCAAAATCTGGCAAGAGAAGCCGCTCGCTCTAAGTCCAGGTAAATATTGCTCTAGCTGATAGAATTTGGCAATGACAAAAGCAATATCAACCCTAACCCTGCAAAAGTACAAGCGGGATGGTCGCAAGATCGTCTGCCTGACTGCCTACGACTACTCCATGGCCAAGATTTTGGACAGAGCGGGAGTCGATCTCATCCTGGTAGGCGACAGCCTCGCCATGGTCGCCCTCGGGCACCGCACCACTCATGCTGTCACCATGGAAGAGATGTTGCATCACACAAGGGCGGTTACTCGTGGAGTATCGACTGCCATGGTGGTGGCCGACTTGCCTTTTATGAGCTATCAGGTAGACGTCACCCAGGCTATTACCAATGCTGGTCGCTTTGTCAAAGAAGCTCAAGCACACGCTGTCAAACTGGAAGGCGCCACCAGGCTTAATCTAGAAATCATTGAGCGTCTCACAGGCATGGGCATCCCGGTTATGGGTCACTTGGGCTACACTCCACAAGCCATCCACGGTCTTGGCGGAGCCAGAGTACAGGGGCGCTCCGCTGACGAGGCTATAAAGCTCATCGATGATGCACGTGCTTTAGAGATGGCTGGATGCTTTTCGGTAGTATTAGAAATGGTACCAACGGCAGTGGCTAAGCTTGTCACCGAAAAATTGACCATACCCAGTATCGGCATTGGTGCTGGCAATGTATGCGACGGTCAAATCCTTGTTACTGACGACATGCTTGGTAAATTTACTGATTTTGTGCCGCGCTTTGTCAGACGTTACGCCGACCTGTCTCAAGTTTGCGAAGAAGCTATTGCAGGCTACGCCAGAGACGTCAAATCAGGCAACTTCCCCAATGCTTCTGAGTCTTTTTTATTGCCTAAAGACGAAGAGCAAAGTCTGTCTAAACAAGTTGGACAAGAAAAATCCCAGGCTGGAGAAGTCTGCTAGGACTTTTGCTTGCACTTGTTGCTAAATCCATCTGTATGCTGATTGGCGGCGGTTGCTATCACGTCTTTGTCACTCTTTGTCAGTGACAATTAGTTGGCGGCATAGTGATCTAAATCAGGGCGATAACTGATGGCAGCTTTAGACAAATCCACTAGCGATGGCGACAAGCCCCAAGATATTCCAACCTGGGACATCAATCTAGCCCAGCCTTTGTCCGATAAAGACAGTGCCGATGGGCGTCTTAGTACAGCTGGTAAGACCCTAAAGTCCGAGTTAACAGAGCAGAGCTTCTCGCTGTACTATTCGTTTTGGGGACTTATGGGCTGCAGCACCCGTCGCCAGGCGCCCGAATTAGCTAACAAACCAATTGCCAATGACTGTGGTCTCGACCTCAAGAGTCTCTATCCGCAAGTGCAAAATTCGGCAGTACAAATAGTGTCGCCTAAAGGTAACGGCTCTGGGTTTTATGCCTGCCAAAGAGGCCAATGCTTTTATGTCACCAATCAACATGTGGCAGGTGATAAAGGTGATTTTGTCTCAAGTATTGTCAAACCATCGGCAAAGTATGACTTTGATCAAGACATACAGGGCTATGTTGCAGCATCTGATCGCAAAAACGATATCGCCATTATTTATGCTGGCAAAGAGGATGCAAATGCAAAAGAGACTAGAGATCTCACTGCCGTAAAATTTGCCACTGACAGTGATGACCTGACTAGTGGCATGCCTGTATTTAGTGTCGGTCATCCTTTGGGCATAGTGCAACAAGTTGTCGGTCCAGGTACTTTGGATACTCACTCCGGTAAAGAGCTGAGGAGCTCAATAGTGGCTTCCCCTGGGGATAGCGGCTCGCCATGGTTTAACAGTCGTGGTGAAGCGATAGGTATACTCACCACTGGTTTAAACAGCAGTGCCAGCGGTGACAAGAGCACTGGTGCCGGCGAATTTACAGTGTCTTTTGCCACAAGAATCGAGCACGTTAGAGCCCTTATCAACAAATTTATTGACGATAACGCCAGAGTCCTCAATTCGGCAGAGGAAGTGAAGGCTGTGGGCAAAACACGCTAACAAAAGCTGGCATTTTACAATTTGGCAACAGCCAGTCCGTTTAATAGCAATCATCAAGGCAAAGCTATTTACGGAGAGATCATGGCTGAAGCAGAACTACTGGATAGAACCGACAAAACGTCTGCCAGACAAACTGAAAACAGCCAACTGGTCAATCTTGCTGACCCCAGTGAGCAGAGGCTATACGAGCGCATTCAGGCCCAATCAGCACTACGCAATGAGCTTAGCAAAACTAACTCCACAGTATTTATTACCTGCGCAGACGGCGCTGCCGCTGATTGTGAAAGCGGTAAAGCAGGGCGCTGGTTTAGTCCAGCCACAAAAAAAGAGCGGCAAATAACCAAGGAAGTCTCTCAAGCATTTGACGGCTCAAACCCTAAGACAAAACTGGATTGGGGACCGGGCTTACAACAACCTTAATCTGCGCCCGCTTGGCTATGGCGGTAGCTCTGACCGCATCAGCGACTCATTTAGCCGTTTGGGAGCGCAGTTTTGGTGGGGTAAGACCATAAGAGAGCAGTCCTATCCACTCCGGACATCGCAATAAGAGCCATTGCTATTTTTATCGGGCATAATATGCTCTAGACAATAAGTAACCCGATGAATACTCTAAAGCTCGTTTACCGTGTACCTCGCCAACAGCGCATGACTCTTATGGCAGTCACTGTGTTTGTAATGAGCTTTGCCATGTTTTTTTCGGGGCTTGGGGCTTGGTCTGTTTATATTCTTGCGCTAGGCATTTGCGCCATGTTCTTTTTGCCTGATCTCATTTCTCTAGTGGCTAACTATTATTTGCAAGATAGTCAGCCTGATGTTGCACTCAAGTTATGCGATCTTGCTTTGGATCTGGAGCCAAATAATTATTTTTCGCTGGTCAACTGTGGTGTTGCCTATCTCAAGATGCATGAGCCCCGAGACGCAATTAAGCTATTTGATAGAGCTATAGCGCTAGAGGATAAAAAAGCACTGGGATATAGCAACAGAGCTTTTGCCTATTATCTGCTCAAGGATTTTAAAAAGAGTGAGATGGATGGACTCAAAGCCACTGAGCTAAATCCACACGCTGCCCATGGGCATCTCAATTACACTGCCGCACTGATTGGTCAGGCGCGCTATAGCGATGCGCTGGCGGCTCTAAATGAGATCAAATCAGCTGGTCGCTATAGAGAGCACGCCTGCTTACAGAGATTACTGTGCAAGATTGGCTTGCACAGGCTAGAAGAAGCAGAGGAAGAATGGCTCAGCGCTGGCATTAAGGCGAAGTTTTTTCAACACTTTGCCAGGTGTTATCTGGCCTGGAATAAGGCCGAATATGCTGAAGTACTAAGTCTCTCTAGTGAATATCACGACGGTGAATTACATGCTGAGACTATTTTGTATTTCCGGGCTATTTCATACGCGTACCTGGGCGAGTCAGAGCTCGCTTACAAAGCCGCCTACAGTCTGTTTATGCAAAAGGCACATACCCTTTTGGGGATGGAAGCAATGCTGGTGATTCTTAGTGACACCAGATTCGACACCATTATTCTTGACCTGGCTGACCGTGTCGAGGCTCTTCACCCAGAGTCATTTCAGATGCTACTGGCGCGCCTTTTGCTGGCACTAGAGGCTGATGATCTGGTTCGCGCCGAGTTATTTATGCAAAGGCTTGAGCAAGCTATCAGTACTTCCACTGTAGCTAAATCCTACAGAGCTTTGCTAGTCCTAAAAAATAGCAATGTAGAGGACGCCTTTAAGTTAGCCAAAGAATGCACTCTGCTTAAACCAAAAGAAGGTTTAGCTTGGTCAGTGCTCAGTCAGATACAACTGGCTCAGGACAATAAAGCAGATGCCCTGACCTCAATTAAAACAGCTCTAGATCTCCTGCCTTATCACCACCGCATGCACAATCAACTGGCTCAAGTTTATGAGGCAATGGGACAGCAAGCAGAAGCCAAAGCAGCTCGGGAAAAATCAATATCGCTGAGAGATAAATACGAAAGTGGTATCACAAAAGCAATTAGAGAACAGCCTATGTTACTGAGCGATACCGACTCTGGTGTGGCTTTTGATACGCTACTGGCGATGGATAAAAACCTGAGCTAGAGTTTCTGTTAAAATTCGCAGTAGATTTACTGGTCCAATTGTTCAGATTGACACGAAATCTGATTTGTCAAAATATCCAGTTATTTTAGTCCCGTCCCATCGATAAGTAATGTGCCGATCTTCTCGGGCATTTGACAATACTCTTGGGCGCCAGATCGCTGCACACTGACCATTCTCGTTGCGGACACTGTCAAAAATCAGCCCTAGACTTGCTTCCTTGCGTAAACGGGCAGCCAGCCTTTGTGATTGGCTATAGCTATTAAGACTATAGACGTCGCCAAGCACATCTATCATGCCTCGTATGTCATGCAGCACTCCTTGCAGGTCAGCAAGTATAAGCAGCTGATCCAAGTCCTGAGCTGGTTCACCTGTCGCGCGCATGAACATGGACCGGTGGTGTATAGTCTCTGCCATAGCAGTTTTTAAATCTTCTGATGCATAGTACGCACCAAATTCAGGTGTGCTAAATCTAGTACCAATTTGGTCACGGAAAGTAAATGACGGAAGAATTCTTCCAGCTCCAGGTCCGGACAGTCTATCTAATGTTTCAAGTGTGCTTAGATCACCGACATCAAAACTTGGATCAGTGAGTCTCTCGACTGCTAATAAAATCTCCCAGTCAGAAGGATCAGTTGCAACACTCTCAAAGAAATTTACAGCTGGGAAGCGAGTCGCGATCAAGCGATAACAGGGACTCCAGTTGATAGTCGATACAGGAATCGAAACCAACTAAACACCTCGTTGTGATGCTAAATATTGACGAACTCTGTAAAGGTCAATAATGCGACCACGCTCTGTCATAAACTCCAATGCACTTTTACCGCAAAATGGCTCTGCACTGTTGGGCTTCTTAATCCACTCAAGTATCGATTTTTGATCACTGAATAGAATTTGAAGGTCTTTGAATATGCCCAAGATGTAGCTGATGCGTTCGAGCTTGTCGCAGTCGATACGTGCTCCCTCAGGAGCCTTTTGATAATTGTAAAAAGTAGAGTCATTGGCAAGCCCAAGCAAGATCTTTTGCTGGCGAGTTGTCAGCCCCCACTGGTCTGCAATCTTAAAAAATGCAGTAAGTGCAACAGATTCTTTTGTCTTGCCACGAGGCGCAATACTTGCCATAACTCCTCCAATAATGGAGCTCTACTTATTATAGCTCCATATTTGGAGCTAGTCAAGCAGTGGGATATTTAAATCCATGTCAGTGAGGGCGATAGCAGCCACTCATTGCCATGGGTTATATGTCACGTTCCTTCTCTAATGCAGTCAAGAGGTATGGGCTGTATGGGATAATCAGCCCTTGTCACTGTTTTTTATATGGGTATTGTCGTGATCATCAAACCTAAAGTCCGCGGTTTTATCTGCGTAACCACACATCCTGATGGCTGTGCCGCAAATGTGCGCGAGCAAATCCAATATGTCGCTAAAAAGGGACCGGTTGCTAAAGGTCCTAAAAAAGTCCTGGTCATAGGAGCCTCAACAGGTTATGGACTGGCCAGTCGCATTGTCTCGGCTTTTGCCTGCGAAGCCAGCACTATAGGCGTGTTTTTTGAGCGCCCACCAGAGTCCACCAAGCCTGCTACCGCTGGCTGGTATAACACTGCAGCATTAGAAAAGTCCGCCCACGAGAAGGGTCTATACGCCAAGAGCATCAATGGAGATGCTTTTAGCGACGAGATCAGACAAAAGACTATTGATCTCGTTAAAAAGGACCTGGGCAAAGTCGATCTGGTCATTTACAGTCTGGCCTCACCTAAGCGCAAAAACCCACGTGATTGACAGGTTTATGACTCTACTCTCAAGCATATCGGTAAGGTCTTTAAAGCTAAGACTCTTAACACCGACAAAGAGACAGTAACAGATGTCGAGATCCAGCCAGCTAGCGACGAAGAAATCAAAAACACAGTCGAAGTAATGGGTGGAGATGACTGGGAGCTGTGGATGGATGCTCTGCTACAAGCAGATCTATTGTCCGAAGGCGCTAAGACAGTTGCTTACTCTTATATCGGACCAGAAATCACCTGGGCTGTTTATCGCAATGGCACCATCGGTAAAGCCAAAGAAGACCTTGAACACCGCGCCAAAAAGCTCACAGCTAAAATGGCTGGTATCAGAGGCGGTGCAATGGTTGCGGTCAACAAAGCTGTAGTCACACAAGCCAGCTCTGCTATTCCTGTTGTGCCACTGTATATTTCTTTGCTCTTTAAGGTGATGAAAGAAGCTGGCACTCACGAAGGTTGCATCGAACAAATCTATCGTCTCTATAATGACCATCTCTACAATGGCAACACCGCCAAGCTAGATGAAGAAGGTCGTGTACGCATGGACGACCTGGAGATGGAGCCAGCCACACAAAAGGCTGTGATGCAACTCTGGGATAAAGTCGATACAGACAATCTCAAGTCAATCTCTGATTACGAGAGCTACAAAGCAGACTTCCTGCGCTTGTTTGGCTTTGGTATTGATGGTGTAGATTATGAGGCCGATGTTGACCCTGTTGTACAAATCGACTTGGCTAATCCACTGGTAGCTGCCAAGTAGAAAGTCCTAACAGCTACTAACAAAGAGCCTGGTGCTAGCGATGCGCCGGGCTTTTGATTTATCAGTTACAAATACTCCTGTTAAAGAGATAATTGCCATGTTCCTGGGGTAATCCGATGCAGCCAGACGCACCTATTGAGCAATTTAAATCAGACATAGCGACAAAGCTGCCGGGGCTAGTCGTGCTGATGAATTTAGCCGACGCCAAAAGACGGACCTGTCATCTAGGCTATACAGTCACAGATGATGACATAGAGGAATTTGATACCAAGCTAAAGTCGATTGCAAACAACGCTGGCGTGGTGTCGAGAATAAGCGGAGTCAAATGGCTCGCTCTCTTACCTTTTGAACAGCTGCCTTTACTGCAACAGTTATTGGATGGATTTCAAAAACAACAGGTAATACAGATTGGCTGGAGTTGCACAGGTCTACTCAATTGCGATAAGTCCAAAGTTGAGCGCACCGTGAGAGCCACTATTAGTCGCAGCATCAAGTGTATTTATACAACTGCAAAAGATGCCACCGCTCTGAGCGCAGTAATAGAACAGCTACTGGCCAATTGCTACAAAGTCGAGCCTGGTGAGCCAATTGAGCTATCGCAAATCAAAGGCAGGGAAGGCGAAAGATGGCGCTGTGTCTCAGACTATCCCAGTGAAGATCCTTTTTGTCCCTTTTGTGAGGGGACTAGATTTGATTGGGATGATGGCGACGATAGTGTTTACTCTGGCAGTGGCAGCTGCCAAAGCTGCGGTGCCTATGTCAGCATCAGTGGCATTGAAGAGCTTGAGGGGTGAGCCTCTGACATCTAAATGCTCTGATAATATGACGCCCTCGAGATGCTAGACTTTTGTCTCCAATTGGAGTCTTAACGTGAAACATTTTGAGGTTAAAGACAGTCCGGCTCTAACTAATGTTATTGCCAAAGTTATGGATGACGAGGTCGAGCTTTGCCAGCTTGTTCAAAGATTTATTCGCTTTGTAGTCACTACTCCAGTCTTTTTGATGGCGAGTCTTACGACGTGCAAGTCGGTGAAACCACTTTTAGTGGCATCTTTGACGGCGAGGTGAGCTGTACAGGACCACTCCAGGTCATTGGTACTTTTCACGACGATGAATTCCTCTGGGGCTGGAATAACTCTTCGATACCGCCACAAGCCATAAATGAAGTGAAAGAATTTTGTCTGTCAGAGCCACTTTTGTCCGAGCTTGTCAGTCAAAACAGATTCACCTGTCAGGCTGAATCAGCCGAAAAACTATGCCAATGGATTGCATTTAAAATGGGCTTCCATGGTGCTTTTGAAGCACCAAATCAGAGTGCCATAGTATACCTGGCCCTTAAGTTAAATCCCGGAAAAGAGTTTGTTGATACACCGGAGTCGAGTCTATGGTGCTCTTATTGCGGTCGATCAAGTGCCATGGTTGCTCAACTCTTCCAAGCCTCACCAACTTGTGCTGTATGCAATGTCTGTGTGCGCCAGTTTATCGATATCATGGATGAGAGCAAAAGCAATGGTCAACTCAGCCAGGACTCAGCTCCGTATATGGTGCCCTGCTTGCTTTGTGCTGAGAAGTCGCCAAGGATATTTTCAGCTTATGGTGCAATTTGTCATGAATGTCTGAGTATTCCGGTATTTCAGTCGGCGGCTCCGGGTTAGTAGCGACTAGCGATAAACCCAGTCCTGCACCCGGTAATAGGCATAAACTAGTACTTTGGGTTACTCATGCACATAAGCCCAGTCGCCTATGCGTTCAATGACGCCACCATACTCGTTAGATTCATAAACTTTGCTCGGACGATAAAAAAAGATGTCCCAATTTAACAAGCTAATTGAACAAGGAACATACAACATAGGCATTTCCTCTTCTCGTTGATTATATTTAAATCTAGGATATGCAGCCAGACCAGTAGACGGGATTTTGTCCAAGTAATTTGGCACCAGATCTTCCAAAGTTGACGGAGTATGTCCATTTTTCTGCTCGTATATTTCGATTGCAGCTATTAGTGGCTTTGCACGAATAGCAACTTGTTCAAAACAAAAATGACGAACACGGCTAGAAAGCCAAATGCTGACAAAAAGAGTTGGCATAACCAAAACCCAAATACCAAGGTGCTTTAAAACGTACTTGCGCCTTGTCTTTGAAAACAAACAGAGTAAGATCGCTGGTCCCGCCAAAATTGTCAGCATCCCAACTCCTACTAAGGCCAATTTTGACAGCATAATTACAATAAGCGCCAGCAGACCCGGGATGGCAGTCAGACCGAAATACTCAATCAAAGTAGGATAGAGAAAGAGCGCTATTGCCAGCCCGGCGAGCCGGAGCCTCAATGGCAGGTGCCACAGCTATGACTGCTGCATGAGCCGCAGCCACCACCGCTAGATTTTTTTGCAGTGCCCTGACCGACGTCTGGAGTCGAGCCTGACGAGCGCAAAATCATGTTCCAGATGCGTATGACATTTTTGCTCTCGCATCCTGTGCAGGAGGTCTCAGAGTTGTCTGTCATACTGCGCTCGATTGTAAAAGTGTCCTGGCAGTCTTTGCAGCGGTAATCGTAACTAGGCATTTATTACCTCCTATTTGGCTGGGGCAGGGTTGGCATCGATTGGTGCGGGAGCTTCTTGTGCAGGCTTCTCAGTGCTCTCAGGAGCTGTCTCTGGTGGCGCAGCAGGGGCTGTGATATTGGTATCGCTGCCACTGGCTGGAGCCTTTACAGGTGCGCTTTTATCCGGCGGCTTTTTAAAATCGAGCTGACCTTTCATCAAGGCTTCGACATCGTTAAACATCACCACTGCCATTAGAGCAAGCAAGCTGAGGAAGCCCCATTTGACCATTTCACCATGGGCTCTCTCTTCGATTGGTTTGCCTCTGACAGCTTCAACTAGCATAAACGCCAGGTGACCGCCATCGAGTGCTGGCCAGGGCAAGAGGTTTACGATCGCCAGGTCCATTGAGATCAAAATGGTAAACATGATGATCTGGCGCCAGTCGATTTTAGCCATTTCGGCGCCGACTTTAATCACGGCCAGTACACCGTGCAAATCGCGGATACCGGCTTTGGGAGTGGCAGTTTTAGGGGCATTAAAATCAGGGATCATGCCATAGACCATGTCCACAACACGCACTACCATGAGTCTGGTGCGATTGGTCAATTCTGCTCCGGCTTCGCCGAGCACTGCTACTGGTCCGCCTTCTACTTTTTGATATTGAGTAGGTCTTTGATCCAGTGCCATACCGACGCGGCCTTTGGCATTGGTCGTCATATTGAGATCGACCATTTTGCCATCGCGTCTGAGGGTCAGCACGATAGGTGATTGTTTGCGCGAGCCCAGATAAGCAATAATCTCATCGGCTGTCATCACCGGGTGTCTATCAATGGCGATGATATCGTCATTGGGCATGACGCCGGCTTGTTTAGCGATGGGATTGGATTTATCTAGCTCTTTGCAGTAAGTCTGATCGATTGGCTTACCCAGGGTAAAGAGCAAGACCACCATCAGGAAGTAGGCAAAAATGACATTAAAGGTCACACCGGCAACAGCCACAAGGGCTCTTTGCCAGATAGGAAACTTTTTAAATGGATTCAGCACAATCTTAAAGGCTTCTGACGATGCTGATGAGTTTGTTTCATCACCCAGCTCAGGAATAGCCACAAAGCCGCCCAGGAGGGCTGCATATATCCTAAATTCGGTATTCCAGCGTCTGCCTAGCCTGATATAGGGGCCAAAGGGCAGACCAATACCAAATACCGGGGTCTGAAAACCAAAAAATCGGGCTACCAGGTAGTGCCCGCATTCATGGACGATAATCAAGGCGCCCAGCACACCGAGCATCAAGAGGGTAAACAAAAAGTTTTCCAAGCGCACCTCTAAATCGGGTAGGCTCGGCCTCTCACTAGATGGCGTCGCCCCTGAGGGATTCTATCGTCACATCTTTATAGTAATACGAAAGAATCTGACCTGCATTATAACCCCTGTCAGCCAGTGCTTTGGCTCCCCATTGCGAAAGACCAAGACCGTGGCCAAAGCCACGACCACTAAAGATATAAGTCTGGTCTTGCTGAAAGAGCGAAAACTGGGTACTGGGCAAGTTAAAAAGACGTCTCAATTCCTGACCGGTGACCAGTCTTGACGATTTGTCTGAGACTAACATGACGCTCTTGACTCGCTTGTTATCGCCCGGGTAGCGACTGACAACAAAGACGCCAAGCAGAGTCTCGCCTGGTGTTTTAAAGAGCGATTGTAATTTGCTTACTGATACTGGACGCTTCCAAGTAAAGTGTGGAGACTCGTCGTCATAATCGACTACAGCTTTGAGGTAGGGCAGGTTCTTGCCCCAGACCGCTTCGGCTACTTCGGTAGCACCGCCACTGGTACTGTGAAAGAACGCTGAAATTACGGCATTATTGTGCTTTAAGACCATGCCTTTTGTCTGAGCTACAGCTTGATTGGTTTCGTCGTTCTCGCTCTGAACACCGCTATAGACCTGGTCTTCGACTGTGTCTTTAACATCGTAGCCGTCAACTTTGTGTTTATTGAGATTAGCTACCACATAGGAGCGAGCGGCAATAGCCTGAGCTTTTAAGACTTCAGCAGGCCAGCGGCTTGGTACTTCTGACGGTACCACTGAGAGCAAATAGTCCTCGATATCAAGCACGTTGATAACACGCATAGATGTATTACTGCCGCTTGTGGGCTTGAGCATAACTGCACCGCGGAAATACTTGCCGTTGATGCCCACTAGAGGAGTCGCACCTGATCCATCAGACTCTGGCACTACTATATAGCCCTGCTCAGGATTAAACTGAGCGGCACTATCATCGGTACTAAAGTCCGATGTATAAGATGTCTTAGCCAACTCACGCTTGAGGGGCAGGGCAATACTACTGAGGTCTTCGGGGGCGACACCGGGACGATAGGCGACGTTGCGGATATCTGAGCCACCCAAAAACTGTAATCTGTCTCTATCTGTTTTGCCTTTAAGAGCGAGCTTAGGTCGCGCTACACCATTTGCTGTGGTGTTGGCTAGATTAAGGCTAAAGCTCGATTGAGTGCCGGTCTTGGCGACAATAGCACCATCGGCTAGCGAATAAATAGACGCACCATCAGGAGTGTCGAGGTCGATTTTGCTTACGCCACTGGCCAGACAGACTCTCACTCGATTAGCAGAGATTAGATTGTTGCCACCAGTGCGAGCTTTATTTAATACCGCAAGCAACTGCCCGTCACTGTCAGTAGTATCAATGACATAGTCACCTTCCTGTGCTCTGGCTGTTTGCATACAAAAGCTCAAGGCCAGGGCAAGGAATGTACTGCCCCAGAGTTTGGCGCGATTTTTGCCCCTGGGCGACTCTACTGTTTGGCTCAAACCAAACTCCCTGGAGCTTTGCAGCCAGGGACTGATGGTATTGGCTGGTGTTTTTTGAGCGACAAGCTGAGCTACTCTCGCTTCCTGGTCGAGATAGTGTTGCACAGCTCCAATAGCTGCCGCCACCTCATCATCCTGCAATGAATCGGCTACATCTATAGAGCTCTTAATTTCACAGGAAAAGACTTTCATAACACTCCAGCGCTAGATGAATTATATAGCGTGACTGGAATTTGTGAAGGTCTAATTTGCTTTAGCCTTTGAGGGCTTCGGCACCGGCGACGATTTCGAGCAATTCTTGTGTGATAGCGGCCTGACGGGCTTTGTTGTAAACCAGAGTCAAACTGCTGATCAAATCACGAGCGTTGTTTGAGGCGTTGGTCATAGCATTCATACGGGCAGCAAGTTCGCTGGCTGATGCTTCAAGCAGTGCCTGATAAATAACGTTTTCGACGTATTTAGGCAACAGCTCATCGGCCATTACTGCCTCTACAGATGGTTCAAACAAACGCAGAGGGCGCAGAGTGCCGGTCTCATCAAGACCCTTAGGTAATTCAACAGGTAAAAACTGAGTTGTGATTACTTCTGAGCGGATTAGAGAGATAAAGTCGGTACCGATGATTTCGATAGCATCGACTTGACCGCTGGTGTAGAGCTCTTCGGCCTGTCTGGCGATGAGCTTAGCTTCTTCCACTGTGGGGATAGCTGGCAACAACGAATAAGACTTGAGCTTTTCAATCTTTACCGATTTAAAAAACGAGACGGCTTTCAGTCCGACAGTTATTAGCGCGACTTCTTTGCCTGATTCTTTGAGGGCAGTGATGCGACTCAAGACTTCACGAAACACCGTGGTGTTATAGCCACCGCACAATCCTCTATCAGAGGAAAGCACAATGATTGCCACCTTTTTTATCGGGCGTTTGTGGAGGAGCGGCAAATCTTGCAAGTCTACGGCAGCAACCTCGGCGACACATTCACGTAGCACTCTCACAACAGCCTGAGTAAAAGGCCTGGAGGCGACCACGCGAGCCTGGGCGCGGCGCACTTTGGCAGCCGCGACCATTTTCATCGCTCTGGTGATTTTTCCCGTCGACTGGACGCTCTTAATTCTTTGTCGAATTGCTTTGAGGTTAGCCATTTTGTTTCTCTTTGATTACCGACCGATTTTTTCTAATTACGCTTTGAAGAAATTGGTCTTGAACTTGTTCAGCTGATCAACCAGTGCTTGTTCGTCTGCATCAGACAACTTATCGCCCTGATTAAGTTTGGCATCGAGATCCTTGGCTTGGGCTGTGAGGTACTTAAACCATTCAGCTTTAAACTTGGCGATGTTTTTGCCATCTACATCGTCCAGGATGCCTTTGTTGGCAGCAAAGATGATGGAGATTTGCTGAGCTTGAGAGAGCGGCTGGTATTGAGGTTGTTTCAATACTTCAGTGAGCTTTTGTCCACGACGGATTTGCTCTTGTGTTGATTTATCGAGGTCAGAAGCGAATTGTGCAAACGCTTCCAGTTCTCTAAATTGAGCAAGGTCGAGACGGAGCTTACCGGCTACAGCTTTCATGGCTTTGGTCTGAGCGCTACCGCCTACGCGGCTAACTGAGATACCGGCGTTGATAGCTGGGCGGACACCGGCGTAGAACAAGTCTGTCTCAAGGAAGATTTGTCCGTCGGTGATGGAGATTACGTTGGTTGGTACGTATGCAGATACGTCACCAGCTTGGGTTTCGATGATAGGTAGAGCGGTGAGTGAGCCAGCGCCCAGTTTGTCTGAGAGTTTGGCAGCGCGCTCGAGAAGACGGCTGTGGAGATAGAAAACGTCTCCAGGGAACGCTTCACGACCTGGTGGACGACGGAGCAGCAAGCTCATGGCGCGGTAAGCGTTAGCGTGCTTGGACAAGTCATCGTATACGCAGAGAGCGTGTTGACCCTTGTTCATGAAATATTCGCCCATGGCCACACCGGCGTAAGGAGCGAGGAATTGCAGAGCGGGAGCGGCAGTAGCTGGAGCGTTAACGATGATGGTGTATTCCATAGCACCATGATCTTCCAAAATCTTTTGGATACGACCGACGTTGCTGTTCTTCTGACCAATCGCTACATAGATACAGATTGGGCGGTTAGGTTGATTCTTTTGGTTGATGATGGCGTCGATGGCGACGGCTGTCTTACCAGTTTGACGGTCACCGATGATAAGTTCGCGCTGACCACGACCGATTGGGATCATACCGTCGATAGCGGCGATACCAGTCATCAGAGGCTCGTGTACTGATTTACGACCGATGATACCGGGAGCTTTTACTTCGATTGGTGAAAATTCTGTGGAAGCAATCGGTCCTTTGCCATCGAGAGGCTGACCAAGAGCGTTTACAACACGACCGAGCAGGGCTTCGCCTACTGGTACGCTGGCGATTTTACCGGTGGTGCGGACTTCCAGACCTTCGTGAATCTTTCTGCCTTCACCCAGTACTACAACACCGACGTTGTCTTCTTCAAGGTTGAGCACCATGCCCATTGTTTTTTCGGGATCGTCAAACTCGACGAGTTCGCCGGACATTGCCTTTTCCATGCCGTAGATACGAGCAATACCGTCACCTACCGAGAGGACGCTGCCTACGTTGGAGACGTTGAGAGAAGAGCGGTACTTTTCTAGTTGGCTCTTCAATACTGATGTGATTTCGTCGGGTCTAATTGCCATGGTGTAACCTCAAAATTCCTTATTTGCTAACTAGGTCCATGTAAAACTTATACGGAGAGCAGTGCCTTTTCTATGGATTTGAGCTTGCCTTTCAAGCTGCCATCGATAACCTGGTCACCTATCTTTAGGACGACGCCACCAATCAATGATGGGTCGACTTTGACGTCTAGCTCGAGTTTTTTGCCAAGATGCTCAGTCAACTGAGATTTGATATTGGCTATGGAGGACTCGGCCAGTGGTTCTGAGCAGCTTAGTGAAGCAGCCAGAATATTTTTATTCTTGTTGAGTAGAGTGCGATAGCCGCTCTCGATAAAGGGCAGAAGATCCAGTCTTCTTTTGTCAGCCAGCAAGTTGAGCAGGTTTTCAGAGAGTTCGCTGAGTTTGCCCTGAAATAGTGAATTCAAAAACTTCTTTTTGTCACTGGCAGAAATTGACGGATGCGAAAGGACGATTGTCATATCGCGATCTGAGGCAACCACTTCGTTAATAGCTTTGAGTTCAGTCAAAACTTTCTCTTCGATATGGGCTGCTTGTGCCAGTTCCATTACTGCTTCTGAGTAATTGACGGCGATGCCTTGTAGTTCGGTATTCATTGATTTATCGACTTATTTTGAAACAGAGTTGAGTTGTCCGCTTGGTGACATAGAGTGAGTATTGAGACTCTCTAATTGCTCCATAAATTGATTGAGCAAATTAGCTTTCACTTCTGGGGTCACTTCGTGGGTGAGCTGTGCTTTTGCCAGTGCCATTGCGGCTTTGACGCTAGCTTGACGCATCTCGTTGACGATAACTTGACGTTCGCTGGCGATAGCGTTTTCAAATTTGGTCAGCATCTCAGCAATATCTTTTTGAGTCTGAGCTTCCAGTGATGCCTGCATTTCTTTGGCAGCTGCTTTTGCTTCAGCCAAAATTTTGTCGGCTTCAGCTTCAGCGTTAGCGACTGCTTCTTTTTGTTTGATCAAATAAGCTTCAGCTTCGCTACGGGCTTGTTCAGCGGCAGCAAGAGTGGTCTTGATGGATGTTTCGCGACCGGCAAATACTGGTGGCAAATTTTTGGCCATGATCCAGTAGATAAAGCCTACAAATAACAGCCAGTTGATCACGTTATTTTCAAACATGCTCATGAAGCCGCTGCTATGTTCTACTTCTGCTAAAAACAAAAACATTAGCAAGCCTCCTCAAGCGAACGCTTGACGGCGGCTCTGTCGAGCTTCTGACCAGCATTTGCTGTACCAATTAGTTTGGACATGATGATGTCGACCAGTTTGACTTCTTCGTCAACTAGTTGATCAATCAACATCAGTTTTTCGCCAGCCAGCGCTTGTTTTGCCTGAGCAATTTTGGCGCGACCTTCGCTTTGTATTTTTTCGATTTGCGCTGTGCGACTTTTTTGCGCTTCAGCTACTGCATCATTGATAGTGATCTGAGCCTTTTCACGGATTTCAGCCAGTCTTGTTTGGTACTGACTGAGTACGCCCTCGGCTTCCTGACGGTAGCCTTTGGATTCGACCAGGTCTTTTTCAATTTTGGCGGCTCTGGCTGACATCACTTTGGATATGGGTTTTACAAAAACACCATCCAAGAGATAGATGAAAGCCAGGAAGCTAGCTATCAGTATTAAAAATGTGCCGTTTAACTCGAGCATCGTTTCAAAAACTCTTCTTTTATCTCAGTTGCTACCATTCACTAACAGCGGACCTCTCGTTGAAGCCCGCTGTTTTTGCGTTAATTACTTGCTGCCGAGACCGAACAGTTGAAGCGATACTAGGAACGCGAACAAACCGAGAGCTTCCATCAAGGCGGCGAAGATGATGCCGTTGATGAGGAGCTTACCTTGCATTTCGGGTTGACGAGCCATACCTTCGAGTGCTCTGGAAGCAGCGATACCGATGCCGATACCAGGTACGCCCACGCCGATAGCACCAAGTCCAGCGCCCAAGAGAGCTGCGCACTTGATGAGGGTTTGACTGTCAATAGCGCCCGTCATCGTTCCAGCCTGGGCAATCAATTGGTGGTCCACTTTATTTCTCCTTCGAAATTACAAAAATTCGCCATCCGCCTAAGTAATACACGGTTGGCTAAAAGGCCATCAAATTATAACAGTCGCAAGGGAGGCTTATAGAGCCGTGAGATGCGCTTAAGATGCCACAAAAGGGCTTGTATAGCCGCTCCCAGGAGGCACGCGACGGAAACGTCCTTTCTATGTTCCCTAACAAAGTGAACAATTTCCTAAGCAAGTGATTCATGAATGTTGTTACTTGAGATGTAAATAGCAAAAGAGCGCCTCCGTACAGAAGCGCTCTTTGCAAGTGTTTTGCTTTGACTTAGTGATGTTCACTCACTGCTGCACCAATATAGATTGATGTCAAAAGTGTGAATACGAAAGCTTGTACCAGAGCGATGAATACCTCAAAACCCATAACAGCACTGGGAAGTATGGCAGGGCAGATTTTCAAAAATGCTGTACGCAGCATTTCGTCAGCGGTGATAACCAGCAAAAGTCTCAGAGCCAGAGTGGCTGGTCTGACCACAAGGTCGAGCCACTCCAGAGGAGCGATAGGCTTGAGGCAAAATAGCTTGATGTATTCAAACCCGTGAACCATGACGCCAGAGCCGAGATAAGTGAGGATAGCGATGGCAGCCAGTCCAGCTGTGACGTTAAAGTCGGTAGTGCTGGCGGCTACTTCAAAATGTTCGCCGTGTACTTGAGGCCAACCCTGCATGTGCTCAAACACTTGATAAGGGAAGATACCAATTAAGTTTGAAACCAGAATGAAGATGAACAATCCACAAAGTAATGGCAGATAGGTGCGGTAGCGGTGCTCACCGATGGCACCTTTGGCTATGTCAGCGATAAAGGTATAAAAACCTTCCAGGACTGCTTGACCCTTACTGCCAGGACCTTCGACTACTAGATTGCTTGTCACCATCGAGCAACTGACCAAAATGACGATCATTGCTGTCCAGCTCATAATCAGTGTATCGGCGTGAATATCACCGACTGTACCGAGACCTAATGGCAACTGGATGTTGTTCAAACTCGGGTCATTGACGAGATTTGAGAGGGGTAAATTTTTACCTAGCATTTAATTATTTGCTTCCCAATTGATTTGTTTTTGCAAACTGACACGGTAAATACTTCGCTGGATATGACCGAGATGACCGGCTGCTAATCAAGGCGAATATTATTCACGACAGCAATAATATCAGATGGAATCAGAGTCTTTTGATGCAGATTGTGACGTATTCTCAGAGGACAGTGCGCTCTTTACTTGTTTGCTTTTGCTATCCAGTTCATTACTTTTTTTGACGACAAGGACCAGCCCCAGGGCAAATCCGGCAATGATGCCAACGAGCACACCGTAAGGTCCCGACTTAAACTGGCCATCGAGGTAGCTGCCGCCAAAATAACCGGCTAGAGTTAAGACAGTGATGTACGAACCAAGCTCGGTGGCCATCATGATTTGTGAGCCCAAACTGGCCGCCTCAACCTCGGTTTTATTCTTCATAATCTCTTTAACTTACTCGTGGTATTAAGGCCCAGGTTTAGATTTTATTAGGCATCCTATGGGCGCAGGCAGGGTTGACGTTGCAAAATCCGGGCATAAGAACATCAACTACTTGTCTCATACCATGTTAAGAGCAAATTCATGCTATGACTAGTATTTGATTGAGTGGTGTGAGGCAGTTGGAAGGAGTTTTAACCAGATGCTGGACCGGTTAGTGCAAGTCATAAAAGCCGCATTTAACGTCCTTTTGGGCAAAGTCGAAGATCCGCAAATGATGCTGGAGCAGTCTTATAACGAGCTGCAGAGCAATGTTATTTCGGTGAGACAGGCAGTTGCCCAAGCTATAGCCACCGAAAAGCAGCTTGAGACTCAACTGCAGAAGAATAAGGACCAGGCTGGCACCTGGCAAAACAGGGCTGGAATGGCAGTGCAGCAGAACAATGACGAGTTGGCTCGTCAGGCTTTGCAACGCAAGCAACAGTATGCCCAGGCTGCCGCTGACCTTGAGACTCAGCTCAAGAGTCAAAAGGAAGCCACCAATAATTTGCGTAGCCGCCTAGGTGAGCTCGAAAATGAGCTCACCAAAGCCAACACCAAAAAGCAAGTGCTCATTGCCCGGGACAAAGCGGCCAAAGCCACTATCAAAGCCAACGAGATCCTTTCCAAGACCAATTCTTCGGGTGCTCTCAGCGTGATGGAGCGCATGGAGTCCAAAGTCCAAGAAAAAGAAGCCAAAGCCAGCGCTCTGGGCGAGCTTTCGGGCGATTCGCTGGAGAAGCAATTCAAAAACTTTGAAGGCAAATCAGATATTGAGCTCGAACTACTTGAACTCAAGGGCAAGATGGGCAAAGAAGAACCCAAACTAATTGTGCAAGACTCAACAAAAGACGCTCTTTTGTTAGATGCCAAAGGTTCGGCTGAATCTATAGATGCTCAGGAAGTGCGTGAGCTAAGGACCAACGACTGAAGTATTCTTCAAAACGCCCCTCAAGGATAGCCTGGCGGCAGTTTTGAGCTTCATCGATTAAAAAGCTGACATTATGAATGGCGAGGAGCATTGCTCCCGCCATTTCGTTTGAGCGCACTAAATGGTGCAAATAGGCACGGGTATTGTTTTTGCAGGTGGAGCAGGAGCAATTGGCATCAATCGGTCCAAAATCCTCGCGGTAAACTGCGTTTTTAAGAGGCAAGCGTCCCTCTGAGCTAAAAACTGTGCCGTGGCGTGCCAATCTGGTCGGTGAGACACAATCAAACATATCGATACCGCATCTAATGGCATAAATGATGTCCCAGGGTGTGCCCACACCCATGAGATAACGGGGCTTATGGGCAGGCAGCTGGGGGGCGGTGTAGAGCACTATGCGCTCAATTGTGGAACGGTCCTCACCCACGGCAACACCGCCAATGGCATAACCTGGCAGGTCATAGCTTGTCACAGCCTTAACAGACTGACTGCGCAGCTCCTCATACATGCTGCCCTGGACAATGCCAAAGAGTGCTTGATCCTCTTTGCGCGCATGTTTATCCACGCAGATACCAAGCCAGCGGTGGGTGCGATCCATAGCTGCCTGGGCTTCTTCGTAGGTAGCAGGGTTTTTAACACATTCGTCAAAGGCCATCATAATGTCGGGTCCTATGGCGTTTTGAATGGCCATTGACTCAGTCGGTCCGATAAAATGCTTGCGCCCACCTTTATGATCTTTAAAGTGGACCCCTTCCTCGGTGATTTTGCGCAGCATATCCAGGCTAAAGACCTGAAAACCACCAGAATCAGTAAGGATAGGCTTGTCCCAGCACATAAATTTGTGTAAGCCACCGGCTTGCTTTATAAGCTCGTGGCCAGGTCTTAGATAAAGATGGTAACTATTGGACAGGACAATCTGGGCGCCACAATCGGCTGTCTGCTCCCAGGTCAGAGCCCTCAGGGCGGCATTTGTGCCTACAGGCATAAATACAGGTGTCTCTACGACACCGTGGGGGGTATGCATCAGACCAGCTCGAGCACCAGACCAGGGACAAACCGCCTGAAGCTCAAAGCTGAGTGCGCTTGACTCAAACTTGCTAAGACTCATAGGTTTTGAGTATAGCTCAAAAGCCTGTGCCATAATGCAACTGATATGGCACCACTATACAAACCGATTATTGCTTTAATTGCGCTCTCAATTATTTTGGCGCCGCTATCCGCAAATGCGCTTGGTGAGCCAGACGAGCGCGGTGACGCCAAACAAGAGCTGGTTTATAAAGCCAAGAAAAACCCGGCATTAAAGCGCTGGCTTGAGCAAGACAAACGATTATTTGTTGCTTGTGTACCAGATAGCAATCAAATTGAACTACTCTTAATTAAGAGTACGCCACCACTCTGGTTTGTTTTGAGTCTCGGACGTTACACCGTCGTCGACAGCCAAAAGCAAGACCCTAAGCCAATTAAGACCTATGGCAAAAAGGAAAAAGACAAGCAAGCCATAGCCCAAACTCAAAGATATACCGACAATCTTTTAACTGGTAGCTCCACTGGTGGTACTGCCCTTATTGATGAGTTTGATCAAGCTCTGGTGATGCCTTCTAACGGCATGCCTACCAGGGATTCGGGTGCTATAGCCAATCTACTCACCGAAGGACACAATGCCCAGGCCCGTGTGCTCATCGAAAACGATAGTAAATATCAAAAAAGCGCCTCGATGAGAAACAACCTGGCCATGCTTAAAGCCCTGGATGGTGACGTCAAAGGCGCAGTCAATATGCTTTGCGATTTGCTTCTGGATAGCGAAGATACAAGCAAGTTAACCGGTGCCGAGCTAAGTGATGATGCTGCCAGTGGTGCGGTATGCGGGGCTGCTCGTTTTAACCTGGCCTATCTAAGGCTCTCACAGGGTCGCTCTCGCGATGCAGTCAAACTACTCGATGAGCTAGTCAAAAGCGGCGGTCGACTAAAGCTCTATAGTCTGATTACACTGGCGCGCATTGGACTTATTGGTAACGACAACCAAAAAGCTGCTCAATATGCCGATCTTGCCCTGGCCAGTTATCGCGACAATATGGACGTATTGGATATTGCTGGTGATATCGCCATACGCAATAAGCAATACAAAAAGGCTATAGATCTGCTCACACCCGTTGCACAGAGTCGCAAAAACGACACCAGCTATTTGCTAAAAATGGCTGGTTGCTACCAGTCTCTGGGCAATCTCGATGCCGCCATCAAGTTACTCAGTGATGCCACCAGGCTCACGCCCAACTCAGCTATCGTACATATTGAGCTGGGTAAGCTGCATCTATTAAATAAAGAATTTTTGGGCGCCAAACTACAGTTTGAGCGAGCCATGGAGCTAAACCCACCGTTGAGCGAAGCGCGCACTTGCTTTGCTGCTTTTATCAAAGTACTCAATATTATGAATGACGATAAAGGTCTCAATACATGGACCGCTAAATGGGTCAAAGATTACCCCCAGGCGGCCATCTGTCAGTACAACCGGGGCTGGTATCTCTCTAATAGTGGCAAAAACAAACAGGCAATCGAGGCTTATCAGGCGGCTCTTGCTCTGGATCCTCAGATGAGTACAGCCCGCTACAATTTGATCTATTTGCTTTACAAAGAATCGCGAGCCCAGGAAGCAAAACAGCAGGCAAAAGTTTTTCTAGAAGCTTCTAATAGCCCCGAAGATAAGAGCAAAGTCCAGGCTATGCTCAAAGCTATAGAAGATAAGAGCAAATGAATCAATAATAATTAAGGCCTTTGTAGCGACTCAGTGCGGTTAAATATACTGACATCCATTAAACAGTAAGCAATGGCGTCTAAGAAAAAATCCAAATTGAGCAGGGCAATTGTTGCCGGTCTGGGCTACCTGACCCTAAACGCTTGTCTTTCCATGCCTCTCAAGGGAGAGCACGGCGCTCAAGGGCGCGCTGGCGACCAAATTCAACGCTCACTGGCCGACGCAGCCAGTGCCTATGGCAGTGCTTACTGGGCCACCAAAGGCGCGCCTGTGGCTTTGATTGGCTCTAGTTTAGTTGTGGCGCCGCTATGGGCTTCAGACGTTGCCCGTGGGCACTTTATGAAGTCCTTTGACCATCACCACCAGAGTCTGCATATGCAAAATCAGCTCTGGCAACACAAAATCAGCAAGGACGTAATCTCGCTGGCTACGCCCGGTCAGTTTGTATCTGATACCTATTTGATAGTTGACAAGTACTTTAAAGGCAAACAAAAGCCCTCAATCCTTATATATGGTGTTGCGCCACGTGATTTTTGCGATAGCACCACCGATGGTATCCACACCACAATTTTTGATCAGTTAGCCTCGCTTAGCGATATGCCTAAGGTCAAAGAGCTTTATCTGAGCACCTTTGACGAGCATTTTAATTTCATCCTTAATCGCTCGATTTTTCTCTATCACAAACGCAATCGTTATCAGTCCAAGGTAGAAGAAGCGGCCGACAAAGTGGCAGCCAAGCTCTTTGGTCCCGGCAAAATCGCCAAAAACAGAGCTCTGGGCGGCGATACACCATTTTTGATGGGCACTGATCACGACAAAATATGGGAGCGTAGTGTCGCCGAATACAAAGAGCGCTACCGCCAATTTAATCAGAAGCAATTTGATAAACAAAAGGCCTGTTTTGACGCCCTCCTCGCTCTCTGTAAGGAGAGAGGCATCAAACTATATGTAGTGGCTATGCCTCTTACTAGAGACAACATGGCGCTCATGCCTGAAGGAGCTAAACAGCAAGTTTAGAGAGACTGTCACAACCTTGACGGCCCAACATAAAGTGCCCTTTGTCGACCTGGCTACTATTGGCGGATACAAGGATGGCGACTTTTATGACACTGTGCATTTGAGCATGGTGGGCGGTGATCGCTTTATCAATCAGCTATCAGACATAGTCGAATCCAGCGAAAACGGCGAGCCTTATAGCGCCGATTTGATCACCAACAAAAAGATGCTTGCTATGCCAAAAGGCACTACCAGCCCAACATATTGAGCGTCTTTTTAAAATCGCCGCGAGTCCAGAGCCAGACATGAATAGCAAATATCAGCTGCTCAGTGGAGATTTTGTCGTCTTCGATCATCAACCAGCCTGCCAGGATAGCGTTTAAGGCATCTATTGAGAGATAGTTGTTTTTGAGGATAAACTCTTCAAGCGTGTCTGGTTTTTCGATTTCGACCAGTCTGATTTGCTCCACGCCTTCAGCTGAGACCAGCCCCATTACCGACAGAAGCTCGGCAAAAGTGTTGGGCTTGGTGGTCAGAGGTTGGGGCTTAATTGACGCCAGTTCTTCGACACTAAACTCTAAAAGCTGTCCGGTATCAGCACAGTGCTTGAGCATTTGACTGGCTCTCAAGGCATCAATCGTGCCAGCCTCAATATATTTTTGGGCGCGCAAAGCTGACTGCACAGTCTGCTCGTCCATGATGCCTTCATCCACAAGGACCTGTCCCAGAGGCTTAGCATCGCTCATAGAGCGCTCTACACAACTGAGCAAATCGAGTTCGCCGATCATTTCGGAGAGTACAAGTAACTCACCGAGTCTGACAAAATTGGTGCTGCGATACTTTTTAAAGCCACCAAACTCGAGGATTTCTTCCAGCTGATCGCCATGCATATGGGACAGCTTGAGGGCGCCAACAGCCTGGTCTCGACCGACTTTGCGCTCTTTGACCATAAGCTGCGCTGTCAGTCCGGCATAGGCGGATTTTTCGTCGAGACTTTGTTGCAAAACCAGCACTCTTACAAGCGGCAGACCAGAGACGATGCTTGTTTCCATAGCCTCGTCAAACTGCTCCTGGTCGAGAGCACCAGCATCCATAAAGAGTTGACCCAAGACCAGAGCAAAATTGATACTCTCAATTTTGTGATCATACTGTCTCAGATTCTCGATAAAGGAGCGTCCATTTTCCCGCACCTGATAGAGCACACTGCATGCCAGCTCTTGTGCTAAGAGTTTTTCTCTAATAAGACTCTGCGCTTGCAGACATCCTGACAGCTCAAGCTCGGTCAAAAGTCCGGAGTCGATTAAAATCTTTCCAAGAGGCAGTTTTTTGGTGCGGGCCATGACGAGCGCCCCATCGACACTCTCGCTTGTGACGAGACCGGCTGCGCTTAAGAGATCGCCTATCTGACTGCTTGTATACTGAGTCACAGCTTAATCCTCACGATTGAGGCAGTATATACGGTTGGCCTGTCTTGTTTCTAGAGACCCCACAATTATATATACATTTAGTCTGATCCCTTTTGTTCACCGCAGGTGATACCGTTAAATGACTGAGTCCTCGACAAATGGCTATAGATGGCATATAGACTGGACTTATATTATCGCCAGATCGATATCAATCACCAAAAAGATCTCATGACTTTTGGCAAAACAGATGACAGGCTGGCATTTGAGGGGCTAGAATACACTTTTGACCTTGACACTAAATGCAGTGTGTAGTCTAATTCGGCTGTACGCTTTCAAAAGTATGTAGAAGTTCCACCTCTGGGAGTCTCCTTTGCGAATCAAAGAAATCGAGCTTGATAATTTCAAGTCATTCGGGAAGCAGACGCTTGTGCCGCTGTTGGACGGGTTTACAACTATTTCTGGACCTAACGGTTCTGGTAAATCTAACATCGTCGACAGCTTGCTTTTTGCCCTTGGACTATCCTCGACCCGGTCCATGAGAGCAGAGCGTTTGCCTGATTTGCTTAACAACTTGAGTGGCCGCAACGAAGCAAAAGTGCGGGTCAAGTTCACCACAAATGACGGCGTGGAGCTTGAAATATCCCGTCGCATACGCGTCAAAGATAATGGTTATACCTCAACTTATATACTCAATAACAAAGTCGCTACACTCACCGAAGTGCATGAAGAGCTGACCAAATACAATGTCAGCCCCACTGGTTACAACGTAATCATGCAAGGTGACGTCACCGGCATCGTCACCATGAGCGCTACCGAGCGCCGTCGCATTATCGACGAGCTAGCTGGTGTTGCCGAATTTGACCGCCGTATCGACCTGGCTCAAAATGAGCTTGGCTCAGTCGCCGAAAAAATCGAACTGCAAAAAATAATCTTGACTGAGATTTTGGCTCGTCTGGAAGTGCTTAAGACCGACCGCGATCAGGCTCTCAAGTATCTAGAGCTCAAAAACCAAAAAGAATCAGTCGAAAAAGACTTGATCTTTGTCCGGGCCGCTGACCTCGAAGAGCGTGTCGCAGCTGAACTCAAAGAAATTGAAAAGCTCAATGTCAAAGAAGACTCACTGGGCGAAAAACTGGAACGCACCGAAGTAGCCATCATGGGGCTGCGCTCTGAACTCGGTCGAATCGATCAAGAAATCAGAGAAAAGGGCGGCAACGAGCAGCTTTTGCTGCGCCAGGAGCTAGAGAACAAACGAGGCGAATTAACTCGTGAAGAAAACAAGCTCTCTAACCTTGAAGGTATTATTGGCGAAAAAACCAAGCAGTCTAAACAAATCGGCGCTCAAATTAAGAGCATCGACAAGCATCTATCTGATCTCGGTAAACAAAAGAAGCAGCACCTGACAGACCAGGTAGCAGTCAAAGAAGCGCTTGCCGAAAGAGAAGCTGCTCTGGCTGTAGTGCTCACCGAAATAGAAGGTCTGCGCCAGGAAAAGGACAAGTCGTCTGACAAAATCTCCAATCTCCACTCTGACTTGCAAAAGTTGAGAGATGAGCGCCATGAGTTAGAAGTCAAAAAGACCAAGGTCAAAACTCGCAGAGAATCACTTGAGAGAGAATTAGAAAGCTTCCGCAGTAAGGCCACCGAACAAATCGGTCGAGCCTCTCAATACAAGGGTCTGATTGGCAAGCTTGAGCATGACTATCAAGATCAGCAAGCTCTCGTGGCCGGTATGGAGCGCTCCATCATCCAGATGGAAGGCGAATTGGAAGGCACCCGTGAAGAAATCGAAAGCAAGCGTCAGGCTCAAGAAAGTGTCAGCCGCCGTTTAATTGAGCTTGAGACCACCCGCGAAGTACAGGGCGAAAATGGTTATGGCCGCGCTGTAGAAGCAATCATGAACAGTGGTCTGACCGGTGTGCACGGCACTATCGGTCAGCTTGGCTCGGTGGATGATAAATACACCACCGCCCTTGAGACCGCTATCGGTCCGCGCCTGGCCCACATCGTGGTCGAGGACGACTCAGTGGCACAAAAGGCCATCGAATACCTCAAAGCCAATCAAGCCGGTCGCGCTACTTTTGTGCCTCTTAACCGTATCCAGACTCAGCCACCAGGTCTTTTGCCCAATCGTCCTGGTGTGGTTGATTTTGCTTATAACCTGATTGATTTCAATCCTCGTTTTGTCAAAGCATTTCAATATGCTTGCGGTCAGACCATTGTGGTCGACTCCATGGAAAACGCCCGGCGCATGATCAACCAGGCGCGCATGGTAACCCTGGAAGGCGAACTGTTTGACAAGTCAGGCAGTATGTCTGGTGGTAATGACAGCAAGTCCAAGTTGCATTTTGGTAACCGCGGCGAGACAGATCTCTCTGTGCTCAAACAAACAGTCAAGAGTCTCGCTGATCAAGTGCGCTGGCTCAAAGACTCAATCAAAGAGCTAGAAACATCGCTCACAGAAGAGCGCGGCAAAATCGGTAAAGCCAAAGAGACCCTTGCTCTCAAATTGGCTGACCTGGAGAGCAAGCGTAAATCAATCAAAGATCTCGAGAGCGACGTTGAAGCGATTAAGCCTCAACTGCGCGAAAAAGGCGATGAAATTGAAAGCCTGGAGCAAGAATCTGTTGCTCTTGAAGCTCAGGTCAAAGAATACGATCAGAAAATCAACTCTCTAGAATCAACACTGGAAGGTGCTAGAGACAAGGGTCAGAAGACCAAATTAGAGAAAACTAATTCTCGAATCAGAAGAATTACGTCAGACAGTCAACGCCATAAGCTCTGAATTCAAAGAGATTCAGAGACTACTCGATCGTATCGAGACCGAAGAACGTGTTGAAATCACAAACCGTGAAAACCTGACTCTACAGGCTAATGAGCTCGGTGTTGAACTCGATGAGCTGGAAGAGCAAAAACCTGCCTACGAGCAACTGATTGGCGAACTGAGAAGCTCCATTGTTGAGATGGAAAAGAAAGTCTCTGTCCTCTCCGAAGAACTCGAGGGCATGCGCAAAGCCAAAGAAGAAATCCACGAAAAGGTCACTGCCGAGGAAATCGAACGGACCAAGCTGGATCAAGAGCTTATTAGAGTCAAAGAGCAGCGTAATGAACGCAAGATTGCTCATTATGATCTCGAACAAAAGCTTGTGGTGGCACGCGAAGAAATTGAAAAAATCCTCGCCGAAAATCCCAACTATCAACCTCCAAACGCCGGTACTGTTGATCAACTCAAGCAACAAGTGGAGCGTCTTGAACGCCGCATGAGAGCGCTAGAGCCAGTTAACATGAAGGCTCTTGAGGACTATCAACAGACCGAAGAGCGTCAAAGAGAACTGGCCGAAAACCTCGACACTCTTGCCGACGAAAAAGAACAAATCATCCAGCGCATTGATGGCTATGGACAAATCAAGAAAGAGACCTTTATGGAAGCTTTCAACGCCATCAATACAAACTTCCAGACAATTTTTGCTGAACTCAGCCATGGTACTGGTCGTCTTGAGCTAGAAAACCCAGAAAGCCCATTTGAAGGTGGTCTGGTTATCCGCGCTCAACCAAGAGACAAAAAGATGCAACGCATCGAGGCTCTCTCTGGTGGTGAAAAGTCTCTGACCGCACTATCCTTTGTGTTTGCCTTCCAGCGCTTTGCCCCAGCACCGTTTTATGCCTTTGACGAGGTAGACATGATGCTTGATGGTGCTAACGCTGAGCGTCTTGCCCAGATGGTCAAGCGTCAATCAGAGCAAGCTCAGTTTGTGGTAGTCAGTCTGCGTCGTCCGATGATCGAAAACGCCGACCATGCTGTTGGCGTTTCACTGAGAGCAGACGGTTACTCACGTACTGTCGGCATCAGAGAAGTAGTGATACCGGATGAAGAAGAGCACCAGGCTAATCAAGCCAAAAAGCATGCTCAGGCTGCTCTACCAGCCTTTGTAAATCCGTCAGTACCGCCAGTCACCGCGACAGCTTGAGGCAATACTTAAATGGCAGAAGCTAGCGCACTCAATACATCAAGCTCTCTATCAATCGAAGACAGCATTTTGGCTGACTCCGGTATTGAGATCCTGGTTAAGATGGCCGAAAAAGGCGAAATCGATCCAAAAAACGTTGATATCATCGATGTCACCGACAGATTCTTGCGCACTATTGCCACCACTCCCAAAGAGAGTTTGAGACTGAGCGGCAAAGTGATTTTTCACGCAGCAGTGCTCCTGCGCATGAAAGCCGAGGCGCTTTTGTCGGAAGCAAATAACACGCTCACCCCAGTGGTTGACGACTTCCTCGATTTTGACGAAGAAGGCGGTCCGATACTATACGACTCAGCCAAACAAGAAGTTGGCAGACAATTGACCTTTAAGGATCTGGAAGGAGCGATTGTGCGACGTGCTCGTCGCAAGCACCAGCCAGTGCGTGAGCGTAAAGTAACACTCGATCAACTTATTGCCGCCCTCAAAGAAGCTGAAAAGTTGGAAAAAGTCCGTCAGGACAAAAAGCCAAAGGCGAGAATCGATCTTTCTAACTATCATGAAGTAAATGATGTTGACGATATTTTGGATCTCGCTCACGACGAAGATATCGAAGATACCATCGTCCGTATAGAACAATGGATAGCAACTAACCTGGATATAGGCCAAAACATAGAACTTTTTGACCTGGTCAAAAGATTCAGTAATAAAGGAGACTGGGTAGAAGCATTTCTGGCAGCGCTATTTTTATCCAACGCCGGTAAAATAGATCTTGCCCAGGACGTTTATTACGGTCCTCTTTATCTAACGCTCTGTCAGGGCGAGCTAGCTACAGTGACAGCGCAAGCTGCACTTAACCAGTAAAATGCCAGAATATAACGCCTCACCGGTGATACCATGAACCTAAAAAATCAAATTGAAGCTTTACTGTTTTTGACAGACAAACCTCTCAAAACACAAGTAATTGCCCGGACAATCAACCAGGATGTACAGCTGGTGCGTCAGGCTATGCTTGAGCTTATAAATGATTACGAAGAGCGCCAGGGCGCCATCGAAATAGCCGACGAAGATGGCTATATGATGCAAGTCAAAGACGAGTTTAGCAATCTAGTGGATGAGTTTGCACCATTTGAGATGCCTACATCTCTAGTGCGCACACTCTCAGCAATCGCTATCAAACAACCAGTAATGCAATCGGAAGTAATTAAAATCCGTGGTGCTGGCGCTTATGATCATATTAAGGAGCTACTGGCCCGGGAGCTTATTCACCGCAAAGAAGACGGCCGCTCTCCTACTTTGACCACCACTAAAAAATTCCAGGAGTATTTTAGACTATCAAAAGATGGTCAAACCTGGCGCACTGTGATGGACAAAGCACAAAAGGCAGCACCGGCAGATCATATCGATATGGATGACGAAGTAATAGAGCCCAAGCAACTGGCTGTTTTTGATGCTACGCCAAAGCAAGAGGGTACTTTTGACGCCAGCCCTAAGCTTAATCAAGCAGATGAGCAGGACAGTGTCGCCAATGAATCAGTCAGCATGCTTGAAGCTGTCGATGCCATAAGCGAAGTCAAAGCTGGCTCAGCCAGTGGTAGCAACTAACCCTTATATGGATAGTGCCGGAGTCGGTAGCAAAGTAGCCGCAATTGTGGTTGCTGGTGGTAGTGGCAGCCGCTTTGGTGCACCGCTACCCAAACAGTTTCACGAGCTTAACGGATATCCGGTATATATCTGGCCAATATCTCAAATACTATCAATGCATACCGTAATGCATATAGTTATTACAGCTCCACCTGAGCATATTGCCAGAGTACAAAGCGATTTGCTGATCTTTAGCGAGCCCCAGCGTCAGAGGGTCAGTGTCATCGCCGGCGGTGCAACCAGACAGGAGTCTGTCTACAATGCTCTCCATCATCTTGTTGAGCATAGTCCAGATCTTGTCATCATCCATGATGGCGCTCGTCCATTTGCTGGTGTCAAAAGTTTTAATGATTGCTTGAGTACACTAAAAAAATCTGGTGCCTGCACCATTGGCATGCCAGTGTCCGATACTATCAAAAAAATCGATCACGATGTCATCGTAGAAACAGTCGATCGCAGTCAGCTCTGGTCGGTACAAACGCCGCAGGGAGCCCCTTTTAAGCTACTTCTGCAATGTCATGAAGGCGCCAGAGCAAATGGTATTAGTGTCACCGATGATGCCGCAATATTAGAAAGCTTTGGTCACAAGGTGACAATTTTTGCTGGTTTTTCCCACAACATTAAGGTTACTGTTGCTGACGATTTTAAGACTTGCCAGCTTCTATCACCCTTATATCTCTCCAATAAGCCCATGCAACCATAGCTAGTGCATATTGTGTAGCTGTGTTTTCGCCTCCGCCACCACTTACGGCACTACTTGCAAGATCTCTATAAATGGCTAGAATGATTGCTAATAAGTATTAGCAGTGTCAGTTTTTATTTGTGTCCGTTATCTCCAAGCAAAAAAAGGGACCACCATGGTTGACGACTATAGAGAAAGCCCTCAGGAGAAGCCTAAATTTGCCAATGACGGTAAATCCGCAAAGCGGGAGATAGATCTCTTCCCAGCCTTGCAAGATCGCCGCATGATGGCGCTGGGATCCGTAAGGCAAGCTCAGCCTTCCAGATTAGGCACTCAAATCTCCATCTTTTCACCTGTATCTTTTGAGGAGGCTATCGAAATCGTCGAATGCTTACGCTCAAGAGCTGCCACCACAATTTCACTAGAAAACATGAAGAAACTGGACGCCAGCCGTCTCGTTGACTTCGTAGCTGGTGCCTCTGCTGCTCTTGATGGAGACTTCCACAAGTTGAGCGAGCAAGTCTATGTATTTTGCCCAGCCAATATCAAGATAACGGCTCAAAGCAAAACAGTAGTACAGGCTGGCACCGCATACAGTGATGCCTTTGCTAACTCCAGCGAGTCATTGAGCAAGCTCGATAATCTCGGTATGGGCGCTCTTGATTTCCTCTATCCAGGACGTAGCCAAGAGTCAGCAAATTCATCTTCATGGCCGACATCCTGATTGGTAGATTTGATTAATCAAATCTAAGGAGTTGCTGGCAGGCGGTTGTGACTGAAGAGCCTTCAAGTTTTTTAACAGCTACCGTTTTAGCCCGCTGGTATCATTGAGAGACAGAGCAAGACCTAAGCCGTCCAGCTTTGTTTTCCTCCTTACCTAATCCACCACAACATGCCTTCCCCTTCGTCCTGAAGGGGAAGTTCTTGTATATAGGGCTATTACAAAGCAAACAAGCTAATGACAACACCGCTTTGCAAAATCACACACTCAGTAAAATCAATCGTTGGCTCTGTTGAGCGCAGACTCTTAGCTCTCGTTGCTCTATTGATGCTCCTCAGCCCGGCACTAGTGCCTGCGTCAGTTGCCAGGAGTAGCGACCCAAAGCGAACCATTAGCAATGGACTTTATTTAGTTGTGGCGGCTGACCGAGCAAAAAAACATCTATTGCCACTACAAGACAATCAAATAGTTGTACTCAACGATTTTAGATTGCTCGAACCATTAGAACGAGAAACCCCAATATTTTTAAAGCTGCAAAAGGCACCATTTGTGCCACTGCTTATAAATGGCAAACCTTTAGAGGATAAAGAAGAGGGGTCGAACAAACCGCGTCTCCAGTTGACACTAGAAGACGAGCAAATCGAGCCCCTCAAACAATTTACGGACACCAACCTGGGCAAGACCGTCGCCATCGTTATTGGTGGCGAAGTAGTTAGCACCCATAAAATACGCACTGCCATCACTGGTGGACGACTACAGATTACACGTTGCACCAAACACGGCTGTGAGACTCTCTACACAAGATTACTCAAAAAGCGCGATTAGTCAGTCTTAAGCCAGGTGGTTTTCGAGCTTATCAAACGAACCAGTCCAGCCAATTGACCTGCAAACATGGTACTTTTGCTCTGTTTGCAATCAGGCAATAGATATGACCATACTGAAGCCCAGCTCTGACTGGTTTAATTTAGCGATACCTATTTGTAGCACCACTAAAAGTGCTCTCGATTACCATCAAATCCCCATAGATCTGGATAGCAAAGGCAATCAAGAGCCTCTCGTTAAAGTATGTGATTACGGCATCAAGAGCCGCTCTGCCTATGCCCATAAAATGGCGCCTTATCATCATAGTTTTACTAAGGCTCTGCCAGTGCCGCTATTGAGAGAGACTGTGGCTACCAAGCTAGCGCAAGTCAACAGCCAAATCAAAAGTTATGGAGTAGAGCTACTGGTGCTCGATGGCTTTAGACCAATCGAACTACAGCAAGAGCTTTGGGATCACTTTATAGAAATAGCAAGGCAGATCATGCCTGATGCCAAAGATCAAGAATTGGTCGCTTATGTCGGTCAATACTGGTCAGATCCAAGACACTTTAAAGAGGACGACTACCGCACCTGGCCCACTCACAATACGGGCGGGGCAGTGGATCTGACCTTGCAGGATGTGGACACCGGTCAGGATCTCTTTATGGGTAGTGTCTTTGATGATGTCGACCCGGTCTCGTCGACGCGTTACTTTGAGGATTTGACTATGACTTCACTTAGCGCCCTCGAAGCACGTAAAAATAGAAGACTGCTCTATCATGCCATGACAAGCTCAGGCTTTTTAAATTATCACCATGAATGGTGGCATTTTGACTATGGCACTCAGATGGCAATAATGAACGGATCACAAGAAAAAATTGCCAGCTATGGGCGAGCGACAATAGTAAAATAGGTCCCATAATAAATTTGGGACCGAGAAGTGAGCACTAAGCAAACCATTTCGTTATTTTGTCTGGCCTTATCTTTAGCCTTACCCGGCTTGATTATTGCGGCATCCGTGCCGGCTCTAGCCGTAGATGTCAGCAGCAGTGACAATTATCCTAGAGTAGCCATAATGGAGAGCTCAATTCTCGGCAAGACCTATCCTGCTGATGCTCTAGCCGACCGGCTCGCTCGTATGGAGGTAAAAGCCTTTGGTAAGGCTTCTGCCAATGCTGATCTGAGCGAACGCAGTGACAATCTGCAAAATTATGTCGAATCGAAGAGTCATCAAAAGTTAATTCAACCTGGTCCTGGCTATCAAAGTGCTGACGATGACAGCGCCTACCAGGAAGCAATGCGACAGGCCCAAAGCGGACAGGGCAATGCCCCTCCCGACGCTGATGATACTCCCCCCATTGCCTATCCTCGTGTAACAGCTCTAGAGCAAGCCATCTTAGGTGAGGTCCATGAGAGTGACTCATTGAGTGACAGGCTATCACGCATGGAAGTAAAAGCATTTGGTAATGCCATGCCAAAATCCGACTATGGCGACCGTACTGACGCTCTTGAAGATTATGCCGAAAAGAAACTGCATAAAAAGATCCTGGGTCAATCAGGTTCCGCCGCTGATCAAGGTGGAGCTGACGGCTCTGGTGGACGTAGTGGTGGCACAGGTAGCTTCCTGGCAAAAATGGGTGGTGCACTACTGGGGATACCATCAGCCGGTGTACCTGGAGCACCCAATAGCCGCATGGTGATACCAGCTTTTGGTCCATTTGGTGGGGTCAGAGTGCATCCCCGCACTGCCAGTAGTGCTGACGATCAAGGACAAAGCCAGGTCAATGATCCAGTGCCTCTCGACGACTCAATCATCAACTCCCCCACGCCACCGCCAGCCGATGCCAGGTTGCTAACAAAAGTTAGCTGGTGCGAAAAACATGTCTTTGGCGTCGTATACCGAGACAAACATCTCACAGAGCGTCTCAATATACTCAACGACAACCTCAAATACGATCCCGCCAAAAAGGGCATGGCTTTGATGGATGACGTTGATAAATTGATGCAGGCAGCGCAAGCCAGACCAGCAGCGGCTGCGCCTTGATGATGATTAACCAATTTTTGTACTGGAGCGCAATAAATGACTGAAGAGTCCGGGCAAAATCAGGTACAGAGCCAGGGGCAAGTCGCCAACGATCTGGCGCTAGCTCGCACCGTGCTGGCACTCGACCGCACTCTTTTATCTTGGTTTCGCACATCTTTAAGTCTCATTGGATTTGGCTTTGCCCTGATCAAATTTATGGCACTGATGCTATCCGACAACAAAATTTCACTTATTAGCACACCATTTCTCTCACCCAGAGCGATGGGCTTTACCATGATGCTTTTGGGACTGGGCTGTTTAATTGGTGGCATTGTCGATCATAGACTCTCTGTCCAAAAGATGCGCAAGCTCAATTTGACAATCACCTACTGGTCCACATCTACTTTGATGGCGAGCCTGCTTGCCGCTTTTGCGTTGATACTTATCTTAAGCCTGGGTCTAGAGATAGCAGTGGTGCACAACTAATCGCAGCACTCGCTTACTAACGAGCCTGACGGCTCAAGCCCTGCTCCTTTAGAGTCTTATCGACTAAGCCACCAGTATGTGGAAAATATTGGCGCAGCTTATCAGCCATAGCCACATCTCCACTTTGATAGAGCTCGGCAAACAGTTCTTTGCGGGCGCTTTCATTAAAGCTGCCTGTGTGCAGTCCAGACATGATAAATAGATGCACAGTGGGCAATTCTTTTTGCCAATCTACTTTTGTTTTGCTCAAGTTTTTTATATCAAGATCAACAGATTGGTTGTAGAGCTCACTTTCCGAAAAGAACTTAGAACCTGGTACAAGTGCATCGTCTATGGCGTGTCCAGTCTCGTGCAACACAGCCTTTTTACCAAAGGCATCATTTTGCACAAAGATTTCTTTTGTATGAGGAATATAAACAGCAGCAGCAATCGAAATCACAGGATTGTCTTTGGCGGCCTCACTGAGAGCTGACCGGACTGGCTCGTTTACTGTCTTTACTTGCACCCCGGCATCATTAAATAGCTCAGGCACACCAGCAGGCAAACTGCTCAAGTCGCTATCAGGCTTGATATCGGCGCGCAAAGGTGTCAGAGGATAGCGCTGCCTTACAGCAGTAACATCTTTGAGTGCGGCACTAATGTCTTCTTTAGTCAGACCTTTAGGATCGATTTGATTGAGATTCCACCACGATCCTGTTTTTGCCATGGTACGTAAATAACTATGGCGACTTACCAGACTCTCGATTAGTTTAGCCTCCATAGCGGCAGGCAGTCCGGCGGTGAGCTGTTTATGTGGTAACTTTTTTTCGACAAGAGCCTGTCTTACTTTTAGCTCCTCTTTGTCTATTTGCCCATTGTCATTTGCATCCAGAGTTTTAAAATTAGCCGAGGCATAGCCGATAGAGAGATCGCGCATCTGGTCTGGGCTTATTTGAGGTAATGTCCTGGAGTAAATGGACCGTGCTGTATCGGTCATACCGGTAGTAACTTGTTGGGTCTCTGACAAGAGTTTTTGGTAGGCACCCTCAGCTGTTGGCTCCTGCCCGACGTGGACAATAGTACGGTCAGCTAAAAGGGCTGGTTTTAAATCAGGAGTGGTCAATTTGAGCCGCCCTCAACAAAATGCACTTATCCATACTTTGTTTAGCAAAAACTTGTGGCTAAAAACGGACATTTTGCCCACATGCTGATTGCCAAAATTGCTAACCGCGCCTTAGTAGCAATGGATTTTTACTTTTTTGAGCGCCGGACTTGCTTGACACAGTTTTGACATGTTTTTTGGATAGGATTTATCGGCAACACAAATCGTTGCTTACAGATTAACTTACTCAATTTGCTACAACTTAAATCGTGAGGTTGCTATGAAAAAAAGTAGCACGGCTTTGCTTTTGCCTATTATTGCCATTAGCCTGGCACCGCAAGCAAAAGCCATTGATAGCGCAACAATCAATACTAATCAGTCTGCACTTTTGCAGATGATACAAGCAAGAACAAGACGCAATTTGCCCCCGGTAATGATGGATAGTTTTGTACAACAAGCAGGCGCCCACGCTGAACATATCTATGGTGACGAAGGAGTAGGACCGAACTTACCGCCCTACGATAACTTTACTAAAATCCACCGCATTGATATTGGTATCCAGGGCATTCGCGATCTCGGTTTAACTACCGGTCACGGTAGTGTTTTGCCCGATGCCTGGGGAGCAGATGAATACATCAGTGCTGGTGAGTGGTCACAGACTGGTGCCAAAGGTAATATCAATAATCCGGTCTCTAGGCGAGCCATCAATCTGGATTTTAACGGACAGGGAGGACAAGCAAGTGAGGATCCCAATATCCCACCACCTCCTGGTCCTGGGTATCAAGCGGTCTATACCCATGGGGTATTTGACGGTTATCTAAATCCGCAGCAAGCTGCTATGTGGAATAGCGGTGACTATGCCGGTGCCTGGAAAAGCTTTGCTAATAGTAGACCTGGAGGTCCAACCGAAAACGATTACTATATCGTCACTCAAGAGATGGGCGGCACCTGGTAGCACAAATAGCCTGGGCAGCGGCTCTGGCGTCATCGCCATTGACGGTCATGACAAAAGGAGCGCACTGATTTATGCCCTTTTGATAGAGCGGATCATAGTGGTCCAGTAGTAAACGCTCTACTATTTCTTCAAACTGCCCCTCAGCGGCCAGTGTCTTTATCTGCGCAATGCGCTGGGTACCTATTTGTTCATTGAGATGCTCCAGGGAGGTGAGCGCTCTTGCTACGGCAACTTTGTCCGTGCCGTAGCTTTGTACGATACGACTGACTCTTTTTGACGTGCTGCCTGTAACCAGGATGGTAGGGCATTTTTTGAGACGCTCAAACAAAAAATTGGGCAGACTTATGGCGCCTATCTTGCGGCTCTCTGCTTCAATAAATACGTCACCACTGCTAAAATCCCTTAGATTTTGCCAGAGTGCTGCTTCAAAATCTTTTTGTGAGGGCTGACTATCCATGGTGCCACCAAAGGCTGAGCCACGGTGTCTGGCCAATCCTTCTAAATCTATAGTCGGTAACCCAAGGCTTTTTAGCTCATACAATACCTCGGTCTTACCAGCGCCAGTTAGACCATGGAGTTTGATCAGATTAAAAGGATAGTTATCCTCGGTCAGCTCGCGCACCACCATCTGGCGCCAGGCTTTGTAACCGCCTTTAAGCCTAAAACTATCGATACCGACAATACTGAGACAGCTAGCTACCGCCTCCGAGCGCAAACCACCACGCCAGCAGTGCACCACAAGGGCACCTTTGGAGCGCTGAGCGATAATTTGATCGAGCAAGTCAGGAATCTTTGGCGAAACCATTTTGAGCGCTTTGATTCTTGCTACGCTCTCGCCTTCAGTGGCATAAATGGTGCCAATTATGACACGCTCCTGGTCACTGAGCAAAGGCACATTGATAGCACCAGGTATACTCTCGGCATAATATTCACAGGGAGAGCGCACATCTATAAGTGTCACTCGCTTGAGCTTGGTCAGCTCATCAACTGTTATTTCTCGCCAGGTCATTTTTTGTTTTGTTTGAACAATATTGAGTCTTGATTGAGTTTTTGTGGAGCATTAGAGCGCATTGTCACCACTTGCAAAAGTGGATTGATATGCAAAACTGTCTCCAAAAACTCAGTCAGACCATCAAAGATCACTTGCTTGGCACCGTCAGCAGTGTTGCGCAAATCGACTGGAGACTTGCTCAATATTCTTTGAGTTTGCTCACGCAAGGTCAAAACAAATTCTTCTGCCGGCACGCCCCGGGGCAAAATTATGCCGCGCAAAGCAACATCTGGCCCGGCTACAATTTCACCTTTGTCCGAAATAGTAACCACAACTGCTATGAGACCATCGTCAGCCAGCTTGCGTCTATCTACAACTATTTCTTCATCAATTTTCCAGTCGCGGTTAAAGTCTATGAGCACCACTCCAGCACTCACTCGGCAAGTCTTTTCGCCTTTATCTTTAGAGACTTCCAGCACATCGCCATTTTGCAAGACAAAAGTATTATCTGCCTCCACTCCACAATCCTGAGCGATTTCAGCATGTTTAACCAGCATGCGATATTCGCCATGGACAGGCATAAACAACTTTGGTTTGCACAAATTGATCATAAGCTTTTGTTCTTCGCGGCAGGCATGACCTGACACGTGCACACCGGCGTCGCGTCCGTAGACGACCTTAGCACCGCGCGTAAACAGAGCATTGATGGTGTTTGCCACTGAGCGCTCGTTGCCCGGGATAGGTGTAGCCGACACCACTACAGTATCGCCTGCAATAATTTTGACCATGCGGTGATCATCATTGGCAATACGTGTCAGAGCTGACATGGGCTCGCCCTGACTGCCAGTCGTAAGGATAACTATCTCATCGAGAGGCATCTGTCTGATACTATCGATAGGCACGATAAGATCGTCGGGAAAGGACATATAGCCAAGCTCGCGAGCAATTCGGGCAAAAGTAAGCATGGAGCGGCCAAGCACTGCTACCTTGCGGTGATGATCTATAGCAAGCTGCAATACTTGCTTGACTCTATTTACGTTGCTAGCAAAAGTAGTGACGATAATGCGTGCTTTAGCTTGAGTAAAGACTTCGTTGAGCTTGTTCCAGACTGTACGCTCAGAAGGCGTATAGCCAGGTCTCTCAGCATTGGTACTATCAGATAGTAAGAGCAATATGCCCTCGTCGGCAGCCTTAGTCAGATGAGCAATATCAAACTGCTCGCCATCCACCGGTGTGAAGTCAAATTTGAAGTCACCAGTGTGCACGACCGTACCCACCGGTGTACGGATGATAAGACTATACGAATCTGCTATGGAGTGGGTGCAGCGAATGAACTCAACTTCAAATACACCCATTCTGACTTTTTGTCTGGGACTTACCTGTCTGAGTTCTGTACGACCTTCTAATCCATTTTCGGCCAGTTTACCGGAGAGCAAACCAAGCGCCAGAGAGGGTCCATAAATCACAGGCACTGTGATTTCTTGCAGCATAAATGGGATGCCACCAATATGGTCTTCATGACCATGGGTGATGGCTATTCCTCTGATTTTTGATTGGTTGACCTTTAAAAACTCCAGCTCAGGCAAGACCACATCAACGCCGAGCATATCCTCGGTGGGAAAGGCCATACCAGCATCGACTAAAAACATGTCATCGCCGTATGCAATAACCATGGTATTTTTGCCGATTTCGTCAAGCCCACCAAGCGGTATCACCTTGAGTGTTTTGGTGTTGGGCAGGACATCTCCAGCCAGAGGCAAAAGCATTTTGACCACAGGTCCGCTTGCCACAACCTCGTCTGCACTGGAGTTTTGCTTTTGATTATTATCTACTTCGCGCACGCTTGCACCTTATCAAAAATACTAATGAGCTTATCGACTGCTTGCTTTTGGTTCTCATCCAACGGCACCAGAGGCAAACGTAAATGCTCTTTGCACAGACCGAGACGACTGAGAGCATATTTGACACAGGTGGGATTGGGAGCTGCAAATAGCCCTTTAAAGACCGGCATCAAATGATAGTGAGCCTGACGAGCATTATCAACATCACCTCTAAGGCTGGCATCAATCATGTCGGCAATTTGCTTGCCCACTACATGTGATGCCACTGAGATAACACCACAGGCTCCTACTGAAAGAAAAGGCACAGTCATATTGTCGTCACCGCTATAGATGCGGAAGTCTGGTCTGGCAGCTGAGGCGATATCTGATGCCTGCTCGACATTGCCGGTGGAGTCTTTGAGGGCATAGATATTTTTGTATTTATGGGACAGCTGTACTGTGGTATCAACTGTCATGTTTATGCCGGTGCGACCGGGAATGTTATACATAAAGATGGGCAAAGTAGTGGACTCGGCGATTGCGCCAAAGTGCGCCAAAAGTCCAGCTTGACTGGGTTTATTGTAGTAGGGGCAGACCACGAGAGCGGCCTCAGCACCTAGACTCTGGGCAATTGCAGTAGCCTTAATCGACTTAGCAGTGATATTGGAGCCAGTACCCATGATGATGCGGACGCGACCGCTGACCTGAGCGACAACAGCTTTGAGCAGATCTTCTTTTTCGCTGTCATCCAGTGTGGGGCTCTCACCGGTGGTGCCATTAACGACAATGGCTGTTGTGCCAGTAGCAATTAAATGCTCGATTAGTTTTTGTAGGCTGCCGTAGTCGATTTTGCCATCATCACCAAATGGCGTGACCATGGCGGTTAGCACTCTGCCAAAATCAGGAGCATCGCTTGTAATCATATAACCCTCATTACAATACTGACTCAAGACCGATCTTGAGTTCTTTGAGATCTACTGCGGACTTAACCGCTAACTGCATGCCTTTATTAAAACAACTGGTGTTAAAGCTGTCGTGTTTAATTGTCAAAAGCTCTCCCTCTCCACCAAAAAAGACTTCTTGATGAGAAATGAGACCAGGCAAGCGCAAACTGTGCACACGCAATCCTGACTGATGTAGTGCACCACGAGCTCCAGGCATCAGCTCGCGCTCCTGAACCATGGACTGATTAAACTGCTTGCCATCCTGAGCCATTTTTTGCAGCGTGTATGATGCTGTGCCCGAGGGCGCATCGAGCTTTTTGGTGTGGTGCAGCTCAACTATTTCGCTATTATCAAAATATTTTGCAGCTTGTCTGGCAAACTCCACCATCAAGACTGCCCCAAGTGAAAAGTTTGGCACCACAAAAGCACCAACTTTATATTGACTGGCCAGGCTGGCCAGCTCATCAAGCATCTCGGTGGTAAGACCTGAGCTACCAATGACTGTGCGAACACCTTGAGATAGAGCGATACGGGCATGCTCCATAGCGGACTCAGCCAGGGTCACATCAAAGAGTACATCAGGCTTGAGGGCAGCATCATCGAGCAACTGTTTGAGACCGCTTGCGACCTTTAATTGATAGCTACTGCTGTGACCTGTCAGTTTGGCCACGTCACTGCCGACATAAGCAGCGCCGCTCCTACCAAAAACACCAGTCAATGCTAATTGTTCGTCTTGAGCAAACACACCATAGGCGGCTTTACCCATGCGACCATTTATACCGGCAATTGCTACTTTTACTTTTTGCTTGCTCATGCTCTGAGAGTCTGTCTACCTGTTGATCCAAAGCCACCTTCGCCACGTTCATGGCTATCCGATAGCTCTTCAACGACTTCGATTTCGACTTTTGGCACGGGCATGATCACCAGTTGGGCGACACGCTCACCAGGCTCAAAAGTGTAATCTTTGTCGCCGTGATTGATAGCCAGTACTTGGACTTCGCCGCGATAGTCACTGTCAATGGTGCCAACACAATTGGTCAGACTGATACCAGCTTTATCAGCCAACCCGGATCTCGGTCTGACCTGACCTTCAAAGCCAGAGGGGATGTCCAGACAAATACCACAAGGCACACGCATGCGAGCGCCAGCTTTGAGGGTGACAGGCTCTTTGATGGCTGCAGTCAGATCCATTCCAGCCGATCCACCAGTGGCATATGTGGGCAGAGCATGACAGTGAGGCAACTTTTTAACTTTGAGTTTGACTATCATCTGCTCTTGAGTCTTCTCAGCTATTTCGACCATTACATTGCTCCTTGTCCCATAAGTTGTACTTCAATTTAAAAATCAATGTCCCAGAGTCTTGCCAGATGGCACGCCAGCTTTGCGCCGACCGGTCTTATGATCTTTGGTCAGACTATTTTTGATATCGTTATCAGCAATTAAATGTTGCAATTCACCCTGGGGTCCGACCAGCACTACAGACGGTGGCTCTGTAAAGAGTAGCTTTGCTAGTTCAATTATCTGCTCGTTTGTGACAGCGTCAATTTCTGCCTGTCTTTCTTCCAGCGGTATCAAACGATCAAAAAACAATAGATCCGATGCGTTTTCGGTGCTGCGACCAGTCATAGACTCTTTATCCATCAACAAATCTGTCCGCAATTGATTTTTGGCGCGGAGGATCTCACGCTCTGTCAGACCTTCTTTTTTTAGTCTTTCAAACTCAATAAATATAAGCTCGTAGACCTGGGCAGCATTGGCTGGATTGACAGCGGCAGCGACTCCATAGAGGCCACAATCACGGTAAGAATGTTGTAGCGAACCTATATTGTAGGCAAGACCACGCTTTTCGCGCACTTCTTTAAAAAGTCTGGAAGATGCCGATGTTGTAAGACAGAGATCAAGCACTTGCAGAGCTGTCTGCAACTTATCAGAGTTTTTAAGACCAGGCATAGCGATAATTAGCTGCGCCATTTCGGTTTCCCAGTCTTCGAGGATACGAAATTTACTGGTCTTTGGCACAGGCGGGCGGAGCATGGCGCCGGCCCTTGGGGCGGCACTACTGGCGTCAAAGTCCATTAGTTTTTGGGACAAAGACTTAATTGTCGCTTCTTCGTCAAAATTGCCTGCCACCGAAACAATCATGCGCTCAGGGCGGTAAAACTGTTTGTAGTAGCTGAGCAAGGTCTCCCTGGACATTGCTTTGACCGCCAGGCTGTCACCTGTAATAGGCATAGCCTGCGGTGAACCCTGCCAGAGATGCTGATAGACCAGCTCCTGGGCAACGTCACCGGGATCGTCGTCGTACATGTCGATTTCGTCCAATATAACTTTGCGCTCAAGCGCTAGATCCGCTTGGGCAAATAGTGGATTTTGCACCATATCGAGCATGATGTCGACTGCTACTGGTAGGCAGTCACCGAGCATGTGACCATATAGCTTGGTGATTTCGCGCGATGTGCTGGCGCTGAGCATGCCGCCCACATCTTCGATTTCTTCCATGAGGCGCTCAGCTGAGCGTGTCGTTGTGCCTTTAAAAAGCATGTGTTCGATAAAATGCGAGACACCACTGTTACTGGTGTTTTCGTAGGCTGAGCCTACTTCTATCCAAAGATCGATGGCAGCCGAGTAGACTGACTCAACGACCTCGGTGACAATTCTTGCCCCGTTGGGGAGAGTGGTTATCCGGATCATTTGTTTTTCTGTTAGGAGCTGTTATTTTAGCACTTTTAGAGCTAAAGCCCGGCGCGGCCAGGTTTTATGCCCTAACAAAAACTAAATGTAGCTGAGAGCTGCCGACTACGGTTTTATTGGCTTTTTGGTATTGCGATAAATCTCAATGTGGCACTGGTTGGAGCTTATGCCGTAAGCCCGGCAAAAGGCGGCAAAGTCAGTACGGGTCACAGGGTGCTCACCATCCGGCTTTTGCGTGAGCATCACGCCTTTACCGCCCGGTCCAGCCTCTGTCACAACCGCTGCGTGCACAACAGGGCTAAGGGTAGCCAAACCCGGGTTAGGTAAAACGAGGATGATGTCCCCTGGTTTATAAAAGCCTTTACCATCAGTCTTTTCGTAGCCTCGGCTGGTCAAATCCTGGCTGGACAGCTCCTCATGACGACCCCTGTCACCGACTGGTGCTTTGCCGTCCATAAAAGTCTTGACAAAATATTTGCAGTTATAGCTGTCATAGGCTTTGTCTTTGAGCAATTCATTTGTTTTTGCAGGCTTGTCATGCAACATATCCACCTTATAACAGCCTGGACCGACCAGCCCGGGTTCAGGCTTATAGAGTGGATTTAACTTTTTGAGCTTATTGATGCCATCGTCTAAGTCCTCAAGAATTGGCTTGAGGCTAAATCCATCGTGCTTTTCGCCAGCTTTGCTGCCAGCCTGATGGTCGTCATGCCTGAGCCTGTCAGAGGCAGCGCTCTCTTGACTATGTCCTGGACTTTTGTCATGGTGTTTATCGCTCATATTGGATACTTACCCAAAAGCGCCGATAAATGCAACTGTAAACTTGCGTCCGCCCGAGCTAGTGATTAGTTTGCCCATCTTTTATAATGGGGGGCACGCCGACGTAGCTCAGCTGGTAGAGCAACGGTTTCGTAAACCGTAGGTCGAGGGTTCGAATCCCCTCGTCGGCTAATTATTAATCTCAGCCAGATACGAGAGCGCCGCTAGCGCTCCTTTTAGATTGTGGCAAAAAGTGGAACAACTAATGTGCCGGATGGTGCATTTTCACGAAAATTACACGACCTGACTCTTACTATGCCTTCATCCCCCGATTAATCTACTGGAGTAATGAAATGGCTGATCATAAAGGCGATACTGCTGTAACTACCAAAACACCGGTCGAAAACAACAATCAGCAAGACAAACCAGCTGAAGACAAAGTAGCCTTAAAATTATCCGAAATCGCCTACCCAGCAAGTGCTCCAAAAGACAAAGTGGAAGGCACACGTTCGGTTGCACCAGAAACGAGCCGCAATGGCGAATTTACAAAAGAACCCTATAGCCCAGATGTCTCAGCTGTCGCTTTTGGCGCCCTCAAAGATAAACTCGGTGTAGATTTACTTGCACAAGGTAAATGGGACCCCAAAACAACGGAGCAGCGCTGGTGGTCCAAAGCCATGCCAGAGGCTTACGCCAATCGCGATCAATTGCCTCCAGGACTGGAAATTAAAGCCATGGCAGCGATTGGCAAAGGCGGCGCCCAAAAGGTTAACGAAGTAGTCGGTACTCGCCTCCAAGACAGTGGCAAAGACGATAGCTTATATCTTGCTGGCAGTATCGCCAAGAGTGACACATGGTCAGCCAAAGCTAAGACCATGGAAATTAAGGACGAAAAGGGGCAGGTGGTCAGCAATCCCAATAGAACCGACGGCAAAGCCGATAGCATCTACAAGCAAGGCGTTGTCTACAATGTAGATGGTGTCAAAGTCTTTGAAATCCATAAAGATGATAGCGGCGCAAAGACCTTTGCCATAGCTGACCCTGGCAATCTGCCAGCAGGCATGGACTACAATACTTACGCCCAAAAGATGATCACTAAGGCCCTACAAACCGAGGGCAAAGCCGGTCCTATTGAGTTTCCTGCCTACGAAAAGAAAGTGCAGCAGGACCTGAGCGGTATTATCGGTATGGGAGTAAAAAACTCCAATCTCTACATTGCGCAAGCAAAAATGGATGCCATCTGGGCCGCCAACAAAGACGGTAAGTTCGCCATCGAAAAACAATCCTTTGAGATGCGTACACGCAGCATCATGAGACCTCCAGAAGACCCACCGGCTGAGCGTCTTGACCGCTCCAAATTTATGGTTGCTGAAACAACCCAGCTAGGACATGTTTATATGGCTGCTCGATTTGACGCCAACAAAGGCGATCTAAAAGTGCCTGACCTGGAAAAACTCAAAAAGGAAGCCGGATACACCGGTAAATAGTCGAATCTGAATTGAAGCAACCCTTCTGCGGCTGATATTTACTGACAGGTCACTTTGCCCCTGAAATTGAGGGACAGCCAAAAATGCCAATTTTTATCCAGATTTGACCAAAATGCTGGATAATCACAGACTAGCCTGGATCTGGAGCAACCCAGATGCAGCGCATTTTGTAGGCACTAACAATAGGGTATCTCTGTGTCCACCACTACCAATAACTATTTGCTCGGCGAACTGTCCGTAAAATTAGGTGCAGTATCACAAGAGCACGTGGACAAATCACTGACTCTGTCTGCTGATACAGGACTACCACTAGGTCGTGTGCTGGTATTGTCGGGACTGATATTAGAGCCAGACTTAACGGCACTTATTCGCTGCCAGACTTTGCTACGAGAGGATCTGATTGATATTGAGGCAGCCAAACTCTCATATCAAATGGCTAAAGTATGCAATACAGATTTAGACACAGCTCTTGCCCAGCTCGGTTGGAGTCAAAAGCGGGAGCGCAAAATTGCTCTACTGGGAGAGCTTTTGGTCGAGAGCGAGGCCTTACCGCAGCACCATCTGGACACGTATTTAAGACAGCAACCCAAGCTTAAACTGCCCCTTGGTCGCATGCTTGTGTCTGCCAGTATGATCACCGAAGTATTACTTGGTACTGCCTTAAGTATCCAATCGATGATCAGACAAGGGCGTCTATCAAGAGCAGAAGGCATTGAAGTCCTGAAAGATGCTCGAATCAGACTATCGCAAACACATGCTGCCCCTAAGTCAAAAAGTTTTTATGCTCAGCAAGCCAGTAACATTCCTAAAATTGGTGAGCTGCTTGTTTTATCCGGGCTGATTTCGGAGAGCAGACTGACAGAGGCTCTGGAGCTTAGCATCGGTGGTCGTAAATCTATCGGTGAGATATTACTGGAGAGGCGCTATCTGTCCAAAGCTCAGTTAGACAGTATTTTGACATTGCAAAGTAATCTAGCCAATGGCACATTGCGTCTAAATCAACTAAAGCCTGTGATTGCAAGACTAGAAGAAGGTATGGCTTTTGGTGATGCACTAGCTGTGGTGCTCAGTGACCAGACTGGAACTGAGAGCAATGACGAGGATTTGCTTTCATTTTTTGAATTTGTCAAAACTCTAGATCAAAATAGTGCAGAGACTTATGATCAAGCATTTGAGCTAGCTAAACGCAATCAGCGTATAGTCAAACAAGCTTTGCTTATATCGGGTGCATTGGATGAAACATCGGCAGAACTGCTACAGCAGTGCTACAGCCTCTACGAAGGTAGACGCTATACATTTGATGAAATCATCACACTTTATGAGTATGCCAAGCGACGTTCTATTTTTACAAAAGAAGCGATGGTGGAACTGCGCTGGTTTAGAAAAAATGCCCAGCAAAGCAAGCCTGTTTTAAAAGATAACAGCGCTGTGACAGAAGCAAACTTGCTTGACCTCAAGGAAGTCGCTGAACAGATGATCCTGGTCCGCGACTACGCCAATGCTCTCGATATGTACACTCAGCTTTTGACTAGTTTGCGCAAGCATCAAGACAATCGCTATTTTTACTGCCTTGAGAGAGCCTCTTATGTATGTTGCGAGTTAGCCAATTATACGGCCGCAGAAGCCTATCAAAAAGAAGCCAAAGACCTGGCTAAGCAGATTTTTGGTGAGCTAAATATGAGTCATGCACAAGCCTGGAGCACATTGGCTAAAGTGCATTATTTTATGGGACAGGTGGCTACTGCTATCGAAGAAGCGACAATGCATGTCTATCTCTTAAAGAAAATTCTCGGCACTAATCATCCGGATGTAGCCTGCGGCTTACAAAACCTGGGCATGTTGCATTTTCAGACAGGAGAGCAAAAAGAATCATTGCGCTGCTACTATGAAGCCCACAAAATCTGCCTGGATAGCCTTGGTGCCTCACATCCGACAACAGTTAACCTGCTTGCTAAATTGACAGATTTGCAGAGTCGACTGCACGAGAGCAAGCCAGAAGAGTCAGGCAAAGATGATAGCGATGAGCGTGGACTGGTTACAGGTAACTGGCGCACAATCTCATTTGACGATGCCCTCAGTCCATTAGAAGGCTAAAGGAAAAACTGAGCCTCATTACCAATGGCAGTGACCGGGACCAATAATTAAATGCCAAACTCTCACTTGGCGCAGTTGATTTTGCTACTTACAATGCTAATACCGCCAGTGGTATTAGCATCGCCGGCAAACGAAGCCCACAAACTGACTCTCCTCGAATCAGAATTTACCAGAGACGGCACATGATTGAAGTTTAAAATGTAAGCTTAGTCCCTACAGCCACAGGCTGGGCTTAAAGAGACCAGTTATGTGGCATATAGACAAGGAGGATGGCATGTCCATCAGGCTCAAGGTATCCGGCTGGTAACTGTAATGGTGCACACTAAAGACATAGGCGACGAAAGGCGCAAAGAGCAACCAGCTGGTAATCCACAACTCTCGCTAGAGTCTACGGGTAAGCCAGAAAAGAGCCAACCAACCTCTGATAAATTGACAGTAGCCGCTACTGAAGACTCATCCAGCAAAGTTACAGCCCGGTCGTTAGCAACTGAGTTGGCAAAAGTATCTCCCGACAGCGACCTCATAATTGAGCACCTGAGAGGCAAAACCGGCCAGGAACTCAAAAATATCGCCGCTCTCTACAAAGACCAGACCAGGCACTCACTGAGCGGGGATCTGGAGAAAAACTTCACTGGCTCCGACAGAATCAAAGTAAGCCAAGCCCTACAGGGCAATTTTGACGACACAACTCGAGTAAGAGCCAATCTAGTTGCCCTTACAGAGCTAGGCGGCAAAAGCAATCAAAACATCGAAAAGGATCTGCGCGATACATTTGCCACCCTCAACAAAGAGCAAATAGATACTATTGCCAGACAGTATCAGGAGCGGTTTAAGCGTCCGATGACCACCGACCTGGAGCGCCGGTGGCTCTTATCGCCAGAGAGTAAGCAAGCTCTAGAAATTTATCTTAAGGGTAGTGAAAACCGCACCAGTGAAGACACTCAAACACTGGCAACGATTGCTATCAATAGCAAAAATATCGATATGATGCGCGAAGCCTTTAGAGAAGCTAGCCCCGAAGCTCGACAGACGTTTTTAAGTAAACAAGGCGAGCAAAAAATACGCGATGCCTTTAATGCCAGAGAAACAGATATCGCACTCGACTATGTCAAATTAGGCAGACTGGATATAACTACCGCCATTAAGCACAATTCCAGCTTTGCTGGTGACAACGAGCAAGCAATATATTTTGCAGCAAGCAATATGACTGCTCAGCAAAAAGCAAACTATTCTGACGGCAGGCGCAATGAACAGAAGCCAATGTCAGCGTTGTCTAGCACAGAAAGACAACAAGTAGAATTTTATCGCAAACTCTCAGCTGCCTTTAAAGACCCACTCTCTGAAAGAGAGATGCTCATCTGTGAAGATAAGATTGTCTCACCCGGGGGACGATCCACAGTATCCAAAATCGCTGAGCTAGGAGGTGCTATTGGTGCCAACGGCAGAGAAGTTAATGCCTTACTAAAAGCCATGCCAAAGGCAGAACTCGAGAGACTCAGGAGTGAACCTCAATTTCGCAAAGACATGGATAGCGCACTCAAGTTGAGCGGTATGAACTATCGCGAACGATTTGTTGCAGTCCACATGCTCGATGAAATAGTAACTGGTAAATACAAGCCAGCCCCAAAAGGCGACGAGACCGCTCAGGATGCCAATCTGAGGCTGGCTGAGCGTATAAGTAAATACACTCATATCAGTGGCGATGACAAAGCCGGCTTTATCAACTCACTAAAAAATGCAGAAGCTAGCCGTCTTGCTGCTCAGGATCTGGCTAAAAATCCCAGAGCGATGGACAATCTGCTCAATCCCAGCGAGCGTCAACTAGCCAGAACAATTATCGAGCAAGGTGGCAAAAGTGAAAAGGCTGATGAATTGAGGGCATCAATACTCGCTGTAAGCAAAGACAAAGCAAGTATTGCCAGTGTGCTTGAAGGCATGACCCCAGAACAAAGATACCAGGCTAGGGGCGTCTATGAGCACAAGTATCAATCATCTTTGATCAATGATATAAACGAAAATACCAGAGGTCGTGAGAGGCTTACTACTCTCGACCTTATGCGCACACCATATACGATGCGCGAAGATTACAACAATCGTCGAGACTCTGTCTACAATTCAGTAGATGGTCTTGGCAGAGCCTGGGTCGAGCGTCTTTGGGACGGTACCAGTGACCAGACCCATGATGTCTTGGAACAATATGCTGCAGCAAATACCCGCTATTCTCGCGATTTTATGCTGATGCAACCAGAGGAACGCAAGCATCTGAGCGAAAATCTCAATAAGGCGCTAAATCTCTACAAAGACTCCAAAAATCAGGCAGCTGATGCCACGGTTGCGGCCGCACTAACAGGTACAGGACTGGCCGGAGCAGCCTTTACTGGCGGTGCTAGCCTGACTCTTTTGGCTACTGCTGGAGCAGTGGTCTCGGTGGGCACCAAAGCCGCCATAGAGGGAGCCGATTATAACAAAGGCAGCATTGTCGCTGATGGTCTCACCGGCGCTGTATCAGCTGGGACCATGGGCTTTGGTGGCAGACAGTTAGCCGAAATGCTCAAGCTCGGACAACAGGCTGCGGTGGCAAGTGCTGATGCTGTGGTAAAAGGCTCCGAGACGATAGCAAAAGAGACCGGCGTTGCTCTCGTAAGACCAGGTGCTAAAGCTGAGCTTGAGCAAGCCCTGGCCGGGCAAATAAGAGATAGCATTGCCAGTGGAGCCGATACTGTATCTGCCGCAAAACTAGACAAATTGGCTCGCAAATTTGCCACATCCGAAGGCAATGCCAGCGCGCTCAATGTCATGCTCACTATGGAGCTAAACAAAGCACTCAACGAGACTGGCACCAGTGCTGTCAAGCGTGTAGTCAAAGGTGTAGCCCTGGGGTCTGCAGCTGGCGGAGTCGGCGGTGTTGGAGCTGGCACTGTGCATGGTATCGACGAATGGTCCGATAAAAAATCAGTTAAAGCAAATATGGCTCACGTTGTAAAAACGGCGGCAACGACAGGTGCTGAGTATATGACACTCGCTGCCCTGGGGCAGAGTGCTACAAGTTGCCTCAGACAGGGTGCCAGAGAGGGAGTAAAAAAGCTAGAAAGCACCGAACGACTAACCGAAGCCAAAAATATTGCTGCCCTGGCTAGTGATGCAGGCAAGCTAGAAGCCAGCACAACACTTGATCCAATCACCAATTTGCTCAATAAGACTGGCTCTGAGCAGGCCCTGGTCAGGACAGTCAAGCAAATCGAACGGGCTGAAGCTAAAGGTGGTAGTCGTGATTTGACACTAATGATGATTGACCTGGATAACTTTAAGGCAGTCAATGACAACCTTGGGCATGATCGAGGTGACGAGGTCTTAAAGGTAATGGGCAAGTATCTCAAAGACCGCATGCGTGCCTCAGACAAAGTAGGCAGGCTGGGTGGAGATGAGTATCTAGCGGTTTTGCCAGATACAAAAGATACGGCCAAACTAGTCAAAGACATACAATCCTTGAGACTGGAGGCCAGTGCTTCTGGTGTGCGCATTTTGCCAGCTGGTGTCGCACCAAGCCCAGGCTCTTATGTGGTCAAAGCCAGTGCTGGTGCCACCACCCGCAGAGCGGGAGAAGGAGCATCGGATCTTTTAGCAAGAGCAGATCACGAGATGTATCTGGATAAGGCTGCACGCAAAGGCAAAGTCGTAGATACCACGGCCAAACCATCTGAGACAGCCGCTCTTAGCGAGGAATTACGTCGTGAAGCAGTGATGCACCGCGTGGTAAGCGGGCGTAGAGAGGAAGAACTACTAAATTTGAATGCCGGTCGTCTGCGCGAGATATCGGAAGGTCTAAAGCGTGATGTAACGACCATGCAGGAGCGCGAAAATATAGATCCACTGACAGGACTTTTAAATGGCAAAACAATCCGCACCAATCTAGAGACACTGGTAGCACAGTCTGAGCGTGCCCTGGCTAAAGGTGAGGAGCGCCATCTCACTGTGGTCTATATCGACATGGACGGACTAAAGGGTGTAAACGACAAGCTCGGTCACCAGAATGGTGATCAGTCGTTGCGCTTTATGGGACAAAAACTCAAAGAACTGGCACGCGATACTGACTATGTGTCGCACATAAGCGGTGATGAATATATGATGCTTTTGCCTGACACAAACGGGGCTCAAGCGATTGCACAAAGACTGGATAAATTGCGCTTTGCTATGCAAGCTAACGGTGAGACCCGTCCTTTGGCGGCTGGAGAAGCTCTAAAAGAAGGAGAAGTTAAGATCGGCTTTAGCGCTGGCATAGTGGTAAAGCAACCGGGCGAGACAGCAGAAATGGTCAGGCAAAGAGCTGACGCTCTGATGCATGAAAACAAGATGTATAAAAAGACGCACCAGGTATTTTATGCCTCAGAGATCCCAGCACAACTAGAGCTCCAAAAACAAATGCGCGAGCAAGGTCACATCATGGAAGCAGATAAATTGCTAAACGATATTCAGTTTGCTCGTGAGCACCAGTATCTAGCTGGTAAGCGCGTGAGGGAAGAGCGCGAAGGCTTGACGATATTACCTTAACTGTTTAAACAATTGACAGCTTGTTGAGCCAAGAGCAGGTATCCTATAGCAAAATATTGCCCGTAGCGCTTGCTGGAGCTAACTATGCCACTGACTACTTACAACGATATCGTCGTGCCATCCTTTATGTATGGCACTGCCTGGAAGAAAGAAACCACCGCTAAATGTGTGGAAATGGCCGTGGAAGCAGGCTTTACAGCAATTGATACAGCAAACCAGCTGAGACATTACAACGAGGCACTTGTAGGCGAAGCCCTGCTGAGCTTACAAAATAGAGGTATCAAACGCGAGAGTCTGTTTATTCAGACCAAGTTTACTTCTGTCGATGGCCAGGGTAACACCACTCCCTATGATGCAAAAGCAAACTTGACCACTCAAGTTAAGCAGTCAATGGATAGCTCCTTACAGCACCTGCACACTGACTGTGTCGACTCTTACGTATTACATGGACCATACTCGCGCAATGGTCTTGGGGCGGCAGACTGGGAGGTCTGGACAGCAATAGAGGACCTGTATACTCAGGGCAAGACGCGCATGATTGGTGTCAGTAATGTCACCGCAGAACAACTCAGTCAGCTCTGTCTCAAAGCCAGAGTAAAACCAATGATGGTGCAAAACCGTTGCTATGCCATTGTTGGCTGGGATAGAGAAGTAAGAGATATCTGCAATAAACACAACATCATTTACCAAGGCTTTTCACTTCTTACTGCCAATGGTCAATATATAAATGACCGCATAGTGCAAGATATAGCGCGCAGACTTGGTACCGGTGTGGCACCAGTTATTTTTAGTTTTGCTATGCACCTGGGCATGCTACCACTGACAGGCACCACTGATATGGAGCACATGCGGCTAGACCTTACCGCTCTGGATCTTAAGTTGACTGAGGACGATGTACGCAACATCGAGTCCATAGCCGTACCGATGCAATACGCCTGAGACTTGATAGTGTCATGTTGCTTGACGAGCAAATACCAAATCTACAGTTAAGCAAATTTTTGTTTTGGCTGACATGAGTTTGACATTGTTATCGACTAATTTGACGCTAACTGAAGCTTATCTCAACAGGTAAGTACACCCCCTTCAGCATTACTTTACCCAAGAGGTATGGAGGGTTTTCTTATGTCAAATTTTGAGCAACTTGCACCAGTCAAGTCAATCGAACAAACACCTGCTCTGGCCAGTGAGGGGCAGCCTCATAATTTAAGTAGCAGTATGTATGGAGCAGAGGCGCAAGTCAGTTGGAAAAAGGTTTTTGGTGCAGTGGCTCCTAAAGATAAGGGAGAACATAGAATAATTGGTGAGACCCCTTTTGAGCATCTGCTCCTTGTCCCAACCATCGACGAGCAAGTAGGTCTGCCAGAATTTGGCAAACGCCCAACAGATATTGGAAAAGATGGCATCCCTTATCTCACAGACAAAGCCAAAGAGATATTGGGAGTCGGACAGACTCTGCACGATAAGGTCAAAGAGCTTGTAATTGCCGGTCTCACACCAGAACAGCGCGCCGCCTATCTGCAAGAAGAAAAGGAACGGAAGGAAACCTATGGCAGTCGTCGTAGGTATTATGATCCTGAAACATGCAGATATGGGCTTATTGAGCCTGGACCGATGACTGCCATGGTCAACAAACTTACTCTAGCTGCCGAGCAAAAGATGGCAAGTATGTCAAAACAAAATCTAACACCAGTGGAGCGACTACAGCTAGAGCGCGCATTAGTAAATGGATATAGTAATGAGCAGACAAAATCTTATGAGCAGAAGCTGCTTAAACTGGTCTCGGACTTTGAGAGTAAAGGCGAACTACCAAAAGGTTTTGTGCCTCAAATTAAGACACCAGAACCGATAAAATCCGGGACATCAAGAGATATCGAATTACAACCTACATACCCTAGACAGGCGTGTAGAGAAGTAGTCACGCGCAATCCTCGCATGCGCTTATGGTGATAGCAGCTATTGCTAAAAATGCTGCAACTACTACCTCTGACGGCGCCTTTGACTCTTATTAGCACTACCAGTAGTGCCAGAGCCACTGGCGCCTTTTGAGCTACCCGTGAGAGATTTATTGGTACCGACCTTAGCCACACTATCTTTTTTGACAGTGTCATTAAGATTTTGGATGGCTAGATTGCCAAACACACTTAGCAGATAAGCAGCAAAAAAAATGGCACACATTTTGACCAGTCCGTAAATAAGTTTGCGGTCTTTGGCTAATAACTTGCGCTCTACAGCTACACCTTTGGTCAGCTTCTTTAGATCCGTGCATACCTGTGTCATGGACTGATAGCGATCTTCAGGCTTTTTCTCAAGGCACTTGAGGATGATTGACTTCATCGCATTAGGTATCTTTAGAGCCGGATCAAACTCTGGTGGCGCGCTGTGGACATGCTTATACAACAGATCCATAACATTATTTGAGGTAAAAGGTGGGTTACCAGTTAAGGCAAAATACATCACACAACCAAGGGCATAAACATCGCAGCGCGCGTCGACCCTAGATGCCATCGCCTGCTCTGGGCTCATATAGGCTGGTGTACCAATAAGAGCACCGACTCTAGTAAGCCCATCGTTGGTGGGAGTTGCGCCATCATCTTTGACCATCTTGGCGATACCAAAATCAACTATATGGACGGTGGTGCCGCCTCCCGAGCGATCACGACTGAGCATAATGTTGTCAGGTTTGAGATCGCGGTGCACCACATTATGCTCGTGGGCATGGGCCAGTGCTGTTGCCACTTGCATAAAAATGACAGTTGTCTCCTGCACTGATACTGGACCATCGCGCGATACCTTTTGCTCAAGACTGATACCATCCAGCCACTGCATGACTAAATAGAGTACGTTGTTTTCGCTTATGCCAAAGTCATAGGTTTGACAGATATGCGGATGTTGCAACAAGCTGGCAGCTTTTGCTTCTACAATAAAACGCTTGCGTAGTATTTCATTTTCGGACTGGTCAGCCTTCATTACTTTGACCGCGCAAATTTGCTGAGTAAAAGTATTTTCAACCTTGTATATGGCACCCATGCCACCAGATTTGATTTTGCCCAAGACTCGATACTGCTTGGGCAGCTCATTTTGCAAAGGATCTGGCTTAATAGGCTCGGCACTCATAAGCTATTTTGAGTTATCCGCCGCATTATTGCTTGCACCATTTTGGCTGCCGGATTTTGCATCCGTGCTTGCTCCACCTGCGATTGATTGAGCAGCTCCAGTCTCTTTAGAGCCAGGTTCTCTGGTTGCCGTCTCTTTTTGCAAGGGCGTTACTGCTTGATTTTCTTTGGACGCCACATCGACACCGTTACTATCAGCTTTGTTGGGCGCGCTGGTTGTGCTCGCTAGATCTTCGTCGTCAAGTTTTTTGAGAGTGGCATCGACATTGTCAGCTTCGCTATCTTTTTTTAGTTTACGCAAGACCTGGCTGTAAGTGCGCAGTGTCACGCGTCTCTCGTTAGTGCAACTGGTCGCTGGAGCGGTACTGCAGGTAGTGACAGACTGTTGCAAGACTGGCTCGGCGCTTGCATAATCACCCTTTTGGATAAAGAGATTGGAGAGATCGAGTTTAGATTTAATGACAGCTTGCGGGTCAGCCTTTTTGGCAGCCTGAGTAAAAGCTACAACTGTCTTTTGCAGACCAATGGCATCATCTATTTTGTTTTGAGCGACATTGATTTTTACTAAGTGTTTGAGAGCAGGTAAGCCGTTGGGACTGCCTGGTCCATCTCGTCGATTGACTACTTGCAGTACATATTTAAAACACTTCTCTGCGGCAGCCAAATCCTTTTTTGCCTCGTACTCAGTGCCGAGTTTGAGGTATTGGCTGATTGCTTTGTTTTGCGCTACCAGTGCCTGCTGCGCCTGTATCGCCAACTCATAGCTTGATTTTAGAGCCTGTCCATGGTTTTGACTGGCAGCAAGCCCCGCACCCAATCCAGCAACACCAGCATAAACACCACCAGCCTCCATAAAGGCTTGAGCTGATGCCGCTAGAGGCAACGATAAAAACAGTGATAGAGCTAGTAAAATCCGCACAGGCATTGCATACCACCCCGGCAACTACTCCCTTATGCCCCGAGGATAAAGGCTTTAACATCCCAGGCCCCAACTGTCACACTCCTGCACAAATTGGTGGCTTGGGCAGCACTCGCCTCGAAAATAGTGTCAAAAGGAGCTACTTAGAGATACACTTTGGTTGGCTCTGTAGACTATAACGAAATGACCATCCAATCAGATACCACAAACGATTTGCCGCCAAAGCTCCAACCACCAGGAGCAGGCTTACCTCCATTGGAGCTATTTACTGCTAAACATTTTCTCTTTCCTGCATTTTGCCGCTTGCATGACTTTAGTAAGGCGACAGCCCACTTTGAGATTACTGCAAATAAACTGATCCAGGCTACAGAAGCCAGCCCCCAGCCACTTAGAGAAAAACCAGTATTGGTCAAACCATTGCAAGGCATTGAAGACAGCTCAAGGTACTGGTCATCATCTATGGTGCTCGAGCACCTGATCATAGTAGGCAACCTGATGGCTGATGTAATTGAGCATTTAGCTTTTGATAAAGAGGTACCGTTTGTCGCCGACGTAGCCGCAGTAAAGCCGACAGGCCAGTTGTCCGGCGAGCTATGTATTTTGCAATACAGAGACTTTACGCACAAATTTTTATTAAAGGTAAAACCACTCAGAGAGTTTGAGCACAAACCCAACACTTATAACCATCCCTGGTTTGGACCAATCAATCTGCACCAATGGTTATGCCTGGCTGGTTTGCATGAACAAATACATCTCAAGCAAATCGACGAAATTGCTAAATCATTGACAAAAAATCGCGCCAATCGCTAAAGCAGGCATGAGCACCGGCTTTGATTAGCTTGTCTTGATCTTTGATTGGGTCATTGCCAAAGCCTGTATAACCAAAAGTCTTGAGCCCAGCAGCTACCGCAGCCTTTACACCAGAGACACTGTCTTCGACAGCATAGCTCAAAGCCACATCTGCTCCTACCTGCTCCAGGGCACGCAGATAGACATCGGGCTTGGGTTTTTGGATATCACCAGCCTCAAAGTAGGCAGTACCAAAGAGCGCGGCAAGGTCTTCACCCTGACCATTGGTGGCACTGCGCATGGCGGCAAAGGCACGCATGATCGGATTGTTGGAGACAAAAGCAAGCTTTAATCCACGCTCTCTAAAAGCTCTGAGAGTCTCAATCAATCCCGCCGCCATTTGCACTGGTGTTGTTTTGAGAGCTTGCATCATGCGCCACTCTCGACTGTCATAGAGATCCTCATATATGACGTCAATGCCAAAATGTTTGCTCAGGTTTTGGCAAAGTGACTGCCTGGCCTGTCCACCAAAGTACTCTTGAAACTCCTCGGTTGTGAGCAAATGAGCTGTTTTTGCACCGTAGAGCTGATTAAACCGGTCCACCAGCGTCGGTATTGCCAAAAACTCTGTGCCCATCATCGTATTGTCAAAGTCAATAAAGAGCCAGGCATTAGCAGATGTGGATTGCGCTTTTGCTCCAGGCGCGGGTAAAGGTGACGATGATGGCGTAGTCATATAGGTATTTCAAAAGGGTAGGCGGCAAATGTACTATACGGATGTCAGGTAAGTATGGCATACAGGGGCGAGCAAATAACTGGTTACCTTAAGCCGCACAACTAGGACTAAAGCCGTTAATTTACAAAACTCAGGGTTAAAAGGCCTTCCCTTTTTAACCGACCCGATGCTATTGTAGTTACATGACTACAAATTGCATTGCAGTCAGTGCAAAAGTGATTACAAATGGGCGAAGACAAACAAAAGACATCGAATATCAGCATCAGGCTCCCTGACGAGTACCGCAAGCAGCTTCAACTGCAAGCAGACAAGAAGGGACAGAGCTTCAATGCTCACATACTCAGAGTTTTAGAAATTCACCTGATGAATTCGGGTTTTGGACCAACGTCCATCACTTCTAATTCCGGCAGGCTTTTTCAAATACGCTGCGAACCCTATATTGACAATGTAGACGAAACCAGCTGGGCTTTCTTTATAGATGAGCCTAAGTACGAAAAAGAGCGTGCTTATTTCGTTATCGGCATCGGTCGAACTATCCTCAGAGATTGGCAGGTAAAAGACAAGGCGACGGTTTCTAAAGAAGTCGGACTGGCCCTTCTAAACTTTTACAACAATCAAGGCATGGAAATCGACAAGATCATCTTTAATCAGTATCCTTCACCAGATAATGATGGTCGCAGAGTTTTGCAGGTGGCAGAAGTGCCAGAGACGCTCGAACAATTTTTTGATTTGTTAAAAGCCGCTAAGTGGCAAGACAAATTTGTTGAGCAGTCAGATAGAAGTCAGGATATACGCCGAGGCAGACCGGAAACCGCCCTGTATCGGTAGCGCCCAGCGCAAAAGCATATATCTTTGATATACAAGTTGGTCGAGGTGTTAGGCAATTAATACTTCGGCGGCCTAAGTAGCAACAAGGTTGCGTAGCAATCAAAGTTGCTATCAATAAATGAGGACACTATGTACGAAACCCTCGCTGTATTTCTATTCTTCTTTTGCTGGAGTGGTCTAGGTATCACTATCGGTTATCACCGTTTACTTTCGCACCGCTCATTTGGCTGTCCTAAGTTTGTAGAATACTTCTTCGTACTGGGTGGCTATCTGGCATATCACGGCTCACCACTGTGGTGGGCAACAATGCACAGAGCGCACCACCGTCACGTTGATACCGCCCTTGATCCACACTCACCTGAGTTTGGTGGTATCACAAATGCCTACATAGGCTGGATCAACCACAAGACTTATCCTGCACATATTGACCCCCTCAAACAATCAAAAGATCTGACCAACGATCCTATCTACAGATTTTTAGAGCAAGGTGGCAACTGGTACAAAGGTCTTGCTGTCAACATCATTTTAAATACTCTAGTAAGAGTGGCTATCTGGGCTGTATTTGGCTGGCAAGCAGCGCTTGCAACAGTGGTATCAGGTTTGCTTATTTTGCAAATTCCACTTTTGCTCAATGTTGTCTGCCACATGCCAAAGCTAGGCTACAAAAACTACAAGATGGCTGACGATAGCGTCAACGTCTGGTGGGTAGCGCTCATGGCATTTGGCGAAGGCTGGCATAACAATCACCACAACGATCCCGGTGCTGCAAAGACTGGCGAGAAGTGGCACGAATTTGATGTTTCGTGGCTAACTATTAGCGCAATGAAGAAACTTGGTCTGGTCAATCGTATTAATCCTGGTCGCAAATCAAAGTCACCTGTAGCGGTCAAACCAGCTGAGCCTGTTGTTATTGCTGTGCCGGTGGCCAAACAAGTAGCCGTGCCTGTACCAATAGCCGTTGGTAGTAGATAAAGATCTGGTACTCTAAATGCTCATAGCTGAGTAAGAGTGAATACCTTGACAGATTATCAGCCCAAGATTATCCAGGATGACAAACCGTCAATAGCAGAGCGTTTAGGCAAGCCCTACGGACGCAAAAGATATCGATTCGACTTACCGATATCTGCTCAGCAACTAAAAGAACAACTCAAAAGGGATACCAGCGCCATTGCTGGTATCCCTTTTATGCAAAAACCATTCAGAGGCAAAATCGAGGAAGACACTTTTGAGATAGCTTGGGGACGCAACAATACACGTAATTCGGTGGCACCAATAGCCCAAGGTAAAATCATCGCTAAAGGCGAGCATTGTGCGGCTGAATTTGATTTTGACGTGGATATGAAGACCAGAGCTACTTTCATTTTTATTTCCATCTTGTTGTTATTTGTGCTGAGCAATGCCTTTATTTTTTCTGCATCAAGCATTACTCTCAGCAATAAAATGGGACTGTTGATAGTTTGCGTAGTAACACCACTGGCGATACTAATAGGTTCATTTGTTGGGATCAAAATGGGCCAAAATGACATCCAAAAAATTCTTGACTATTTTAGAGCTATACCAGGCAGCGCAGAATCAAACCCGGCTCGACTAATCGAATGAGCAACCATGGTTAACTTCGCATTTAAGATCATTTGGATTGCTCTTGTCACGATAACGCTAATGGCGTCATTCAGCCGCATTCCCATTGGCGAACTAGCGAGCCATCTGCGCATTTACTATGCCATATTGCTACCTATCTGCTTTGTTGTGGCGCTATTGCGAAAGTCCAATATAGCGGCGCTTATCATTGGACTTGTCGCTCTAATTAATTTGCAACCAATCCTCAATCTTTATAGCAAAGCAGGATTGACTCAGACACTCAATTTTCAGATCCCTATTAAGGTGCTGGAATACAATCCATGCGCCTACGAAAACCAACAATATCAAAAGTTTTTTGACTATGCTAAAAAGCAAAATGCTGATTTTGTCGTAATTACTGAACTCGACCAGGGTTGGTACGACAATCTCAAAGCGCAAATGCCAAAGCTTGGTTATGCCTACAATTACATTTCATTTCAAGACGATTGTGGTGTAGCAGTATTCAGTCAATTTCCTATAAAAGAAAGCAAAGCAACTATTGTGCAAAGCACACTCAAGCACCCCTTTTTGGAGCTAGAGTTTGATGCCCCGTCGCACTTTAAGCTGATAGCAGTGCATGCCGCCACCCCAAGATATCTAAACGAACGCAACGCCGAATTTATCACACTTGCAAATATAGCTAGAAAAACCACTTATCCACTTATTCTGGCTGGAGATTTTAATTGCTCACCATGGTCGGATAATTTTTTGCAGATTTTGCGCCAGGGCAAACTGCGCCATGCCAGCCAGAGCTTTGGCCCAAACTGTACATGGAATGCCCGCTGGGTTTTGCCACTGATACCAATCGATCACTTCTTTTGCGGCGATCAAGTCAAGACAACAGATGTGCAGACTGGCGACGACCTGGGCTCTGACCACCTGCCTTTGATTGGCGAATTCGAGCTGCCCTGACAAGGACAAACTACAATTATCTGCCTTATAATTGGCTGACAAAGACGAGAGAGTAGTCATGGACAAAAAAGATAAGCCTCAAAACCTCACCCAGAGCCTCAAAGTCATTCAAGACTTGAGTATCACTCGCAACGGTCTGGGCAAGACATTGACGTCTATCAAATGTTCGCAGGAGTCACTCCAGACAGCCCTTAAACTGACCGGCAATCGCACTCTCACTTCTAAGTTTAGATTTGCCTCACTCAAACAGTACGGCAAAGGCAGTCTGGCTTACTCTTCACTGCAGTCAGGCATGCAATACTTTATGAGAGAGGATCTAGGTTACATCGCCTATGTACCACTCAGCGCCGACCCACATTCGGTCTGCGTCCTGGCAGATCCTATTTGTGCAGACAGCAATTTAGAGCAACTTATCGATCAATTTTTGCAAGAAAAAAACGACCCGATTTTTTTGCATGCCAGCCATGAGACTGCCAAAATCCTTAACGCCAGAGGCTTTTGCGCCAATGAGCTGGGGGTAGAGACAATTATCGATCTTGATACTTTTACTCTCAGCGGTAATAAAAAACAGGGTCTGAGACAGGCCCGCAACAACGCTAAGCGCGATGGCATACAGATAATCGAGATCAAAACCGTCGACGAGTATCTCTTTAAGGCATTTAAAAAAGTATCCGATGCCTGGCTCAAAGAAAAAGTCGTAAATAACACTGACATGCAATTTATTGTCAGACCGATAGTCTATGTAGACGAAGTAGATGTGCGCAAATTTGTGGCAGTGCTCGAGAACAAAATCTGCGGCTTTGTCATCTTTGATCCGATGTATCAAAACGGCGAAGTTGTGGGCTACATAGCAAATCAATTGCGCAGCAATCTGGAGCGCTCTTATAGTCTCGTTGACGTTATCATTCTTGATGCTATGGACAAGTTTAAAAGTGAGGGCAAAAAGTTTCTCTCACTGGGACTCTCGCCACTTGCTAAAGTTGATGACAACGATGAATTCAACCACAGCAAATTGCTTAAGGCACACTTCCAGTACAGCTTCGAAAAAGCCAATTATCTCTACAACTTCAAAAATCTTGCCAGGCACAAAAGCAAGTACAGACCTGAGATGCCCGGCACCAGAGAAATAAAAGTCTACTGTGTGCTTAAGACAAGATTTTTGCTATCGCGCATGCATGAGGTTTACCACGTACTTGGTATGAGCCCGGTCAGACAGACAGTCAACCATCTTAAACAAAAGACAGTAGACTGGATCTTGAGCCATGTCAAAAAGCAAAATGTCACAGGACATGCCGTCCTTGAGCAAAAGCAATCTAACACTCAAGATAAGGCATAACAATGCATCAAGGCACTGCGCCCTGGCAAAGTGAGCATGTCATCACTTTGACTGATGGCCGTCAGCTGGGTTATGCACTTTATGGCGACCCTGCTGGTAAGCCTGTGCTCTACTTCCATGGTGGTATGAGTAGCAGACTCGATATCCGCTTTGCTTACGGGCACTGTGCCAGAGCTGGGCTCTATATCATAGCCCCAGATCGACCTGGCACTGGCCAGAGCAGTCGCCAAGCAGGTCGCACTATGGCCGACTGGGCAAAAGATGTGGTGGAGCTACTTGATCAATTACAAATTGACAAAGTGCCGCTAATGGGCTGGTCGGTGGGTGGTCCTTATGCGCTCACCTGTGCTTATCAGATACCGCAGCGTATAACCAATGTAGCCACCATAGGCAGTGCTATGACTTTTGATAGCCCTGAGGCAGTTAAGGCACTGGGCCTAATGGCAGACAGGCTACTTTTGACCTGTCCTCAAGCCTGGCGCTGGCTACTAGCAGCCTTGCTTTGCTGTGCAGGCAAACTGCCGCCGGCTTTGATCAAAATGGAATTAGAAAGAGAAGTCCAGTCTGCGCCAGATCGCACTATCATCAAGGCATTATCAACATCGCAGGGTAGCAAATTTATCATTGAGTCTGTCGCACAAGGCGGTTATGGTGTCGTTGATGACTATGCGGCAGTGGCTCAGCACTGGGGCTTTGCCTTAAGTGAAATCAAAATCCCCGTCCATATTTATCACGGTGAGCTCGACGCAATCTGCCCTTTATCTGCGGCCCTCTATCTGGCAGATAATATCAAAGGTTCTATACTGGAACTGGTCCCTGGTGAAGGTCATTTTTTATTGCATCACAAAATCGGGGATGTTCTAAATACTTTGCTAAGTAGTTCGAGCCAGACTCAATCATAGTCTGCAAGACGGAGATGTATTGCAAAAGATTTTAGAAGCCCCGAACTTGGGCTTGGTATTCCGTATTTTATGCCCCGCCGCCCATTCGCAAAAAGAAACCAATGGGAAATACCCGGCTTGAGCGCTGCTTTGTATACAGGTTGAACCCTACAAGAGTACTACGAGGTCAATATCACCGCCCCAAAACGGGGCACGCGCAAGGCATCCCAGACCGCCCGGGGCGCACAGCGACAAGCCCCGCGCGAGATTTAAGGCCGACTTAATGTCAAACAGCCCCAGTCAGCTCAGAAAATTGCCCCCGCTATGCGTTGGCAATCACGATGACCCCTGACCCAAAACAATTCAATGGTTGGCTGCTGAGGGCACAGCACCCGTGATATGAGCGTATTTGTGACGGCTTCTTTGGAGTGGCGTTATCCCTATCAGCCCTTGGGGGCAAAACACCGGAGATTACAGATCTTGCTCAATCATTACCAGTGGCTGTTTAGCGCCCAAAAGACCACTTGACTTGTTTTTGTGCGGACAACCCCTGGGACAGGCGTTTTTGGGCTTTAGGACCGAGCCAGCCGGTATTGGCATGACGGCTCTACCGATTAGATTTTTAGCACCGCCAGAAGTAGCATTGATTGTTGTCAAAGGTAATGGCAAATAGTTGTAAAAGCCTCGCCCAAACTTATTATTTTGGGCTGACAAGACCTGTATCCTTTGAGAGGAATTACTCTTAGGAGAGGCGACCGCATGACAATCAAGATTTCGCTTGGCAAATCAAGCACACTGGCTCTGGCTGGGGCATTGATGTTGATGACACCATCTAACGCTCAGTATTTAGCTCAAGTGCCTGGTATCCCTAATCCGGGCAGCCAACCACCGATCTTTGGTACTCCAGACAGCGGTCAAGTGCTCACCGGGCGTGTCAAACATGACATCATGCCCGCCGAAAAACTGCTCTCTCAAGGCAAATATGTAGAAGCCGAAGGTACTTTTAGAGAAGTACTTGTCAACAACCCCACTGACATGCAGGCTACAGTTGGTCTGGGCATTGCTCTTGCCAAACAATTTAAATTAGACGGCGCCGACGAACAATTTGATCGTGTATTGCAGAACGATCCTAACAACGCCCTGGCATATGCTGGTAAGGCAACAATTCAGCTCAATCGCTTGCAGTCATCTTCTGGATCTGTCAGAGCGATGAAAGACAGCTATCTCAAACAAGCCGAAGATTATGCTAGACGTGCGGTGCAACTCTCTCCTGCGGCAGCTGAAGCGCACTATGCCCTGGGTTGCGTACTCAAAGAACAAGGCAAAGTAGATGAAGCATCGAGCGAGTTTCGCAATGCTGTCAATTTTGACCCACAACATTCATACGCCTACTCAGCTCTCGGTCAATGCAAACTTGATGCAGGCTCACTGGCAGAAGCACAACAGAGCTTCCAGCAAGCTATCAACCTTAACTCTGGCAACTCCAGCGCCCACTTTGGACTTGGTGCTACACTCCTTAAACAAGGCAGTGTTGATGATGCTATCAAAGAGCTAAACATCTCTCTTTATCAGTTTCCCAACAGCTGGCCCACCCGCATGATGCTTGGTCAGGCTTATCAAACTCAGGGCAATTCGGTAGCTGCTATCAATGAGTACCAAAAGTCCACAATGATCAAGCCCGAAAACGCCGAACCTTATATCCGTATGGCTGATATCCGCATGGAGAGAGGCGATCTGGAGTTGGCGCTGGCAGACCTGCGCTCTGGTTTGACTCAGATACCTTACAACCTGGATTTGCGTATGCGTATCGCTGATACCACACTCAAACTAGAAAAGCCGGATGATGCCATCAAAAACTACCGCATGATCCTCTCAATGAGTCCTAACAACCCACAAGCAGTAAAAGGCTTGAGTCAGGCACTCTATCAAAAGGCTCAAAAAGCCGCTGTCGGTGCCTTGCTTGCTAGCAACGACTACGACACAGCAATCAAGACTCTAGACGAAGCTATCAAACTCAATCCAGTCGATATGGAATTGCAACTAGCCAAGTCAAAACTGACATCACTCAGTGGTATCAAACCAGACCTGTCTACCATGTCACAGCCCACCAATGATGGTGAGCGCATTGCTTATGCTGAAGCGCTGCAAGCTACTGGTGATTTTGCCAAAGCATCGGACATGATCAAACAAGTCCTAAATGACCAAACCGATCCCAAGCAAACATACGCTGTAGCGGATATTGCCTTGATGGTCAAAGATCTAGACAACGCCGAAGCAGCCTATAAAAAGGGTCTGACTCTTGGTGGCTCTGCCGACCGCTCTACTGCCGGTCTGGCCAAAGTGACGCAATCTAGAGCCACAGCCGTTGAAGAAAACAGAGTAGCCAACGAACTGAGCAAAAAGAATCAGTTTGATGGAGCTATCTCTAAGTATCGCAACGCACTGGCAGCCAATCCCACTCTGGCTGATGCCAGATATGGCCTTGGTCGAGCCCTCGAAAAGTCCAAAAACCCCAACTCAGCGGCTCTCTTAGAGGCTGTCCAGCAGTATGACTATTACCTCAATCTGCGCACCGATATGCCCAGCAAAGATAGAGAAAAAATGGTCAAGGACAATGCCAAACTAAAAGAAAAAGCTCTCAAGCAAAAAGAAAAAGAAGCAAAAAAACGCTAGTAACTCAGAAGTCAGGGCAATCGCCCTGACTTTACCTTTATAAAAGTGAGGCACCGTGTCAGTCGTAGCAAAAACAACTAACAGACCTTTTAACTTTAGCGCCGGTCCTGGCGTACTGCCTGAGGATGTGTTGCTAACAGCGCAAAAGGAAATGCTCGACTGGCACGGTACTGGCGTATCGGTAATGGAAATGAGTCACCGCTCCAAAGAGTTTGCATCAATCGCTCAGGACGCTGAGGCCGGACTGAGAGAACTACTGGCGGTGCCTGATAATTACAAAGTGCTATTTTTGCAAGGTGGTGCATCTGGCCAATTTGCAGCCATACCGATGAATCTCCTGGCAGGAAAAGACCGAGCTGACTATCTGGTCACCGGATTTTGGTCACAAAAGGCTTTTGAAGAAGCTCAAAGGTATTGCAAAGCCAATCTGGTAGCAAGTGGCAAAGACGCTAATTTTGAGAGTATTCCAGAGAGCTCCACATGGCGTCAGGCAAAAGGGGCAGCGTACTTCCACTATTGTGACAATGAAACAATCCACGGTGTGGAGTTTGACCATGTGCCAGAAGTTGATGCGCCGCTGGTGGTGGACGTATCCTCTAATATTTTTAGCAGACCACTAGATGTCTCTAAGTACGCCCTTATTTATGCTGGTGCACAAAAGAATTTTGGACCGGCCGGTCTGACTTTGGTCATTGTCCATGAAGACCATCTAGGCCGGGCACTACCTGTAACACCGTCGATATTTGACTACACAGCCCAGGCTGCTAACGACTCCATGGTCAACACACCGCCGACCTACAGCTGGTATATAGCTGGGTTGACCTTTAAGTGGCTCAAAGACAATGGCGGTATCAAAGCCATGTATAAACAAAATCTAGAAAAAGCCAATCTGCTTTATCAAGCCATTGACAGCTCCAATCATTTTGAAAATCGCGTAGATAAATCTTGCCGCTCACTGATGAACGTGCCATTTTTTATCAAGCAATCAACACTCGACAAAAAACCAGACCTCGAAAAAGACTTTTTAGCTCAAGCCAAGGAAAGGCATCTGCTCACTCTAGCCGGTCACAGATCGATTGGTGGGATGCGCGCCAGTATCTACAACGCCATGCCCGTAGCAGGGGTGCAGGCTCTGGCTGACTTTATCCATGCGTTTGACCAAAGCATCGGATAAGGGCGCAGTAGCAGACAATGGATAGCTCGGTGCCAAACAATAATTGGCTCCTGTGTCAATAAAATTCAATTCGCAAAAACATAAATAGCAAGCAGCAAAGGTAGCATCATGTACAAAATCCTCACGCTAAACAATATCTGTGTAGCTGGTCTTGAGAGGCTACCTAGAGACAGGTACGAAATAGCATCCGAGGTGAGCAAACCAGATGCGGTGCTATTGCGCTCTTTTAATATGAAGGAATGGACACTACCAGCCAGCCTAAAAGCAGTTGGCAGAGCCGGCGCTGGGGTTAATAACATACCGGTAGACAAGTTATCAGCCCTTGGTATACCAGTTTTTAATACACCTGGTGCCAATGCCAACGCCGTCAAAGAGCTAGTCCTGGCAGCGATGCTCATGTCTGCTCGCAATATCGGACCGGCCTGGCAATTTACCAAGACCCTCGTTGGCACAGATGAAGAAATCGACAAGATTGTCGAAGCGCAAAAGAAAAATTATGTAGGCATAGAACTGGCCGGTCGCACTCTCGGGGTCGTGGGACTAGGTGCCATCGGTGTCAGAGTAGCAAACGCAGCACTGGCTCTGGGAATGAAAGTTATAGGTTACGATCCTCATATAACTGTCACCAATGCCTGGCAATTACACTCTGATGTGCGCGGCGTTAGCTCCATGAGCGAAGTATTAGCGTCGTCTGACTTTGTTACCGTGCATGTGCCACTACTCAACGAAACCAAAAACCTAATCGACGAAAAACGCCTTGCCAAAGCCAGACAGGGCATTACTATCCTCAACTTTGCCAGACCAGCTATTGCCGATGAGCAAGCAGTACTTGCCGCCATTGAGAGCGGCAAAGTAAGAGGCTATGTTTGTGATTTTCCAACAAACTCTATGAAGGATCATCCTAAGGTAATAAGCCTGCCACACCTTGGTGCCTCGACCGAAGAAGCTGAAGAAAACTGCGCCATCATGGTGGCAGATCAAATTAGAGACTTTCTTGAATCCGGCACAATACGCAATTCTGTAAACTTCCCCGAGATGCAGATGCCCTCCACCGGTGCCAATCGGATGATCATCTCAAATGCCAACGTACCGCACATGATCGAACGCATCTCGGCAGCAGTAGCTAATGCCAATATCAACATCCTCGATATGCTTAACCGCTCTCGCGGCGAAATCGCCTGCACCATGCTCGACCTGGGAGAGGCTGCTCCTCAGTCGGTCATTGATGAGATCTCAAGCATCAACGGCGTACTCAATGTGCGCAGCTTGCAGGTAAAAACACGGTAGACCTGCGCAAGTCCTGCAAATTGCGCATACACAAAAGCGCATCATCGCGCATCCACCGCATACACAAAATGCACCCACAAGATATGCACGGCACCAGTAATAAATTATCAGAGACAAAGTGGTCATTTGGCTTTATTATGTTGCCATGACAGAAGCAGAATTACTCGAAAAAACAATGACCGAAGGCAGTGACAGAGCGCCTTTAGCAGTCAGTGCGATATGCAAAAAATATCGCTCACCCCTGCGTTATCCTGGTGGCAAACAAAAAGCTATCGATAAGATAGCCAAGATGCTACCTACTAAGGCTGGCGAATACCGCGAGCCTCTTGTTGGCGGTGGCAGCGTTTACTTTTACGCCAAAAGCAATGACTTTGCTCAGTCTTACTGGATCAATGACAAATTCGAAGAACTGGCCAGCTTCTGGCAAGCAGTACAGGACCCAGCCACATGTGCACGCATGATCACTGAGCTGGAGAGCCTGCGAGCAAACTTTAAATCAGCCGAAGAAATCAAAGAATTTTTTCTCAAAGTACGCAAGGAAGAACCAGAAGACAATTACAGACAGGCTTTTCTATTCTTCTTCTTTAACCGTGTCACTTTTAGTGGTACCACCAGAGCTGGTGGCTTTAGTGCGGGCGCTGCCATCAAAAGATTTACTGCCTCATCCGTAGATAGGCTAGCGCCTATGCCTGAGGCACTGAGCGGGACACGCATCACCTGCGAAGACTTCAAAGAACCGATAATTGCTGAAGGCAATGATGTATTTCTATTTTTGGATCCGCCCTATTTTACTGCCACCAAACTCTATGGCAAAGATGGCAGTCTCCATGCTTTTGACCACTGGAAACTGGCTAAATTGCTGGCTAAAACCAATCATCGCTTTTTAATAACTTATGATGATTGCCCTGAGATAAGAGAGCTGTATAGCTTTGCCAAAATTCAAAATTGGGAGCTGCAATACGGCATGAATAATTGCAATCTCAAAAAAGAAAGCAAAATCGGCAACGAGCTTTTTATCACTAATTATTAGCAAGCGCACCGACTAGTGTTCTCTTTTAAAAACCCTATCAAATGAGAAAAACCTGGCCAATTTCTCATACAATGCTTGATTGCAAAAGAGATCCAGCTCAATTGGAATCTATAGATATTGTCGCTTGCATAGTGTGACTCTGACCAGGTCCAAGTACTATGGCATTGACGCCAGCATTGGCTGTCTCGACACAGACCATACGTTGCCAGCCATCTGGCTCCATGTCTGCCATTTTGGCGGTTGCTTCGGCCCAGGGATTCCATACTACTGTCGTAGCAGAGTCTTCTTTTGAGAGAGTAATCTGCCGCTGAGCTGTATCCTCATGCAAAGTGACTGTACTTGCGGTATTGATGTACAAGCGATCTGTCTCACTAGACAACCTGAGTGGTTCGATCTCAATTTTATTACTGAGGTTATCAGTCTTGTCAAAGTAGTGCACGTCTTTTAAACCGACGAGATTGACATCTCTAACGTCAGCAACAGCAAGGTATGTGTGAAATGCTTCTTCAAACTGCATTGCCTTAGCCGAGTTATTTACCACCCTTAGACTGAGGTTAAGCTCCTTGCCCAGGGTTACTTCATAGAGCACAGTAAACTGATCAAAACCTAACTCACGACTAATTGCAGTTGGCTTGAGCTTTAAAACAATGACCAAGTCTTCTTTTTGCAGAGCAGTACTGACCACAGACCATTGAGAAGTACGAGCAAAGCCATGTGCGGGACCGTCTGTGCGATCACTAAATTCATTTTTTGTCCGAGCACCAAACCACGGAAAAATAACTGGTATGCCACCACGAATGGCCTTGCCTGGTTGAAAGAGAGATTTTGCACTGAGAAACAGCACATCATCACTGCCAGCTGGCTGCCATTTTGTGAGATGCGCACCCTGGAGAAAAAGTTCTGAGGTACAGATGGGAGTCTGGATATTGGCTTTTATCAGACCGCTATCCACCTGGCTAAAGACAACCGCGCCATTTAAGCCGAAGTCTCTATTAAGCTCTAGTACGTCCACGGCGCTCATTTGCTCTTGATCCAGGCTATCCGCTAAAAGTATATAATATCGAGATTGGCAGTTGTGCTTAAAACCTTGAGGTTGCTGTGAAAAAACTCCACCTACTGGCCCTAACGACTATTGGTCTGAGTTTTACTTCGGACTGCATTGCACAAGTTGAAGGCATCAATAAAGTAGTAAGAGAGACTTATTCCGCACTTTATCCACCCTATAAACTATTCTCTATGGAAAGAGACCTGGTAATCAGCGATTTAAAAACAGCGGAGCAAATGCCAGACGATAACAAAGATAAGGCCAACGCCTTGTGGCGAATTGTCGAAGGATATCGGACTCAATTAGACAGGACAACTCTAGAGCGTATTTGCACACAGGTTGTAAAAATCAGGGAGCAGATTTCTGGTCCAGAAAGCTCAGACTTGATCGAACCACTTCTTGAACTGGCCAAAACAAAGGATCTGCCAAACTCTGAAGAATCACGTCAGTTCTACGAAAGAGCTCTTAAAATCGAACGCGAGTCGGGTACTTCCCCTGATAAAACTATGATTGCTACAATGGAGAACTTGGCAGAGGCATATCGTTATAACAATCAAACTAAAGAAGCTATTGCACTAAGAAAAGAACTACTCACCATCTCTGTCAAGGCACAAGCGCAAGCTGCAGAGATAGCCAAACGACAAGCCGAACTAGCTGAATTATATTCACAAAACTCCCAAACCTGGTCAATAGCTGCTGGTCTTTATAGACAAGCGCTATCAATTGATGTAGACAATTCTGCTCTAGCAAGATGCGAGGATGCCAACACGCTTCTAAAGTACGGACAACTTCTGATCATGCAGAAAAAATACAAAGAAGCGGATCCTGTTTTGCGTCAAAGTCTAAAACAATTCAAGAAAGACACTGAGTCAAAATCGACCCAGCTCACAGACCAAAGCCGAATGAATTTGACCTCGACTCTGCGAGCGCTGGCAGAGACTTGCGATGAATCAGGCAATAAGCAAGAAGCGGAAGACTTGTTGAAGCAGGCGCTAAATCTTGAAAAGGGCAGTTATCCGTCTTTTGGTAGGTCATTCATCTACTCGCAGCTGGGAGATTTATACTATAAAACTGCACGATACCAGGAGTCCGAAACCGCATATAAAGCTGCATTAGACGCAGCAGATAACAACCATTTTAGAAGCGAATTCGAAATGACGGATGCGCTTTACCATCTAGCTGGCGTGTATCGAGTGCAGGGCAAGTTTGAGGACGCCATATCTCTATATAAAAGAGAACTATGCCTGTGCGAAAAGCAAGATTCCTCACCGCAAGCAAAGTTTTTTAACTCGACAAAAATTCAGTCTCGTACAGAGGCCCTTAATGCACTTGCACTGTGCTATCAAAGTATGGGTAAAACAACCGAGCAAAAGGTAACCGAACAACAGCTCTGGCGCGTCCTGGAAGGAGAATTCGGCAAAAGTCCATGTCGAATCTTTGAAGGTTCTCAAATGAGGGCTTCGATCAATAAGGAGACCAAGCGCACAATGCATGCAGAAGACTGGTATGAACGCGCCATTGCTATTGGACAAAGCAAATGCCCAAAAGACAATCTGCTGGCTAAGGCTAAAACTGAATACGCCAGTCTTCTTAAAAGTATTCAAAAATCTCCAAATTACAAGCCAAAACACAGTATCAGCGCAAGACCACACTGAGGCCATAAGTGTCCACATCCAGCATCAGCCACAGCTTTAGATATGGCTTCAACTCCCAGCTTGGCAACGGTGATGAGCATGAGAGTTTAAAGCTTGCAACCTCTATGCAAGCTGATAGCTATCCATATTTTTTTGAAGGTCAGGTACTAAACCCCAGACCGGCTGCTCTCATGCTCTTTGCTTTATCCAGGGTGGTGGGCTCACGCTTTTATACACCACCAGCAATGCTTAAGCGCATTATTGCAGCCAGCGATCCAGTAGTCACTAGTGGTGGTGGCTATCTGCGTTTTGAAGGGTTTAGTGCCTGCTGTAGCGCCTATGCCAGAGTCGATATCTCGCCGGACGCGTACAAAGGACAAGTGGTGGGTCAGGGCACGACCAACGTGGACTTTAACACTCAGCTCAAGTCTACTTTGATAGCAATACGCAATAGCGATCGCATGGGGCTGAGCGTTGGTACTGGCGAGGTGGTGCTCAAGCGCAACTTCGAATCTGTCGTCGAGAAAAAAGTTGATTTACCAGTGAGATGGCTCAAAGGCTTTGTCGAAGTACAGTCTTATCAGTCGGAGATGGCTCAGGTATTTAGTCTAAATAGAGCTGAGACACAGTCATTTTTAAGGTCTCTGCCTCGTAGTGCCAGGCCAGAGAGTTGTTTTTGGGTTGTACAAGTAGGCAAAGGATTGCGATTATCGCAAACCAAAACATCCAATGCCGTAAAAATAGGTGGTATTGAGCGGCTTAATCTACTCAGAGACTTAGCCGTGCATGCTGACAGTCTAACTGTATTTGCCCTAGCAAATGGTCAGGCATCCGAGTGGCAACTATCTTGTGATGGACTCAAGTTTTGTTTGACAGTTACAGCTGAGGCCAGTCGCGGCTTTTCTGGTGAAGGCCAAGTACTAGAAAGCCTTGCTAATAGTAATGTCAATCATTTAGCAAAGCTCAAGAGTTTACTCAAATGGCAGAGTGCAATAAATCTCGACGAAGTAGCAAAATCTCTTGAGCTTTCGGCCAGTGAAGTCAGAGCGACACTAGCTACGCTCGGCGCCCAGGGATATGTGGGCTTTGACCTCAGTAATAAAGCTTTTTATCACCGTGAATTACCATACAAGTTAGATGCGCTCGAAGAAATGCATCCTCGCCTGAAAGCGGCTTATAAACTGGTACAAAATGGAGGCGTTAAACTACACTCCGAATCAGGACCAGTTATTGCAGTAGATGTGCAAGGCAGCACAGTCACACATCGGGTCGGACTCGGCAGTGATAGAGACACCTGCACTTGCCCCTGGTACTCCAAAAATCAAGGCGACCGTGGTCCATGCAAACACATACTGGCAGCCAAGCTACAGCTTGAGCCAAACTACGACTAAATTACTGGTTATTATCCGATTCATCAACCTAGAGTATGACAGTGACTAAAGCGACCAAACAACAGTGCACCGATTTTGAGACAATCCTGCTCAAAGGAAAAATTACAGAAGTCGCTAGTTTTCTAAGTAACCTCTCGGGTGAAGAAAGGTCTGGTCTAGCTTCCATAGCTCTCAAGATATTTCGCAAAACTTGCAAAGGCAAAGTTGTTGTTAATCAAAACAAAATTGGTTGGGAATTTCCCCTTGGATATGATGTCACTTATTGCTCAACTGTAGCAGTCATTTGCACCGCAGAAGGCTCGGAACTACTTGGACTCAATTGGAAGACAGTGCCGGATGAGTGTTTTGAAGATGACTTACTAAAATCGCTCAGACCAGCGGGATTATCGGTGCTTGGCGATATCATCCTGGATAAACATCCACGCCATATCCACCTGTTACGCAAACAGTTTAAAGATGGTTTGATACCAAAACCACAAAGCGAACTCTACTATCAGTCACTAATGGGATGGAGAGACCACAAGCTGACCCTAAAAGAACTCTTGCTAGACAATAAAGATGTACTCGAAGAAGATCTCTGGCACTTTTTTGAAATAGAAGGTAACGGTGAACTGAGCCTTGCTGCGGTAGACAAATATAGTGCACCAAATCAAAGTTGGACAGAAGCTCTTTGTTATTTGGCACAGGAAGGTCTAATCGATAGACAAAAATTATTGGATGCTAGCCTTAGTGCTTTGGGCCGGGGATTTGCTCAGTTTAGAGCGACCTGGCACAGTAGTTTACATGAACGACTAGCGCCCACGGTACAAGAGCGCTCAGCGAGACTCGCTCAATACGGCGCCCTCCTGGCTAATCCCGTGCCAACTGTAGCCTCGTTTGCTCTAAAAGCAATAGAAGCTATCGATAAACACAGTGGATTGCCGATTGACTTTGTACAACAAAACTTACCACTGGCAATGACATCGCAAACAAAATCAAATGCAGTTAGTGCAATCGCAATTTTGCAAAGAGCAGTCAAAAAGGACAAAGCATTTGCCCTGACAGCTGCCGAGATTGTGTGCGAAGGCTTATACAACCCAGCTCCAGAAATCCAGGAAAAAGTCCTGGACTTTTTGGAAAAGAACTTGACTGATACTCAACTGAGCACACTGAAGCTAGAGCGCTTTTGCGATAGTGCAGCGGCGAGCACAAAAGGTCGCCTCAATAAGCTCATAAACAAGCAAGTGCCGTCCAGCTCGTCTACACAAACTCCGACAACAACAGCAACGGCAAGTGCAGATAAAACTTTACCATCAGCAAAAGAAGGTGCGTCATCGCAAGGGTCTCAGGACATGCCGCAATCATTGACGGCAAGTATTTATCAACACCAGACAGACATAAACAATGGTTGGCCCCTTAACTTGTCTGCATCTGTTGCACCAATTTTGTCGCCTTCTCAGCTAATAGAGAGGGCGTCATACTGCCTTGAAAACTGTAATGAAGTAGAAGAAATTGAAAATGTCTTGAATGGCATCTCAAGCATTGATTGTCGCGACAATAGTGAATTTGCCGCGCTTGCCAAACCATTAACAAAACGAGCAAAAACTATAATCGATAAAAAATCCTATAAGTCTGCTGCCCATGGATTTTTTGCGGCGATGTTGTGGTCATGGCTGACAGACGATATACACCACTTTGTCAATCTCGATCCAGCAAAACAAACAAACGAGACCTTGTCTGGTATCAATTGCTGGGTAAGTGCCTTTGAGACCTTGCTTTATCAACGTATGCTTGTGATATTGCAGAGACTGAGTCTTGGTACCTATTTACCCCTGCCCGGCTCTCCCACCAATAGAGGCGGATGGTTGGACGCCACTGTATTTTTGTCGCGTTGCAAAACCTGGCGAGAGAATAAAAAAACTATTGAGCCTATCGAATTAGTATTTGTCCTGATGAGAATCCCAGAAACACAGAGGCAAACAGTCGCGACTAGTAGCGATTGTCCAGAGGTGTTGAAGCTTGCCATAGAGTCAATTGGAGCTCCTGATAAAAATGTCTTGCAAAAGGCACTGCAAATATTTAAAAACCCGGAGCCTCTGGTCGTACAAATAGCTAGAGAAGTAACACTGCCACTGGCGGAGCGTAAGCTCTGGCGCGACGTGATTTTTGAATCGACACAGCACTTAGACGTCATTAGATGGCAAGCAATATCAGCGCCAGCTATGAGAGAGAGCTTTTTTGAACGAGCCATCCAACCAGCTTTAGGGCAGATAACTTATGCAGATGTTAGCGTCAGAGCCTTGAGAGGTTATTTTGAAGTACTCTGCCAGAGTGGTGCTCCTCTGGGAGTGTGCGCCTACGAGCTGCTTACAATCGGACTATTTTTGTCAGATCCAGAGATATCAGGCTTATCAGTCGACGCGCTGATACTGGCAATAGATGAAAAGCGTCTCGAAATCGCAAAAATGTCGAAGCAAGTTATCCCTCTTTTGTTTGGTGAATACGGCAAACATGAAAGACTGGCCAGATCGCTTAAAGAATTGGCTCGGGTAAGTCCTCTGCACAGAAACGCAGTCTCTCAACTACTGCAGAGTGTATTGCGCAGAAGAGATGAACCAGCCAAACACGATATCTGGGCGGTGCTTGAGCTACTACACGAGCTCCTCATGGAAACCCAAGCAAAAGTAACAGATCTAGCGGCCAGAGAGTATCTAGAGACTTTAAATAAAGGCACCAGTAAGACAAACAAACTGGCGACAAAGCTACTGGCGCTTTAGACATAAATGGGACAAAATCCAGATTATCTGGCTAGACTTTTATAATGGATAATCTCGTTAGCAAGACAAAGTTTGGCGCCCAGCTTAAGAAGCTCAACAAAGACAACAGTGCCAAGTCTGACAGACAGTGGCTCTATGTGCCTTATGATCAGGTCACAGATCGATTGGGACCACTGAGTCGGCTAAAGCCTGAGCAAGTCGGTATCATCCTCGTAGAGAGTCCCTGGAAGGCAGCCAGACGTCCTTACCACAAACAAAAACTAGCTTTGATACTCTCAAACCTCAGACACTTTGCTCTGGAGCAAGCAGCTCGCGGTGTAGCAGTGCGCCATGTCTCAGTCAATGGACCCTATCATGTGGCGCTGAGGAATTTGGTCCATGAGCTAGGCCCAATAACAATGATGGAAGCAGCCGAACGTGAGCTGAGAGAAGACCTCTCAGAGCTGGTCAATGACGGCGCTATCAAAGTAATACCACACGAAGGCTGGCTCACCTCTCTAGAAGATCTCAAAGCAATTAAGGCAAAAGACGGCACCTATCATATGGATGCCTTTTACCGGCGCATCAGACAAAGCACTGGTATCCTCATGGAAGGACCAAACAAACCACGTGGTGGCAAATACAGCTTTGACTCCGAAAACCGCCTGCCCTGGAAAGGTCAGACCTCACCGCCAGTGGTGTCGACCTTTGCTGTAGATGCAATCACTGAAGAAGTGGGAGAATTAATCGAGCACCACATGGGCCACCATCCGGGGGTGCTCGACTTGCCCCACCTGACCAGCACACAGGATGATGCAGACAGGCTCTGGCAGTGGGCAAAAGACAACTGCATGGATAATTTTGGTCCCTATGAAGACGCCATGTCGAGCCAGTCTTCTGGACTCTTCCATACGCGCATATCCCAACCTCTTAACATCATGCGACTGATCCCCCGCGATATCGTCACAGACGTACTGGAGCTAGATATCAGCACCGCCAGCCAGGAAGGCTTTATCAGACAGGTAATCGGCTGGCGTGAATTTATACATAAAATGCATGTGCTGACCGACGGTTACCGGGCCGTTGTAGATAAAACTGCCATCAGCAAGACGCCCTCTGACGCAGGCTATAAAAGATGGAGCGGCAATGATTTTAATAAGCAGCAAGACGCGCCTGCGACTAAAGCAGGCACAGCCAAATCGGGAGTGGTCAATGCAAAGTCGGAAGCAGGCACAGCCAAATCAGAAACAGCAAAAGACCAAGCAGACCCAGATGGTGGTGCCGCGCCCAATTATTTAGATAGTAATGAGCCCTTGCCTGTAGCATACTGGGGCACCAGCTCTGGCTTAAACTGCCTGGATACTGTAGTCAAAGACGTCTGGCAGGAGGCATACAGTCATCACATCACCAGACTGATGATCCTCTCTAACATTGCCAATCTCATGGATGTAAATCCTCGCGAAATTACCGATTGGTTTTGGGTGGCATACGCAGATGCCTATGACTGGGTAGTGGAGCCAAATGTGCTCTCTATGGGTCTGTTTGCCACTGGCAATTTGATGACAACAAAGCCATACGTTAGTGGCAGTGCCTACATCAACAAAATGAGTGACTACTGCAAAGGCTGTCAGTTTAACCCTGCCAAAAACTGCCCGATTACACGTCTTTACTGGGCCTTTCTTGCCCGTAAAGCAGATAAGCTCAAAGACAACCAGAGGCTCTTTATGCCAATGAATAGTTTGAGTAAGCGCGCCGACAAAGAAAGGCAGAAAGATCAAGAGACTTTTAAGGTGTTATCAAGCATTCTGGCGCAAGGCAAGGTGGCAAGGCCAGAAGACTTCGAATAATCCCCGCCAATAAGTACCTAAAATAGTGGATTATTTGCGCCTACCAGTTATTTTGTTCATAAAAATCTCTCCTAAAAATCGTCCGATAAACTGTAAGCCTTGAGTGTTAGCAGCAAAGCTGCAGCAAGAGCAGACAGGCAAAAAAGAGCATCGGCATGAGTAAGCAAAAGCGACCGGCATCTGTCCCCGAAAAAGCCACCTGGAATCCCCAGGATAATGTATGGGAAGCAGGCACCAGTGGACAAACAGGTGTAATTAAGAAGCGATTTTATCCTGTGGGTGAATGGCGATATTGGCGCGCTGATGGCAGCCTCAGTTGTATCGCCAACTTTGACGACAAAGGCAATCAGCACGGCAAGGTCGAGACCTATCATCCTGATGGGACAGTGGCAAGCAGTGGACAATGGCACCACGGTAACAGGCAGGGACAGTTTGTCTTTATCCAGAGCAAAGCCGACACCGACCAGAGCTATCCTGCAGCTTATGCCACCTGGCGCTACGAATTTGAAGCCACTAGTAACTGGGAAGCAACCAATCAAGTCTGGTATTTAGAAGATGGCACTCGGTGCACTTCGACTGGGCGGCCGCTAAAGGACGCCTACGATCTTGATCCTCTATTTGCAAAGGCAAAGCCAAAAGATTTCCTCAAAAAGCATGCAGCTAAATTGCACGAGGCAATGAGTCAGATTGATCAAGTGACTGCAGAAGAGAAGTCACAATATAAAACTGATCCACTTGCACTAAAGGATCTTTGGGGCTGCGAGCTTAAAGAAATAGACGATATAGTTAATTATGCCTTTGAAGGTGCCGACTATGAGCCCATCTCACAGCGTCGTACTTTTGAAGGCAATATCTGGTACTCGCTCATCGACCATCCCTGGCAAAACTATTTTGAAGAGCTTGCCGCTGTCTTTATGGGTGCAGTGCAGATTGGACAGTTTGGCGATAGTGACAATATCTATGCCACCATGTTTATGCCGCAGCGCGACAAACCACTGCCTAACGCTGTCTATCTATGGAGCCATGACACGTACTACATAGATGATGTACTGACTCTAACGCTTGATGATTTTGCTTATCGCACGGCACTTGCCAGTGCCTACGATGCCGAGCGCCTATCAGAAGATTGCGCGCGCGATGGCTGGCGCAAACTCATAGGACTGACCCATGCCGACTGGGGTGCATCGGCAGGCATGGAATTGCTACCGGATGAAGACTTTAGTGTAGATCTCGATCCGCAGAATCAAATTCGCAGTTATTTCTGGCGCGCACAGTGGATCATTCAACTTCTCAGACCAGACAAAGAACGCAAATTAGATGAAGTCGCTGAGTGCTTCCGTCCTAACTTAAATAGCTGTGATGACGCCCGTTTTGCTAGCAGGTTGAGCCTTGGTGAGCGCGCCCCTCAGCTAGCTATTTACACTATCTGGTACAGCTACTGGTTTGATCAAACAGACAGACTGGAGCAATGCTGTGAGCGTTATCGTGATCATGGTGCCAGAGTGGTAAGGGATCTGGTGCTCTTAATAGAGTCCGTCATAGCCGGACAGGCTAAATTTAAAGACATCAAGGATCTAAACCAAGTGCGTAAGAGCTTTTTAGAACTAAATCTATTGCCCAATGCAGACACGACCGGAGCCAAAGGTGATAGCCCTGCCAAAGACAGTGCTAAAAGTAAGCAAATTGCGCAAACAAAAGAGTCGGATAATTTAGAGCAACAGGCCGCCGCTGCTATAAATGAGAGTCTCGAGCAATTTTTAGAACTTGCCTGGCAGCACGTCCGTACTCCAGACTCAATGGACATACTAGAAAAACACGCACGTACAATTGACGGATATGACTTACACTGGTCAGCATTTGACTATGTCAAAAATCGTTGCCAGACAGATAACTCAAAAGTATATTTTGACCGTGTCAGTGAGACCGGTACTTGGCTAGGTCAACATGATTGTGCCTTGCTACAGCCGTTTATCTGGGCAGCCCAGTACAAAGACGACCATGCCACTACTGGATTTTTGCTTAAGGCAATTGGTGAGAGCGGACCAGTACTGGACAATCGACTGATAAAACTATGCCTCGACAACCTCTATATCGTCGAGCAATACAATCTAAAGCGACAAATTGCAGTCACTATCATCGGTATCATGCGACCAGAGGGATGCGAGGAGAGATTGTTGCAATTGATCGATGAATACATCGAAGTAGTAACGGGCAAAGCCGAGTTTGAAGCAAGCCTCGAATCCATCAGCTGGAAAGACCTCTTATCAGCCACTGCCGACACTTTAAAAAGTATGGCCTCACCTCAAAGCAAAATAGCATCTGTTGTAATCACCAAACTAAAAGAGCTGATGCAAATACTCAAGCAAATACATGACGTCGGCATCAGCATAGCTGTGATGGATGCACTAATTGCCTGGGGTGAGACAAACCAGATAAGCACAATCGGCCGCCTGCTCAAGTGCGGTGATGATCAAGGCGAAGTAGCAGCCCTAAAAGCAGTTGAAAAATTGGCACCTTATTGGGCAGAGGAAGAGAGACGCAGTTTTGCTGCACTGGACTTTTGTAATCCATCTGACTATCAGCGCACTGTTACACTGCTCTTTTATCGTGCTCTAAATGCCCTGGTCAAAGCCGATCCTAGCCTGGGAGAGCCAGTATCAATCCAGGATGCTGTAGACGAGGCAATGCAGCTAGACTGCTATAGCGATGAGGCCATCACCGAATGGCAAATTGTGGAATGTGAGACAGTGGCTCTTGAGCCAACCTTAGATATAGAGACAATCGCATCATATTTGCAATCTGAGCAGTCCACCGTGCGCAAAGCAGCTCAAAAAGCCTATCAAGCTAGAGGTAAGACATTTAAGCTTGTCGAGCCGCAGCTATCGTGGTTACAGCAAACCCAGGGGAAATGAAAAGCTACACATAGCATAATGCACTCTAAGACTTTTGCATCCGTTCAATCAATGCCTTAAGTCTGGTTTGCATTTGATCAGCTGGTAATTTTATCCTATCTCCATGACCTGCTAACACCCACTCAAAGTTGTAGTCCAATAGTTTTGCCATGGAGCGGGTTTGCTCTTCAAAGGAATACCAACAATGTGTGCGGAAGGCATATAAGTCCTTTTTATCTCGGTCATAACAAAGGTGATCACCGGTAAAGAGATACTTGGACTTATACAAAAGTACCATGTGTCCACGGGTGTGGCCGGGCACCGGAATGATTTGAAACTCGGCAGCAAATTCAATTGTATCGTCGCCGTCTATGACTAATTCAGATTTAGGTTGCGAATTTAAATCAGCTCTGTGAATGATGCGCATGGCACCAAACTCGGTAGCATAGCGATCTGCTTCGGCAACATCATCCTGGTGTGTCAAAAATATGTATCTGATACCACCGAGGTCTCTAAATCGTTTGACCAGATGGGGTAAGTACTTTGGTGAATCAACAAGCCAGTTACCCTCAGCATGTTGAATGAAGAAGCTATTGCCACCATAAGACTTGGGTGAGTTAAAGCCGCTGTAATAGACATTGTCCTCAATGAGCAGAGGCAAATCCTTCATTACTGTTTTTGCTTGATTAGCGGCGATGGTGCCGATTGAGCCGGTGGGACAACAGATTAGCGCTCTGGTGGCAGCTCTCGTAGCACCGGCATCGACAGGCTGAGCAAAGACATATGAGTGTGCCCCCTGGTCAGCAAATACTGCGGGAGCCAACTGTCGGCAGGTGTCACAGTTGATACAAGTACTATCGACAAAAAACTGGCCAGATACATTGTCTGCGTATGCTTTTTTGATGTCTGCCATGCCAGCTCCAGTTACACAAGCCTCTTACTGATGGGCTCCCGATTAATAATAGCTGATATTGCCTAATTTCACCTGGTGTGGTCGTGATATCCTAAGCAAATCAGCGACATCTCACGAGTTTGTGCTGCGTGCTGTGACGTTTGTTAGCAGACTTTGCCAGCCCCTGAGATAAGAATTGGTTAGATGCCTAAGATAGTCAGCTTTGCAATCAGTCTTTTACTTTGCGCAACACTCTTAACTCCAACACAAGCCGCGGATAGCAGTGGCACAAAAGCAAACAAGGGAATAGCCGTTGAGCATGTCAAAGTGCCTAGTGGCAATCTCTATAGAGTCTTTGCGCAAGGCAAACTTGACTTTGACTTTTGCACCATGCGACCTGCAACAGCGGATAGCAATATAGTCCTCTGCATCCCAGCTGCATTTACCCGTCACGACAACAATATTGATGGAGTCTTTATTGTGAGCGGCTCAATCGGCAATGCCACAGCCATTAACCGCGAGCTAGGTGGCGCTATGGTAATTACAAATGGTAATTGCAAATTATTGGACACAAACAAGAGCACCCTGCTCTCATTTGATTTTTTAGAGTCAGTAAGAAAGCCTAACGGCTCACTATTTCAACAATTTTTACTTGTCCACAATGGCAAGCCAGCGGTCTTTCGTGACCAGAGTAGATTTCAAAGACGGGCTATTGGTCTGACAAAGCAGGGCGTCTATAAAGTTTTTGAAAGTGATAAAGCCATCTCCTTTAGTACATTTAACAGAGATCTAGTGTCTATGGGAGTAACTGAAGCACTCTACTTTGATATGGGCGCATGGGACGAAGGTTGGTATCGCCATGCCACCACAGGTAAAGCTATTACAATCGGTCTTGATCGCTCACGTACCAATAGACAAAGCAACTGGCTAATTTTGAAGAAGCCTTAAGGTATCGAAAAGCAAGCAGCATTCACCTGCAACCCTCGTATATCCCTTCCATAGCCAGTTGCAGCACTTTTATTCCCGACAGTTTTTTAATCTTGTCAACATTACTTAAGCGCAGAGAGCGCCACCTGGCCAGCGCTTGATTTCGAGCGCTCCGCAAAGTAACTGACACAAGTTGCTGAGCATTACTTAACTACTGTTTGCCCTCGACTCTCGCTATCCTTACATGGATGTCATACCGCACGTGATGAGGCTCTGCCCTGATGAAGCCCGGTTTCCAACAGTCCGCAGCTGGGCTCAGTCAGCATATCCTGCAAAACTACCGCAACATCACAACTACTGTGCGTCAGGACTATTTGCAATACCTGACAGCCAAATCCCAGTCCTATGCAGATAGTGCCCGTTCCCAACAGGAGCAAGAGGCTGAGCGTAGCGCTAGCCGTCAGGAGCAAGTCATCAAATCGATGACCGGTCTACTGGATCGTGTATTTCATACCCTTGAGGCCTATGCTCTTGAGCTAAATCACGTCAACTCGCTCAAGGACTTGCTCTTAACAGCACAGCCACCAATAAAAGCGACAGAGCTATCGGACTATGATCACTTGAGACGCCCCTCGCGCTCAGTGACCTACTATCGCAGTCGCTTTTCGACCAGGCTGCTTAGTCTGGTAATCAGGGGCGCTGATGAGCGTATTGATTTTTACCTTATACCCACCGATAGAGTTATTGGTCTATCTCGCATAGAAGCCGAGATAGAGCCACTTATGACCTTTACATTGACACCACAGAGCGATTTTGCAGTTGAGCAATATCAATCGGCTACAGACCTTGCCTGGCAAGTAGAAGGCAAGCCGCTCACCGCTGACCGGATGGAGCGCTATAGCCTCCTGGCTCTGGAGCATCTGCTCGATAGCACTCAAGAAGCGCTTGGCCTGAGGCGCTAAAAAGCCACACAACTCAACAAGCCATTGCAAAATGCCTAACCGGTATTAAAATGGCTCTTTGACCTGGTGGAATATGTCTGGCAATCTCAGCTTACAGTCATTATTAGACAAGCACATACGCACGCTATCGCTGGCTATTGGAGAACGTCACAGCAAAAAGCCGGAGGCACTGACGCGGGCAAAAGAATACATTGTCAGTGAATTTGAAAAAACAAAACTGACAGTCACTGTCCATGAATTTGAATACAGTGGTCAAAAGTTTGCAAACATAGAGGCAGTCATACCAGGGCATGGTCTGGCAGCAGAAAACATAGTAGTCGGTGCGCACTATGACAGCGAAGACGGCACACCAGGTGCCAATGATAACGGCACGGGAGTGGCAGCTATCCTGGCTATAGCAAGCGATCTATCAGCATATAAACCGGAGCGTACAATTAGATTTGTCGCTTTTGCCAACGAAGAAGCAAGATTTTTTGCCACAGATGGCATGGGCAGTCAGGTTTATGCCAAGCAGTTAAAAGCGCAAGAGACAAAAGTGTTTGCCATGATGTCGCTTGAGACCATGGGCTATTTTACGGCTGGTGCTGGCAGTCAAAAATATCCCTCTGAGCTAAGTGGCGCAGACTTACCAGATGTAGGTAATTTTCTTGCCTTTGTCGCCAATAAAAAATCCGAGCCAGTGCTCAACCAAACTATTGAGCTATTTAAAATGTTTAGCTCAGTGCCAGCCATGGGCATGGCTCTCGACGAAGACGTGCAAGGAGTGTCATTATCAGACCATCGCAGTTTTTGGCAGCAAGACTATCCGGCGATGATGATTACTGATACTGCTCCATTTAGATATCCCTTTTACCATCACGCTCAAGACACCCCCGACAAAATCAACATGAAGGTCTACAAAGAGGCTGTACTCGGGCTTACTGCGACAATTGCTGCCATGGCGCAAAAAGCTAAAGTATAATTACCAGCAATGAAATACTTTGGTACCCGCAACAAAATCATATCCATCGACGATATTGCTAACTGGATGCAAGAGAGCAGAATCGATGGAGAAATAGAATCTGATCACGAAACCGAGCCTGGCGACTGGAATGAGCTGACACTCTATCTCGACAACGGTGAAGCGGTTGTTGACGTGCATAAGCTTGTCTTTGGTACGCCCGGATTTGATGAAGCAATTGAAGAAACTGTGCGTGGTTTGCTCGACAATCCTCAGCCAATAAAACCAGAATCAGCTGTGCGCTGGCTCTGCCTATATCTCAAAAAGATTCGAGTGATATACAACTTTAAACCACTTAGCGCTCTTGATAGCGAGCTTGGTTGGGAATTGTTTGACACAGTCTGGACGCGCGTCAAAAGAGAAATCCCAGGCATAGTTTACTGTCAGGGAGAAGGTTTTACTAACGAAGAAGGTGCACAAATCACCTATGAATTTGCTGCCTCAATGAGTGGCACAGTCAAAGCCGCTGTGCTGACAACTCCGGTGGAAAAAGACCAGCTCGACAAATGCCTCTGGTCAGAGTTTGAGCTAGATTTAGCTGACAAAGAGCAAATTGCATCATTCGAAAAAGGCATTGTGCCTTAGTACTCCTTACTGAATAATATTAACTGCACGCGCAGCAACCAATGTAATTGTGATCAGAGCAATCACCGACTGACAGAGCATAAGCATCTTAGCTCTACCGGTGAGAGGCAACACATCAGTAGGACTAAATGCCGTGGCGTTAGTAAATGATAGATAGAGATAATCAACAAACTTTGGTGTCCAGCCTTTAGGTGCAGCCTCTGGTGTTGCCATTTGAGCAAACAAAAAATCAGGCGCTCTGTGATCTTTGTGTGTGCGCTGATCTGGTCCGCCGCGATCCAACTCCCAAAACCAGAGCGAAAAAACAATAACATTGGTCAGCCATATACCAATTGCTGAGTAAAGCAATAGCGGTGCATTGACAATCTCATTTTGCCAGACGAGTGTGTAGACGAGTATCGCCAAAACTCCAACGTTAGCAATATTGACTATAGCAATCATGATTATTGCCAGTATGCGCAAAACTGGTCCCTCACCGGCTTTGCGGTGGGGAGCATGGATTGATATCGGGACAAGAATGCAGGCTTCCATTAAGGGTAAAAGCCAAACTGGTCCAAGCGTAAAGTGACGAGACAGCGTCATATAAATCGCCATCGCCGCAACAATGGCTAGTGATGCTGGCCACCGGGGCTCAGTCTTAGACGGTACGCCCCAGGCGTGACGCTTGTGCGGGTCTATTGCGTTATCACCGTTAGCATCATGGGACATATACTTTACCTGAAACATGCCTCGCTCTTTGAGCAAGACTGCATACAGCATAAAGCAAAAAGGCAAAACTTGGATTACTCCGCGTTTTGCCTTTTTCTCGTCACATCAAGAATATTACAAAATTGATTTCAGGCAGCCCGTGTGGGCTTCAGCTTGATGTTAGGCGTTAGCTGCCATTGGCACTGAGTCTTGTTCAGCTTCGTTTTGCACTTCAGCTATTAGATTTCTCAGTTCTTTTACTTCTTTGTTGATCTCATCTTCTTGTGCAGTCATCATGTTGAGTACACGGCTAAAAGAAAGCAGAGCATCATCGAAGCGGTCGTTAGCGTACTGTGTCATGCCAAGATTGTAGAGATACGGTACAAGATCATACGACTGGTCGCCCACTTCTCTGGCTTTGAGTGTGAGTGCTTTTTTGTACAATCTTTCCGCCTCTACGTAGTTACCTCTCTCTTCATGGAGTTCGGCTCTTTCCATAACATCGGCGGGGTTTCTCATGATGACCTCCTGGTATCGTAGACAGTGGCATCTCGCCGGCGCCATAAAGACGTCGGTTTGTGCGACATTGGGGTTTTGTTTGGTTTTATGGTGAGAAACACAATGCAAATAATGCAGGGTGCAGAACTCCGTCAAGATCGTTGGTGCTCTCTTGAAAGGGACCTTGGACAACCGATGGCAGGAAGTGGAATCCCGTTTGCGGATGTCGTTGGATTTGATTGCGTTTCTATGTCAAACATCATAAGCCCCGTCTCACCAACTTTGCAATACGTCACGGTGAGAGCACTTTAGATAGATTTGTTATATACACAACGCGAAACTCAAGTGCAGTCGACCTCCTGAAAACGCCCACTATCAGCCTTCGCAGATGAGCCAAGATAAATTTTTGCGGAATGGCTGTAGCTCAGTGTTTCAAGCCATCTACTATGCGCGCGACTAGAAAACCGCACAGAAAGCCACTTTTAAACCCCATGCAATTAGCCTTGCGCCGATTGCATATGCGATCGATCATTCTTAGCGCCCTTTAATCACATCGCCAAAGCCTTGCTGTAACTGATGTTTGTACTAAGGGTAATTTTTGTACCTTTCGCCTCATGACTACTATCGAGATCAAAAATAAGCAGCTAGACTGTTCAAAAACCCAGGGAGTTGTTTGAATATGGTTAATAAAGCAAAGATTTTGTGTTTTGCCGCCAGTAAAAGAAATCAATCTGATAGCAAAGAGTTCACAGAACAATAGACAGATTCAAAAGAATCAATATATGTGAAATCATAAGCTCTCCCAAACATGCAATGGTTCGATTGCGCAGGAAAAATCTAAAAGACAATGGATCTATTTGTAATTGATACTGAGATTGCAGCAGCGCTTGCATCTCTGACTGCCATGGAAATCGTACTCGGCATCGACAATATCATTTTTATCTCTATTCTGGCTTCGAGATTGCCTGAACATCAACGTCGCAATGCGAGATTACTTGGTTTAGCGTTGGCTATGTTAACTCGAGTCGCTCTTTTGTTCTCTCTTTCATGGGTTATGAGTTTAAAAACTCCACTCTTTGATTTATTCCATCATCCTTTCACTGGTCGCGATCTATTGTTGTTAGGTGGCGGGCTATTCTTAGTGGCAAAAGCTACCAGGGAGATTCATGAACGTATCGAAGGCGATGATGACGAGCATGCGTCAAAGAAGCATGCAACATTTGTTGGTACGCTCATTCAAATTCTCATCTTGGATATTGTCTTCTCACTAGATTCGGTGATAACAGCAGTAGGCATGGTAGATCAGCTCTGGATAATGATCACTGCTGTTGTAATCTCAGTCATTACGATGATGGTATTTGCGACCTCTGTCAGTAATTTTATTGCTAAACACCCTACGGTAAAAATGCTTGCACTTAGCTTCCTGCTACTAATTGGAGTTGTGCTGATTGGAGATGGCTTTGGTCACCACGTAGCTAAGGGCTACATTTACGGTGCTATGGCGTTTTCAGTATTCGTAGAAGTTTTAAATTTAGCTGCTTCCCATAAAGGGAAGGTAAAATCAAATCACTAATTTCAAAAAAGTCACTTGGATTTTCCAGCAACTATCTTATCGGTCAATTCTTTCAAGACCTTGCCGTCTTCGGATTCACCTTGACCATATTGATCATAGAGTTTGCGCGCTTTATCCAGATGCTCTTGCGCATCAACAACTCTATTTTGGCTATAAAACCTATCAGCCAGTCTCAGCTCAGTGCTAAAGAGATCTGTATACAGTGGCATTATTTTTTCGCGTTTAACACTATCGCTTTTACCAGTGGTATCAGTTATAGCCTGGTCTAAATACCCTCTGTAAATTGCGCAAAGATCAATCAAAGCTACAGCCTGCTCAGCGGGCATGTTTTGACGCTCAAAAGATCTGATCAACACATAATAGACAAAGGGCAAGGTTTTGTATTTATCTTCTTTGGTCAGTTCATCAATAGCCCGTCGACTGATTGTCTCGGCATCTTTGTAGCGCTCTAGCTTGAGATAGATCTCTGATAGTTCGTAGAGCACATTAGACTGCTCCCAGTTGGCTTTAAACCAATCATTTTCGAGAGGTCGACTCTCGGCGTCTCTGAGACTGATATAACTCTCAAAGTACGCTGCCGCATTGGCCAGATCTCTCTGTTGCTCCGAAGGCAAGTGATCGTGTAGGCTGCGCTCCTCACACATGACTGCTAGCTGGGCATAAAGCGGACTTAGACTTTTTTGTGTGCCACCAGATTTTTTGAGCAGTGCCAGAGCATGCTCATAGGTCGTAATATCTTCGGTGAGGAGCCGCAATCTATTTGCTTCGCTCTGATTTTGATAAAAGCTACGTTTACGGTATTTGAGATTTTTGACGAGCTTGTTTAGATATTTGTCTTTATCAGTGCGCTCAAGATAAGACAATCGACTATTGAGCATGGCATCAGCGATAGGCTCTTTGAGTAGTCCGACATAAACGAGTCCAATAGTAAGAGTCAATCCGCATGACCAAACAATGGTGGCAAGAGCTTTGTGTCGTGAGACAGAACTGCCGTCATATATTTTGGTGCCAGCCAGTCTGTCGTAAGGCAGAGCAAGAGCTAGTTTACTAGTTTTGGGACGGACCAGATTGACAATCGCTCTGAGTGGATACCACCAGGAGAGGACAAAGTCTATATAAAACAACTTTAGACTCTCTCTCAATAGAGCATGACCCAATGAGAGCTTTTGTACTTTGAGTCCAAATATTTTTTTGCCTGGTGTAACACCATAGAGTGTCAAAAAAAATGCATGATAAAAAACTGGAATACTAAAGAAGACAATTTGCGCTATCAAATAAAACCTTGGCGAAAGATCGTTTTGCGATATCACGTCAGGATTGCCCAGTAATGCAAAAAACGCCAGCATGCAAATACAACCAGGAAATACGGCGTTTATAAAGAAGATGATAAAAACGGCCAGCAGCTTGGCAAAAATGGCATCAACAGGAAACAACCCTGACTGTATATCCTTGGGCAGACCATAGAGATAACCCAGGACGTTGTCAAAAGATGTTTGAGAGACCAGGTCCCAGGTAATGCCAAGACATACATAGATAATGGTGCAAACAATGGCAATAAAGCCAGCATCGATGAGATGAGAGGCCAAACGACTGCTTAGAGCCGGCTCTGATTCGTCGGCATCTTGCTGCACCTGGGGCTCGACATTATGACCAGGAATACCGGGCGATTTAGCTGGATTATAGGGATAGTCAATAGCCATGGAAGCGCGATTGGGCTTATTAAATGGATTTTGGGCCAAATCAGGCGAGACAGAGGGCCCGGACTTAGCACTTTTAGTGCTTGGAGGCGCTGCTGCAGGCGTATTATCGACAGAAAGGTCGCTACCATCAGCAGACATATCGTCGCCAGAGGATTGCTCCACCAGGCGAGGCTGGGGCTCTTCCAGCCCAGTGTCAATTTTGTCCCGCTCTTCTTTCATCAATTTAGACTTTGGCATTTATACATGGCTTAGCGTAACCGGTAATCCTAAGATAGTGACTAAAATCTGGTAAAACTTAGGAGTACTTGAGTTAATGCCAAGGGGACTCAGAGTGCCTGTTCTGATTTGGTTTTCCTTTTGATGGCGATACCAATGCCGGTCCTGATGCCTTCAAAATGGACCTTGTCATGTTCAAAAAATTCAAACAAGCCTGTGCCGGAGAATAAAATGACCGCGTCTCAACCAGTGATCAATGATCCCCACTATACAGGCGGCATGCTGGGTCATCCCAAGGGGCTCAATGTTCTCTTTTTTACTGAGTTATGGGAGCGCTTTAGCTACTACGGTATGCGCGCTATTTTGATTTTGTTTATGACTGCGACAGTAGTACAGGGTGGTCTTGGTTTGCCCACTGAGCAAGCGGCAGTGATCTATGGCGCCTATACAGGCAGCGTCTATCTGGCCAGCATCCCCGGAGGACTAATAGCCGACCGCTGGCTGGGACCACGCAAAGCAATCTTGATTGGTGGCATCATTATTGCCCTGGGACACTTTACCATGGCACTGCCCATGGTGTTTGCCTTTTATGCAGGGCTCGTCTTGATTGTCTGTGGCACGGGCTTTCTCAAGCCAAATATTTCAACCATGGTAGGCAAACTCTATGCCCCAGGGGATAACAGACGTGACTCTGGTTTTTCGCTTTTTTATATGGGCATCAATATTGGTGCCATGCTCTCCCCATTAGTGTGTGGCTATCTGGCTCAAGACCCTGGCTTTAAGGTTATCCTCAAAGGATGGGGCATAGCACCAGAGACTTGCTGGCATTTTGGTTTTGTCTGTGCCGGCGTGGGGATGTGCATAGGACTGGCACATCTACTGTGGCACTATAAATTGCTTGAGCATGTCGGTATGCCAAGCAAAAAATCAGGGGAGACAAACAGTAGCAATCAAGACACATCATCAGGTACGAGCGAAAATGCACAAGAGATAGATGAAGAGGCAGATCGTTTTTTACATGGTGGACTGACCACTGATGAGTGGAAAAAACTTGGCGCTATAGCTGCTCTATTTTTCTTCAACGTGCTCTTCTGGTCTATATTTGAACAGGGTGGTTCATCGCTCAATTTGTTTGCAGACAAATTTACCAACTGCAGTTTGTTTGGTTTTAATTTTCCATCAAGTTGGTTCCAATCTCTGCAGCCAGTTTATGTCATCGCTCTTGCACCAGTCTTTAGCTATATCTGGTTAAAGCTCGGAGATAAACAACCTACCAGTCCAGCAAAGTTTGCCTTTGGTCTATTCTTTTTGGCGATTGGTATCGCTATTATGATCCCAGCCTCGATACTGGTAGCACAGGGCAAAGTATCACCGCTCTTTTTGATATTTGTCTATCTGGTCGAGACCATGGGTGAGCTTTGCTTGAGTCCGATAGGACTTTCTACAGTGACAAAGTTGGCACCATCAAAATTCCAGAGTCTGACCATGGGTGCCTGGTTTGTATCGCCGTCTATTGGTAATTTTGTGGCCGGTATTTTGTCTAAGGACTTCAAAGAGGACGCCAGTCAACTAACTATGCTCTTTGGCAAAATGGCCGTAGCTACTCTCATTGCTGCCGTAATCTTGACTTTGCTGGTGCCCAGGATCAAAAAACTAATGGGCAATGTCAAATAAGCATTGCCTGGCGCTACAGCCAAAATAACCATTTAAACTGTGGGTGAAGACATAAACCAGTTCTAAGGGTGAAAGGTTGACTTTTGTAGACGACCGGTCTATTGTCTGCCTGTTAAAGTACCTTTCCCTATTGAGGTACCTCTGGTTAATTCCGTCATGGACATACTAATGAATTCCAAAAAAATATCCATTATTTGCGCTGCTGGAGCTGCTCTGGTATCTGCCAATAGCGCCCTGGCCGCCAATACGCCATCTAACCCTCCTGAAGCAACAAAGGTGCAAACCATGGTCCAATCTACCGCTCAAGCAGCTGCGCCCAAAGTCGAGTTTCCACAAGCTAGCCCGGCATGCACGATCAAACAAAAAGTTGGTCTAACCGACATCGAAGTGACTTATTCGCGCCCCAGCGCCAAAGGTCGCGAAGTCTATGGCAATGTGGTGCCATACGGCAAAGTCTGGAGAACCGGTGCCAACGCAGCCACCAAGCTGGTTTTTAGCACACCAGTCAAACTCAACGGTAAAGAAATCGCCGCTGGCACCTATGCCCTTATGACCATACCGGGTAAAGACGAGTGGACCATAATCATCAACAAAGGCTCTGAACAATGGGGCTCATATAAATACGACGAAAAATCAGACCTGGTGCGCTTTAAGGTCACTCCCACAAAACGAGATAGTGACCTGGAGAGTTTTACAATTGAATTCAATGACCTGCGCGAAAACAGTGCAGTAATGACACTCTCCTGGGCTAAGACAAGCGTGCCAGTTAAAGTTGAAGTTGATTTTGCTGACAAACTTTTTGCTCAAATAGAAGAAGTAATGGCGTCAGATGCCAAAGAAAAACCATACTTCCAATCAGCTCAGTTTTATAGCAATCACAATCAAGAGCTGGCCAAAGCCCTTAAGTGGATTGATGCAGCGATAAAAGAGCGCGATGCTTATTATATTGTCTATGTCAAAGCTCAGATTTTGGCTAAAATGGGTGACAAAGAAGGCGCTCTAGCTGCCAGTAAGCACTCAATGGAACTGGCTGTCAAAGCCGATGATGGGGCCTATCAAAAAATCAATACTGATTTTCAGGCAGGACTCAAGTAATTACGCAATTGGATAGAGATAAATACTATTCAATCGCCAAAGTATGGACTGAAGTGCAAATCACTAACGTCAAAGTCAAAAAAACGAATGCGACAAAATGGTGTCGCGCGGCTCTCTGTGCTCTTAGCTTGATTTGTACTCCAACAAATCTGCTTGCTTTGAGTATGGCTCTAAGCAGCGCGACACCTTTGTTTTGCGGAGCGGCACAGGGTACCGAGATGAAGACACAATCACCGCAGGTGATACTACAAGAACTCAAGAGTCTGAAGCAAATGGGCAGCGTGCTCTATGTAGCGGCCCATCCCGATGACGAAAACACAGAGTTACTGGCTTATCTTGCGCGCGGTCGCAACTATCGCACCGCTTATCTATCACTTACCAGAGGTGATGGCGGACAAAATGTGCTGGGCTCGGACCTGGGCGCAAAGCTCGGCATCGCTCGCACTGAAGAACTAATGGCAGCGCGCGACATCGACGGTGCCAGACAATATTTTTCGCGTGCTGTTGACTTTGGCTTTAGCAAAAATTATGTCGAGACTCTCAAAGTCTGGGACAAACAAGAGATTTTATCGGACGTGGTGCGTGTCATCCGTCTATTTAAACCGGACGTCATTGTCACACGTTTTTCTCCATCACCTGGAGGCACCCATGGACATCACACCGCATCCACAGTGCTTGCCATGGAAGCTTTTAAACTGGCGGGTGATGCCAGTGCCTTTCCTGAACAAATTGCCGAAGGGCTTTTGCCCTGGCAGCCCAAACGTATTATGTGGAACGTATCAATCTGGCAAAAAGACAAAGTTGCTCAAGGAGATATTTTAAAGATCGATGCCGGTGGCAAAGATGCAATATCCGGTCAGTTGTTTACTGAAATAGCCGCCAAAAGCAGAGCCATGCACAAGACCCAGGGCTTTGATCAGTTTACATTTCCAGGTGCAAGCGGTGGAGAGAGGCTGGAATCGTTTCAACTTTTGGATGGCGAACCGGCCAAAAGAGACATCATGGATGGTATCGACACATCCTGGCAGCGCGTAGAGGGCGGTCTAGGCATCGAACAACTAATCGACAAAACAATCGCTCAGTTTAATCAAGACGATGCAACAGCTAGCGTCCCTCAGCTTTTAGAGTTGCGCTCCAAACTAGCTACATTGCCTCCATCAAAGGATATGGCAGCGGTCGTAAGCGAAAAGCGCTCCGCCCTCGACAACATACTGGCACAGTGTCTGGGTTTGACTACCACGACTCATATCGATCAAGCAGAAGTAGTACCAGGCGAGACTGTGACACTAAAGGGCAGTGCCTCATTAAAGACAAAATTGCCAGATGGTATCCAAGTAAAGCTACTGTCTACACGTTATCCAATCATTGATAAAGAAATCAAGCGCAATTTGCCTCTGCTAACAGGTGAGCAAGTGAGCTGGACTGACACAGCTCAGGTACCTGCTAGTGCCCACGTAGAGCATCCCTGGTGGCTCAGACAACCTGGCAGCGCCGGACTGTTTACCACGAGTGACAATAGACTAATTGGTAGTGCCTTAAATACGCCATCGTTTCCGGTGCAAAATATTTTTGCTATAGGTGACCAGATCGTCGCACTGGACTGCCAACCGGTGGAGCTTACCAGTGCCACTAGTAACCACCAGACAAACCCAATGGCAAAAGCCACCACAGTCGCTGTCAACATCAGTAGCAGTAGCAAGCCGCTTAAGATTATTGCTCCTGTTAGTTTGCATTTTGATCTAGACACAGTAGTCCTGGCTCCAGGCAAGACCAAAACAGTGACTGTAGAAGTGACCTCGGCTAGAACCGATGCCACAGGCACACTGCAACTAGATGCGCCAGCAGGCTGGCATATTAGCCCTGCCTCTAAACAATTTAGAATTGATAAAATTGGTCAAAGCAGCAAAATACAATTTAAAATTACCGCTCCAGACAAGCCTGGCACTGTGGACATAAGAGCCAAAGCTACAGTTGGCGGTATCACTTTTGATAGCAAGCGTGAGGTTATATCCTACGCCCACATACCACCACAAATGATGCACGCACCAGCGGTGGTGAGAGCTGTCGCTCTCGACCTGGCGGTAAGCGGTCATCGTGTCGGTTTTATCCCAGGCGCTGGCGAAGCCCTACCATCCAACCTCAGTCAAATGGGATATGAAGTCACTACCCTTGACGATAACCTCACTGCCAATCAGTTAAAAGGCTTAGATGCCGTGATACTCGGTGTGCGCGCCTTTAATGTGCGCAAAGAGATTGACCGTGCCATGCCTTTGCTCTTTGACTATGTCAAAGATGGTGGCACAGTAATTGTCCAGTACGTAAGACCAGATAAACTGCACACGACAAAAATTGCCCCCTATCCACTGACTATCTATAACGGACGCATCACAGACGAAAACGCAATAGTAACTTTTTTGGACCCACAAAATGCGCTGCTAAACATACCAAATAAAATTACCAGTGCTGATTTTGACCACTGGGTACAGGAACGCGGACTCTATTTTGGTGAGAAGTGGGACGATAATTTTAAGCCACTGTTATCTTGCGCTGACCCTGGCGAAGAGCAACTAAAGGGCGGGCTACTGGTGGCAAAATATGGCAAAGGGCATTACATCTATACTGGTCTGTCATTTTTTAGAGAGCTGCCAGCTGGCGTCCCTGGCGCATATAGACTCCTGGCCAATTTGATAGCCGCAGGCAAATGACAGATAAAGATCCATTACCAAAAGAAATAGGCAGTGATTTGACAGGTCTGCCCTGGCCCAAGACCTGGCGAGGTTTATACACCTTTGTGATTAGCAATTTTGTCTTTTGGCTAGCCTTACTCACAGCTCTCACGGGGCTTGGCTCATGAACTGGCTAGATATGGTGGTCCTGGCGAGCGCCATATTTGGTATCGCAATATATGGCATGTGGTACACACGCCACCGCCGCGACTTACAGGCTTACCTTAGAGGGCGCGGTCAGACACCGTGGTATGCCATTGGACTCTCAGTAATGGCCACTCAAGCCAGCGCTATTACCTTTTTATCTACACCAGGACAGGGCTATCTCGGTGGTCTCAGCTTTATCCAAATTTATTTTGGTGTGCCACTGGCACTGATCATAATCGCCATTTTCTTTTTGCCAGACTTTCATAAGCTCAATGTCTATACAGCTTACGAATTTCTTGAAAAGCGTTTTGATCTAAAGACACGCCTTTTAGGAGCAGCACTGTTTCTCTTGCAACGAGGACTGGGTGCTGGTCTTACTATCTATGCACCAGCCATAGTACTGACAGCTGTTTGTGGTTGGCCTCTGCACTGGACAATTATCGGCTCAGGTCTACTGGTCATGCTTTATACAGTCAAAGGTGGCAGCGATGCAGTGACTGTGACCCAAAAATATCAGCTCGCCATTATTTTTGCCGGGATGTTGACAGCGGCATGTCTGCTAATTGGCAGATTGCCAGATAATCTCACTTTGCATGACTCGATTAGTCTGGCCGGTTCTTTTCACAAACTAAATGCGGTGAGCTTCTCCACAGATCCCGGCGAACGCTACACTATTTGGTCGGGCATACTGGGGGGCACTTTTTTGATGCTCTCATACTTTGGTACAGATCAGTCACAAGTGCAGCGTTACTTATCAGGCTCCAATTTAAGAGAGAGTCGACTGGGACTTATGTTTAATGCCGTTTGCAAAATTCCCATGCAGCTTTGCATACTATCGATAGGGGTCTTGCTCTTTCTTTTTTATCAGTTTCAAACTCCACCCATGTTTTTTGATGCGGCAGCGGATAAATATTTAAAATCACATCAGACTGATACAACACTGACTGACTATCAAAGTAGTTTTAACCAATCCAGGGGTCAATTAACAAAAGCACTGGGAGATTGGATCGAGGCCAGACATGCCAATAATCAAGTTGCCGAATCAAAAGCACTAACACTTGCAAAGGCAGCAAAGGATAAGAGCGACGCCATACGCGCTGAGGCTATTGCCGATGTTACAGCTAAAAGTGATGATGTCAAAGCCAATGATGCTGACTATGTGTTTATTACCTTTATCTTGCGCGAATTACCCCATGGTGTCATAGGGCTTTTGATGGCGGCGTTTTTTGCAGCAGCACTCTCATCCAAAGCAGCAGAGTTAAATGCTCTGGGTACATGCACCACGATTGACTTTTACAGGACAATCTTTAAGGCTGGCGCTACTGATGAACAAACACTTTTAGCGACAAAACTGATTACTGCTGCCTGGGGTATCGTTACTATAGTCTTTGCCCTTTGTGCCCAGCTCGCCGAAAACCTCATACAAGCAGTCAATATTATTGGTTCAGTATTTTACGGAGTACTTCTGGGACTTTTTGTGGTTGGCTTTTTTATCAAACAGGTCAAAGGTAATGCTGTTTTTATAGCGGCTCTAGCTGCCCAGTCAATTATTTTTGCACTATTTTTTAGTGCTACTGTTTCTTATCTGTGGTTTCCACTGATCGGTTGCACAATATGTGTAATCTTTAGTATTGTCCTGCAAAAGTATTTTGACCGCAAAATCGACAACGGTGACACCAATCAACTTGCCAACAAGGAAACAATCTCATGAGTGCCCCTGTAATTTGCTTTGGACAGCAACCCAGTGGATTTTTTCCCAAGCGCTTTTTGGTGTCAAAAATATTTACTGCGCGCAAGCTACAAAAAGAAATTGGCGGTGAGATTGTATTTTTTTATCATGATAGTGATCATGATCCCAGAGAGACTCAGACGATTTTGCGCCACCGCAAGACTGATGAGGCAGCCAAGCTCAATTTTACTTTTGCAAATAAAATCCAGCGCAAATTTAGTCCGCTTTATCTCAAGCGCATCCCGGACGACTGGCAAGCTAAAACTAAAGCACAATTGCCAAACTATGTAGATCATGGACTGATAAATTTATTTGGCAATGTCGAGGCAGACAATGTCTCCGAATTTTGTCTGAGCCTGTACAGCAAAATGGGCTTACTTGAAGGCATCAAAGTAGTGCGCTCTAGCGACCATGAGCTGCGCCGTGCTGCCACCGAGGTCAATGAGTTTTTTGTCGACGTGCCCTACCAGGGAGAGATAGTCAGAGCCCGCTATGGCGATACATTTAAATTGCATGAGGGCGGAGATGTCTATATAGACTTGCCAAAAGTACCAATTACAAAAGAGCAGATAAGCCCCACCCGCGATAGTCGTCTCAAGTGGATGCAGTCAGTGCTAAAGTGCACTCACTATGTCTCTGGTGCTGGCGAGCAGCAGTATCTCAACAAAGATGACGCACCAGAAATACAATATGTCACCCGCGACATCATAGAGAGGGCAGATGAAGCCTACACCGAACTTGTCTGACTCCAATAGTGCCAGGCTCAAAATTGGTATCAGCTGCTATCCATCGATAGGTGGCAGTGGTGTCATTGCCACCACTCTCGGCAAGCAACTGGCTCTGCGCGGTCATGAGGTGCACTTTATCGCCTATGAGCGGCCCTTTAGACTCGACCTCGATGCAGCAAACGTGTACTTCCATCAGGTCAATATCAACGACTACGGCTTATTTAAATATCCTGACTACACTCTGCCACTATCAGTAAAAATGGCGGACGTGAGCCGTTGCCATGGTCTTGATATATTGCACGTCCACTACGCAGTCCCTCATGCTACAGCCGCTATCCTGGCACGTTGTATGCTCCAGCCTGAGCAGCAACCGCGGGTGGTGACGACACTGCATGGCACTGATACAACACTACTGGGACGCGACCCTGGTTACGGACCAGCCATACATCATGCCCTTACACAGTCTGATGCAGTCACTGCTGTATCAGCATATCT